>JBBRRK010000096.1:0-14210 GCA_038200765.1 Nitrospirales bacterium
GATCAGACAGTTTGTATCCGAGGGATTTAACCGCGATGATCGCATCGTCGAGTAGCGGGATCTTGATCTTCAGTCGTCGGATATGTACGTCCACAGTTCTGGTGGTGCCGTAGTAGTCATAGCCCCACACCGCATTCAAGAGGACATCGCGAGTCAAGACCCGGCCAGGGTGACGCAAGAGTTGTTCGAGTAATCCAAATTCCTTTGCGGTCAAGGAGATTTCCTTCCCATCGACCAGCGCTTCGTGTCGTGAGAGATCCACCACCAGCGAACCGTAGGCGTAGGACGTTTGCTTCGGGTCATGGGTTCGCTCTAATCGTCGGAACAGAGCTTTGACTCGTGCGACCAACACTTTTGGGCTAAACGGCTTGGTGACATAGTCATCAGCTCCCAGTTCGAGTCCGATGATGGTGTCGGACTCTTCGGCCTTGGCGGTCAACATCAGGACAGGGAGCAAGGCAGTGTCCGATGCCGTGCGGATCTTCTTGCAGATCTCCAATCCGTCCATCTCAGGAAGCATGAGATCCAGAATGACCATATCGGGGCGATGGGTCTTGATTATCGCGAGGGCTTCGCTACCTGTTGAGACGATCGTCGTTCGAAATCCATCTTTATCAAGATACAGCTTCACCAACTGAGCAATGTCTGCTTCGTCTTCGACGACAAGTATCTTCTTGGGCGCATGGGTTGTCATATGGTGATCGGCAGAGCCGTTCGAGGCTACAGTGAGACGCTCATGGACCTGAGTCATCCGATGAGAGGATAGACCTCCAATGTTACAGTTGTATTAAGAATGATGATGTGTGTGAAAGAAATACCATGGAGTTCTGTCAGCCAATATCGCAAGTGGTTGAAAGTGTGAGAGGGAGTGTCGTGGGCCTAGCAGGGGGAGCATCTACAGTTCGCTGATTTCGTAGTGACAGAAGACCAATGATTCGAACAGATTCCTTTGCCGCTGCTCAAGTTGGTTGTTGTAAAGTTGGAGATTCCCCGTGGGCAGGAGAAGGTCGAGAAACGTGACGGTTGACCATACATGATATGTCGAGGGTTCTGAACAGGCCGGTGCGCCGTCTGGCACGTTGAGCGATTCTTTTCAAAGTACAAGACACGGGGACGACGACATCTGCGATCCGTCCACATTCATGCCGTGTCTCGACAAATGGCTTGGTCTCTCTTTCCTACACGCAAGTAGCTTCCAACATTCGCTTCCTGTATAGTCCCCGCATTCGAACCTACCCGAATGCCGCCTCTCACTCCATCATCGTTCCATCGCATCCTCAGCCGGTTTGTTCCCGTCGACCGCCAAGAATTGCGCGCCCTCCTCTGGTCGTTTCTCTACTTCTTCACCCTGCTGGCTTCGTACTATGTCTTGAGACCGGTGCGCGATGAAATGGGCGTGCAAGCAGGTGCGCAGAACCTGCCGTGGCTCTTTTCTGCCGTATTCGTCTCGATGTTGGTCTTGGTGCCGCTCTTCGGCTGGATTGCCGGACGTCTCCCGGTTCGCCGGCTGATTCCAACGATCTACCTTTTTTTCTCGAGCAATCTGTTCCTGTTTTTCCTCGCCCTGATAAGCGACCTCCCTCGCACGACGGTGGCACCAGTGTTCTTTGTGTGGGTGAGCGTCTTCAACCTATTCGTGGTCTCGGTGTTTTGGAGCGTCATGGCAGACTTGTACTCCAATGAGTCCGCGCGACGACTATTCGGATTCATTGCTGCAGGTGGGAGCAGCGGGGCTGTGGCTGGCCCGCTGTTTACCGCGCTGATGGTGCCCTCTCTGGGCGTGGTTCCTTTGTTGTTGGTCTCCATCGGGTTGTTGCTGGCAGCCATGACCTGTTTCTTCGCCGTTCTTCGAACGTACCCTCGACACACCGGGGAAGGAGCGGGCACCACGATTCTCAAAGTCGAGGTCGATGAGCGCGCGCCACCCAGTCTCTGGATCGGTCTCACAAAGATTCTGCACTCTCGTTATTTGCTGGGTATCTGCCTCTACTTGGCCTGCTATTCCGTGCTCTCGACAACGCTGTACAGCCAGCAGATGGTGCTCGTGCCTCAAGTGGTGGGCAGCGCTGAGGAGCGCACCCAGCTTTTCGCGTGGGTCGATTTTGCCGTGAACGGCCTGACGGTCCTCGCGCAGGTGTTTCTAACAGGACGGTTGCTTGCGGGACTTGGAGTGACGGCGATGCTTGTCCTCGTCCCGGCGTTCAACGTCGTGGGGTTCTCCGTCTTTGGTCTGGCGCCGATTTTAGCTGTGCTGGTGGTCTTCGGTGTCCTGCGGCGAGCCGGGGAGTTTGCGATTGCCAAGCCGACTCGGGAGACGTTGTTCACCGTGGTCTCGAAAGAAGAGAAGTATCAGGCGAAGAACGTGATCGACACAGTCGTGCATCGCGGCGGGGACATGGCCAGTAGTTGGTTCTCCAACGCTTTGCAATCGGCGGGACTCACCATCGGCGAAACGGCGTTCGCCGTCGTCCCAATTGCGGCCCTTTGGCTTGTGAACGGCTTCTACCTTGGCCGCCATCACGAGCGGCTTCGAGACGGCCATTCCCACGACAATCACCGCTCTTTCGTGAAGTAAGTCCTTCGAATCATCCTATCGGTTCTCATTCAGCCTTGGTTCCCGCACAGGCCTCTTGTACGAGCAGGATGTTGGAAATGTCCGCGCGACTGCTGTTTTCTTGTCCCGGACGTACAGAGTATCGAAGTGCTGCTCTGTCAACATGGTTCTTTTGCGGCCTGTTAGGCGTCCGGGTGACTGTGCCCGCGCGCGGGGATTGTAAGTCTTTGGGATTCATGGTGTGAGAACGTTCACTGTAAGGCGACGTTCAACGCCGAAGTGGCTTTGAACGCACTCGTCTCGCAGGATGCTGAAAAAGTTCGTCAGCGGCGTTCTCGCATCGCTCAGAGGCTCAACGTACCGAAGCGTACGCCTCGCCTTTTCGCTCGCTACGGCCTTGCTGGACGGTCTTTTTGAGCATCCTGCGAGTTGTTCATGTGTCAACGCCACGCGTAAGAACACCGCGGGATTTGAGCGTAAACTGAGTTTTCCCGCAGCCTGCTAGGTCGGATATCCGAATGGAAAGAGAAACGAAGGTCCACTAGTCGTGGAGGACGACATTGAGGAGGGAACTGTGTACATGCAGCCCGCCGTTGTACTCCAGGAAGCCCAGTTTGCGGAACTTATTCATAAAGAAACTGACGCGGGATCGCGTCGTTCCGATCATCTCAGCCAGCGTTTCCTGACTGATCTTCGCGATGATCGGCTCCGGCTTGCCTTCTTTTCCGAAGTGGGCCATAAACAGCAGCAGCCGCGCCAGCCGCTTTTCGCTGGAATTAAAGAGTTGATCCACCAAATCCTCTTGGATGCGAACACTCTTCGTCAGCAAATAGGAGATAAACATCTCGCCGAACGCGGGCTCCTTGTGAAGCATACGGATCATGACGTCTTTATCGATGCGCAGGATGCGGGAGTTTTCCATGGTGGTCGCGGTCACCGCCTGAAGAGTCTGTCCGGCGAGGCAGGGTTCCCCAATAAAGGAATTCGGTTCAAGAATCGCGAGGACGGCTTCCTTGCCCTGCTGCGAGACGACGGTCAGCTTCACGCTGCCCGCCTGGATCCAGAACACCGCATCCGCCGCATCCCCTTGCGAAAAGAAAATCTGCTTCTTCGCGCACGTCAGCGTCGTTTTGCCTCTACGGATTTGTGCGAGGAACTTCTGGAACTTTGGCGGTGCGACTTTTTTGGCTGCCACGGTCTGCCTCGCTCGAGAGCCTTGAACAGATTTGGAGGTGGGACAGGATAGTTCGTGAAACGATGCCGTTCCTATACCTCATTTAAACATTACCCGGTGGAATACCACGGGCAGACGGCAGTGGAAGCCGCCCTTGCGCTCAGAGAGGATCTCCTCAAAAGAGAAGGAGTCGATGCACTCGCCGACATCACTGACATTGAAGTCGGCAGCTACGATGTCGCCATTGAAATCATCGGACGAGACCCTGAAAAATGGCGCCCTCGCACGAGAGAGACCGCCGATCACAGCTTCCCGTACTGCGTGGCCGTTGCGTTGCTGGACGGAAAGGTCACGCTGCGCTCGTTCGACGAGAAATGCCTGACCGACCCGGCACTGCATGCGTTGATGCAGAAGGTGCGCGTCGTACCCCAGCCCGAATTCGTCGACCGATATCCGGAGACGATGGCGACGCGCATCACCGTTCGGACAAAGGCGAGGAACCACTATGTCCACCAGGTGGACTATCCCCTCGGCCACCCCCAGCACCGAATGTCCGATCAGCAAGTCGAGGACAAGTTTCGGCAGTTGGCGACAGAAAAATTAGATCGTGCGCGCATGCAAAAGGTCATCGACATGGTGTGGACGTTCGACCGACTCAAAGATGTCGGCGTGTTGATGCCGTTATTGAAGGTAAAAGGGCGAGGCTCAATTCCATGATGGATCAACCCACGCAATCCAAAGCACGGTGTCTCCGCGACCTGCTCAATACGCAGACCATCGTGTTCCCAGGGGCGTTCAATGCCTTGACGGCCATGCAGATTGAGCGTGCCGGGTTCCAGGCTCTCTACGTTTCAGGCGCCGCGCTCTCGGCTGCGCGAGGACTACCGGATATTGGGTTGTTGTCCCTCACGGAGGTGGTGTCCGATGCCGCCTCCATCGCCAAGGCTGTGACGATTCCGGCCATTGTGGATGCGGACACGGGCTTCGGTCCTCCCCTCTCGGTGATGCGCACTGTGACGGAATTCGAGCAGGCTGGTTTGGCAGGGATGCAGATCGAAGATCAAGAGTTGCCCAAGAAGTGCGGGCATCTGCCGGGAAAGCGCCTGGTCCAGACGAGTGAAATGGTGGCAAAGATCTGCGCGGCGAGCGACGCGAGGAGGAATCGCGATTTTTTCATCGTCGCCCGTACAGATGCCCGCGCGGTTGAGGGACTGGATACAGCTGTGCGACGGGCACGGGCCTATATCGATGCCGGCGCCGACGCCATCTTCCCCGAAGCCCTTGAATCTGCCGACAAATTCCGCACATTTGCTCGGCAACTCGCCAAGGAAGGCGGCCACGTGCCGCTGGTCGCGAACATGACCGAATTCGGGAAGACTCCCTATCTGAGCGTCCATGAGTTCGAAGATCTCGGCTATCGTCTGGTGCTCTTTCCTGTGACGGCCCTCCGTATGGCGACGAAGGCGATCGAGCGAGTGTTGGCTGAACTGAGGAACCACGGTTCGCAGCGCGAACTGGTGGGCCAGATGCATACCCGGCAGCAACTCTACGACCTGCTGCGGTATGAAGAATATGAACAACGGGATCGGCAATTTCACTCGATGGGTGATGACCATGCCACCGGATAATAGTACAAAAATCCGGCGTACAGTCCGGGCCTTGACGGCGTCTTGGCCGGCGAAACTGCCCTGTGCCATGTGGATGAAGGCGAAGGGGGGTTGAGATACCGCGGATATGCGGTAAGCGATTTAGCAGGAAAGGCCCGTTTCGAGGAAGTCGCCTATTTACTGCTCTTCGGCAAGCTGCCGACGCAAAGCGAATTACAGGATTTTTCAACCCGGTTTGCGGCAGGGTGCATGCTCCCTGGCCCTGTCGAATCGTTCCTTGGCGTGCTGCCTCCGGCTGCGCATCCGATGGACATATTCAGGACCAGCGTCTCGCTGCTGGGCATGGCCGATCCGGACGCCTCCGACAATTCTCACGACGCCAACGTGCGTAAAGCCATTCGACTGATGGCGCAAATTCCGCTCATCATCGCGACCACCTATCGGCTCGCGAACGGGAAACCTCTTGTCGAACCCCAAGCCGATTTGAGCTTTGCCGAAAACCTACTGTTTCTATTGTCCGACCGGAGAGACGATCCGACGACCACCGCCATGGCCCACGTACTCGGCGTGTCGCTTACGCTCTATGCGGAGCATGAATTCAATGCCTCCACCTTCTCGGCCCGTGTGACCGCCTCGACGATGACGGATATGCACTCGGCCATCACCTCGGCTATTGGTACGCTGAAGGGGCCGCTCCACGGAGGAGCGAATGAGGCCGTTGCAGAGATGTTTTGCGAGATTGAGACCGCCGAACGAGCGGAGCCATGGGTACGGGAATCGTTGGCCAACAAACAACGGATCATGGGCTTCGGCCATCGTGTACTCAAGACAGGTGACTCTCGTTCGGCCATCATTCAACAGCATGCCGAGTCCTTGGGCCGGATCTGTTTCGATCACCGCTGGTACGAAATTGCGGCGACCATTGATCGGGTGGTACAGCAGGAGAAAGGTCTCTACCCCAACCTTGATTTCTACACGGCGGTAGCCTATCTCCTGATGGGCATTTCGCGAGAGCTCTACACACCGGTCTTTGTCTGTTCACGCATCACCGGCTGGTGCGCACACGTCATCGAACAGCAGGACCATAATAGGCTGATCAGGCCACGGGCACTCTACACGGGGCCTCCGGCGAGAGACTATGTCCCCCTCAATCTCCGTAGTTGAGCGTCTTGCGCAAGC
The DNA here is from genome assembly GCA_038200765.1 of Nitrospirales bacterium. GTDB lineage: Bacteria > Nitrospirota > Nitrospiria > Nitrospirales > Nitrospiraceae > Palsa-1315. Next base: position 6,515 of record JBBRRK010000096.1, read on the forward strand.
CTGATAGTGGGCGACGGCTCGCACACGATCGTAGAAAATGAGTCAGACGTTTTCGTTCCTATTGAAACTCACCCTCATGGTTGGCTGAGCCCACATCGTCACGGCCAACGGTTGTCCTCATAGTGAGCGCCCCCCCTACTGTATCCAATGCATCCGTGGCCTCACGCTCATTGAGACCGAATGAGGTCTATGACGTGACCCGTCCCTTCCATCCATCCATTGTGCTATCGTGAGTGAACAGGGGATCGATTTCACAGCGGTCTGTGCTGATGGCCCGTCGAATGCCGCGGTTGATAGGGGAGGGGGTAGAGGGTGCGACTAATCCTGCTGTTGATTATTGTCGTGATCATTGTATTCGGTCCGCAACTGTGGACCAAGCGGGTCTTTGCCCAGCACAGTAAACCCCGTCCTGACTATCCGGGAACTGGAGCGGAGTTAGCGCGCCACCTGCTCGATCAGTTAGATCTGACGCAGATCAAGGTGGAAGCCACCGAGCTGGGCGACCATTACGATCCTGAGGCCAAAGCGGTCCGCCTAACGCCCGATAAATTCAATGGGAAATCCCTCACCGCGATCACCGTGGCTACCCACGAGGTCGGGCATGCCATACAAGACCGGGCGGGCTATCAGCCGTTCATCGAGCGCACGCGTCTGGTGCGGGTCGCGCAGGGAGCGCAAAAGCTCGGAGGGATCGTGATGATGGGCATTCCCATCGCGGCGACGTTGGCTCAGACCCCTATGGCAGGTGTCGTCGTCATGGTTGCCGGGATCGCGACGATGGGGATCGCCACGCTGGTGCACCTTGTCACGCTTCCGGTCGAGTGGGACGCCAGCTTCAGGCGCGCACTGCCGATACTCCAGCAAAAAAACTACCTGTCGCCTGAAGACGAACAGGGAGCCCGCCGTATCCTCACCGCAGCCGCGCTCACTTACGTGGCAGCCTCTCTCGCGAGCCTGCTGAACCTATGGCGGTGGATTGCCTTCTTACGGCGATAGGTGCGGACACTTCACGTGACCCTCTTGCCCAGTGAAGGCTTCCCGTCAGACTCCCCATTCGTCACCCGCTGTCCTGGGGCAATCAGCCGTGAGAGCACATGGAGCGGTGCAGCGGCTGGATCAGCGTCCTTCAATTCGAAGGCCGCGACCGTAGGGATTCGTAGGACTACTGGGGCTGTACCGAACACTTGAGGGTTTTATCCGTTCGCCCTGGTATCTAGGCGAATGGCACGCGCAAGCGAGGTTTGGTGGGCCGTGTAGGGGGCGAACCTACGGCCCGCTGATTAAGAGTGGCGGGCCGGTACGAATCCGAGTCCATTTTGAAGAGTGCGCTTCAACCCCTCAGGGCGCTTATTTGCCTTTTCCCTTCAACTCGATTGTTTCCATGATGGGTTTTGCCAGGTACAGCTTTCCCCACGTGCGCCCGGTAATTTCTTCTAACATTCCTTTTCGCTGAAGGAGCATCACGGCCTGTCTTGCGGTGGGATTAGAGACCTTTAGAACATGTTCAGCCCGTGAGACGGACATATATGGGTTCAGAAAGAGTTCGTCCAGCAATGCCAATGCTTTTGCTTTGTCGCGAAGACGAGCGCGGAATCTTTCACGAAGTTCCATCAGGCGGCCAGCCTGTCCCACGGCTTCAAGAGCAATTTCTGTGACGCCAGCAATGAAGAATTGGAGCCAGCTCATCCAGTCCCCGTGAGTTCTGACTCGTTGCAGAAGATCATAGTAATCTTGGCGATGGGCCTCGATATAAGAGGATAGGTACAGAAGGGGTTGCGGCAACCGACCCCGCTCGATGAGAAAGAGGGTGATCAAGAGCCTTCCCAGTCGACCATTCCCATCCAGAAACGGGTGAATCGCTTCAAATTGCTCGTGCATGATGGCGCACTGGATGAGATCGGGGAGCGTATTCCGCTTGTGGAGAAATCGTTCCCAATCTCCCAGCAAGTCGTCCAAGTATTCCGGTGGCGGAGGGACATAGGGAGCAGTTTCGACGGTGCTCCCTGATGGGCCAATCCAGTTTTGACTGCGGCGAAACTCTTCGGGCGTCGCTCGCTCGCCCCGTACTCCTTTCATCAGTCGCCCGTGCATCTCTCGAACGAGCCTGAGCGACAGAGGGAGCTTCTGTAGTCGTTCGAGACCATGTTCCATCGCAGCGACATAATTTCGTACTTCTTGAACGTCATGATCTTCGGTGCGCTGTCTTGGCCCTTCCATCTCATCTATGAACAAATCAGATAGGCTGGCTCTCGTTCCCTCGATACGGGAGGACAAGACCGCTTCGCGTAGGACATGGGGGCTATCAAGAGGTGCGGGTTGGGGAGATGTCGGCCTAATCCTGAGAGTTCACTAAGAGCGGCATCGGCCCGAGACAGCAACAGCACAAACTGGTCATCGTAGTTAAGCGTGGGCGGCAGCTTGGCTGGAATGAACGCCGTATAGCCGGTGGGTGTTCGGATAACCTTGCCCGCGCTCGGGGTTCGGAAGTCTTTTGGATTCATCGTGTGGGAACCCTGAATGTAAGTCGGCTTTCAAAGCGTGTCTAGCTTTGAAATAAATATGGATGATTCTTTCAAAGAAGTAGGGGCTTTGCAAGAACTCTTTCAGACCGGAAATCTCGAAGATGTGAAGACCCTTAGAGGGGGCAGTGGCAGAAAAATAATTGCCTCCCATCCGTCTACACGGCGTCTACACCGGCGACTTGGAAGAGGATTGCGGCTTGTAAGCGGTTGATTTTTGGTGGGCCGTGTAGGGGTCGAACCTACGGCCCGCGGTCGTTTGTGAAGATTTTTAGCACAAAATGATATATGGACCCAGCCTTCGGTGCAACGGCGGTGTGTCACGCGATGAACCAATACATGTAGGGCTGCGTTTATATATCCGGCCTCTCGGTGGACCACAGATGTGTCCGGGCCTTGATGAAATACGCGCGCGTTCTCCTCATGAGCACAACGGCCTCGTCGGGGCCGACAATTTGTCCAGGGTCTGAACGCGCTGGGTGTCCCTCTGGTGTCATCACGGATCGTCCGCGCTGCACTCCGTGGTGTGAATCCTCCTGGTGTGATCCGGTTCGCGTCTCCTCTCCTCTCCTCTCGTCCTAAAGACCATAGCGACCCTTCCTGCACCTAGGCGGGTGCTCGATACGCCTTATCATGGGCCACAAGGCTCAGATCACTCGTGCATTTTTGTTGGCTAAGGCGACCGCGGCCACGTTGGTGCCTTTGCGGGGCTTGAGCGCGCACAGCCACCGTCCCTGCGTATCGGTCCGCCGCGCGGCTCGTTGCACGACGGCGCCCGCCCCATGAATCAGCAGCGTCCGCACAGACCGACTGCCTCGTTTCGAAATCCCGCCTAACCGCTCCTTGCCCCCACTGGAATATTGCCGAGGCACCAGGCCCAACCAGGCCGCCAGATGCCGCCCGTTCTGAAACGCCTGGGGTCGACCGACTGTCGCCAGCAATGCGGTGGCCGTCAGCGGACCAATCCCCGGCACCGCCGCCAGTTTCTGGCAGACTGGATGCGTCCGATACACACGCTCCACCCGGTGCGTCACCCGCTCGATACGCGAGTCGAGCTCCGTCAGTTGCGCATACAGCTCGGCGAAGGTGTCTCGGGCAAACGCGGTCAACCCCGACTCCGCGTCATCCAGAAACCGGACTAAGGCGGGCCGGACCTTCTCCGGGGATTGCGCAATCACCAACCCATACTCGGCCAACAAACCCCGGATCTGATTGATGACGGCGGTGCGGTGTTTCACGAAGAGGGATCGCGTCCGATGCACGGCCTGCAGGTCGGCTTGTTCGACCGTCTTGATCGACACAAAGCGCATGGTGGGTCGTCCCACCGCTTCGCAGATCGCTTCCGCATCGCGCCCATCATTCTTGTTGGTCTTGACGTAGGGCTTCACATACTTCGGGTGCATCAGTTTGACGGTATGCCCAAGCTGTTCGAACGCTCGACCCCAGTGCTGCGCACTCCCGCACGCCTCCATCCCGATCACACAGGCCGGCAGGTTCGCCACCGTCTCCAATAACTGCTGACGCTTCACGCGTCGGCTGAGCACGGCTCGCCCTCGCGCATCCACCCCGTGTAACTGGAACACGTTTTTTGCCACATCGATTCCCAAGATCGTCGTGTGCATAACAGCCCCTCCCTTCTTCCTGCTGATGAGTGTAGGTTGTGCGCTCTCACAACCTCATCTTGCCTCGCCTGAGGCTCGTGTGGGAAGAAGGCTGGGTCCATTTCATTAGCACACATGGCACAAATGGCAGGGTTGGCACTAGCGAATACTGACGGAAGTTGTTGAAGAATTTGGTGGGCCGTGTAGGGGTCGAACCTACGGCCCGCTGATTAAGAGTGGGAGATGGCCCATGATTCGAACCGCTCGATGTTACGAAGGTTTCCCCGTTTATCTTTGAAAATCATGAGCTTGTTAGTTTTCTACTGATTCCATTGCTTCTATCTGATTCGGTCTTTTGTGAGGATTTTGAGCACAAAATTAGCACAGCTAATTGGGGTGAACCCCTCGGTTGAGACAATTTGAAAAGCGATTTTAAGTCTTCCGATTACTGGCTATGATGTACAACGAGCCGAAAGTGGCTCTTCTATGAGACCGCACCGCAGATTTGCAGTACGCCCAACGCATCGACGACCACTGGCGATCAGGAGCGACGGCCTACGACACCAAAAGAATGACATCAAGAAGTTCGGTATTATTGTTATTACTTAATGATACTACGTTATATTCTGAACCGGGAGTAAAGCCGGGATCAGGGTTTACCACAGTCTATAAATAGAGATTCTACGTCGAGCACTAATATCGACGTCTCCTGCTAGGAGGGAAAAAGCTCCTCTTAGGTTTGGAATCTGACAGGGCTCTTTACAAGAATGGCTGACTGAACGCAAGCTCATAGCTCGAATAACGAATCAAGCCGCCTTCCTTTGCCTGGATACGACTTCTTATAGACCGCCTGGTACAAGGCATCGATAGCTGCAAGAACGGCTTTCAAGGAATTCGCTACTTCTTTCTCGGTAACGGTGCGAAGTGTGCGAGGGTGGGTAATTGCGTTCCTAAGTTCAAGCCCTGCCTTCAGCCGACTCCACCACGCATCATCCTTGTTTAATGCCTGCTTATGAAATCGCCTGTAAAGAAATTCATATCGCTCTTCGAGGCGGAATATCTTTACACTGTTGGTGACTTCGAACCGTCCATACTTCAATGATATCTCACGCTCCTGGAGGAGACTTCGTTCCAGAATAGAAAATTTTGGGTTATCCGCAAAATCGGAGGCAACGTTATTGATGTGCGCCTCAAGCGCGCAGTAACCCAGAAGCAGCGATGCGTGAAGATATGCCACGGCTGTGGGAGTTTCTTTATGAGAATGATACTTTTGCAGAAAAGCTTTTGCTTGCTCAAAGAGGAGACTGGCAAAGTCATCGGCTGTTTCCAACCTCATGACTTGGATTCTGCCTCCCAAACTTCCGCCAAGGCTAGCTTTGCATGATACTTCTTAATGGCCAAATCGATTAGGGCATTACTGATACCTTCGCCCTTTTCTGCCTGGAGGAAGAACAATTCAACGAGCCGCCTTCTTTCTTTGGCGTCAGTTCGGTAACCTAATCCACGATAACTCTCAGCATCTGTCCTGTGACGACCCCCAGCCAGACCTGCCGCGTTGAGAGGATCTTTGCTCTTCACATCCTTGAGCGAAAAGTGCCGCTGCAATCTCGTTGGATTGGATGCCAAAAGCCCAACAGTGTAAGCCCATGCCGACAGAATGGCGTAGTTGGAAGCCTTTTCGGCAAAATCAACATTGGTGCGGCGCTCCGTTTTTGGATCGGTGAAGGAATCGAGTTGTGCCTTTGTTAGTGCAGAAAACTCCCGGCCCGCCGTCTTCATGCCGAGGTCGTTCCACATTCTGGGGTTCTTTTCTTTCAACCGTTTCCATTCCGGATCATCAGTCCCGGTTTTGGCTATGGTAGGACTTGTGACTACTTTGTCGAAATTCTCCGAGTCAACCTCTTTTCCGGCCAAATAGTTCATAATGAATGTCCTGGCTGCTCGCACGGTAATGGGTTGTCCCCGCTGCCTTTTGTCGGCGAAATCCTGACCTTCGTATAGCAGGCCTACCTCTTGGCACCAAGTCCGCAATTCCGGCCCAGCCCATGTCTCATACATTCTATCCAAAAGGTCGCCCGAGACAGCTATGTTAGTGTTCGATATTAGCTGCACATCAAGTCGCTCATCAGTATCCAAGTCAAAATAAACCTTGAGCCCGTGATACTCATCGACCCCCTTCTCATATGCTGATTGGATAGCTAGGAAACGGTGCTGCCCCCCGATTACCATTAGCGATCGCTCACCTTCTTCAGGTAATCGGAATTCAACTACCAAATTACTGAACGCGCGGCCGTTCATTGCATCGGCCTTCATACGCTCGTATGCCACATGGTCTTCAACTACCTCCCTGTTAGCTCTATACTCTGCCTGCTCCTCTGGATCGAGTGGAACGTCAACAGTGCCGTGGGTCACTAAAGTGCTGGCCTTGATGTGGCATTCGCAGAAGAGGGCGTCGGTGCAGCGATCGGCTAGAAGATATAGACTGCCCTCCCCCACTTCCAGCGGTTGGCATTCTTTAATGAAAACCTCCACCAACAAATTGCGCAATTTCTCAGCCTTTTCCTTTATCAGTTCAGGCACCTGCAAGATAACACTCGGCTTACTCACCAAATCACCTCAGGTTTTGTGTTTTTCCTGACTCAAGACGTCTCTGTTGCATTTTAATGTAAGCGTCCGAGGTGGAGCGCCATACCGACGAAGGATGTGTTTTGCTGGCTTCCTGGTAGTCCAGTAAGGGATAAGCTGTCATTAGACTTCTTACTTATGGTCAACAGAATATAACGCTCTCAGGCGTGAATTACGAGGTTTTCTTACCGAAACTTCTGTAGGTTTAAAGGACAAACGATTTAGTTCAATCTCGAAAACACATCTACCAGCGAAGTAGGAAGACCTGGGTCTGAACGGAATCAAGGGAGAGATTACATTCTACTATGACCATATAGATCAAGTGAAGCGGGGACTGCGTCCCCGAGCCCCCAGGCCGGTCCGGCCTCACGCCCTCTGTGTGCAGTATCCCGGCACATCCCAGAGATCAGGAAATCCGTCACGCCAATAAGGCTCTTCCGCAAGTGTCAGGACCTCATTCCTTTTCGAACCCGCCCGAGTTCTTACCGGTTTTGTGGACACAGTCTTTGAAGCATTGTGGTCTTTGAAGTGGAGGGGGGCGTCGTGCGACACCCCCCAATCCCCCCATGCTCGGTGCGCCCGCGTCCCCGCCGGCGGATATCAACGGACAATCAACTCCTGGTCCCGTTCAGTTCATGTAGCCTTCAGCAGATACGGGCGTTTGGGCTTCTGTTTTTTCATCAGCTCATAGTGCCGTTGCTTCCAGCGGCTTGATCCCGCCTGAATCGCATTGGTAATCCATTCGGATCCCACCGCGCAATAAAGGGCCGCGAGCGTAGGCCTCACGGCTTGTGAAAAACAAATCAGGATCTCCTCCGGGGTCCGGTCTGTCACACAGCAAAGTGGACTGACCCACTAGACGTAGCTCAATTGGATAGAGCATCGGCCTTCGGATCTGTTCTCATCCTTACACACAAACTCGTACCAAATAGCGGGACCAGTCGATCCATG
>JBBRRK010000097.1:0-13908 GCA_038200765.1 Nitrospirales bacterium
AGACGCGTGTGTTTGCGTACAGTAGCCATTGCGAAATCATACCAGTTTCTGCGGCAGTATAAATCTGCTGAAACCCGCATCCAGTAAGGCGCTCAGACAATTCCATGACCATTTTTACCCATACTCTCACGCGAAGAACCCAAATAAAAGTACAATGCGGATTAATGTCCGATGTCCACCAATTCACCTCAGTATCGTTTCGCAATTACAAAGCATTGCGCCAGTATTCTGTTTCGCTAGGTGGGTTCAATATTCTCGTTGGTCCCAACAATTCCGGAAAATCCACCATTTTGGGCGCCTTTCGCATTCTTGCAGAAGGAATGCGCAAGGCAACGGCACGAAATCCAGAATTCCTGAATCTCCGAGGTGAGGAGTCTTGGGGATACAGAGTCCCCCTTGATGATCTACCTCTATCAATGGAGAACGTATTTTCCAATTACGACGACACACATCCAGCGATCATAGACTTCAGACTTTCAAGCGGCAATAGGCTCGAGCTTCGGTTCCCTGAAACAAACAGCTGTTACATGATCTGCAAAACCCAAGGACGCCCTGTCCGGTCTACAACCGATTTCAAGAGAGAGTACAAGGCGAGCGTGGGGTTCGTTCCAGTTCTTGGTCCGGTGGAACATGATGAACTTCTGTATCAGAAAGAGGCTGCGAGGCGCGCGCTGTTAACCCACCGAGCTTCCAGAAACTTTCGCAACATTTGGTACCACTATCCTGAGAACTTCCAACAATTCAAGGCCCTCATCAGATCCACTTGGCCTGGCATGGATATCGAGCCTCCAGAAATTCAGGTGGGGGATCAAAAGCCGATCCTCAGAATGTTTTGCCCAGAAGAGCGATATCCTCGTGAGATTTTCTGGGCAGGTTTCGGCTTCCAAGTCTGGTGTCAAATGCTCACCTTCATCGTTCGCGCCAAAAGTGATTCTCTCCTGATAATTGACGAACCTGATATCTATCTTCACTCAGACATCCAACGACAGCTTGTCAGTCTGCTAAAAGAAATCAAATCGGACGTCTTGATCGCCACGCACTCGACGGAGATTATTTCAGAAGCTGACCCTGGCGATCTTTTGGTGATAAACAAGAAAGCTAACTCAGCAAAACGCATCAGCAATCCGGTGGAGCTTCAAGCTGTCTTTGGAGCGCTAGGATCAAATCTAAATCCGACTTTGACACAGCTTGCTAAATCTCGACGCGCAGTATTTGTTGAAGGTCACGATTTTCAAATTCTGGCAGCGTTTGCGAGAAAACTAGGGAAGCAGGCTGTCAGTAACCGCTCTGATTTTGCCGTTATTGCATCCGAGGGGTTCAATCCGCAGAAAATACGAGATCTCGCGAAAGGAATGGAGCTGACGCTAGGCAACAATATACTCAAGGCAGTAGTTCTCGATCGGGATTACCGCTCCAGGGAAGAGATCTCTGGGGTGCGAGCTCAACTTGGAAAGTTTTCCGACCTGGTTCATATCCATAAGCGGAAGGAAATTGAGAACTATCTACTTGATGCCTCGGCAATAGACCGAGCGATTACGCGACAGATTTACGAGCACAATAAACGCACAGAAAAGAAAGCTACCTATGACGGGCAGGCTGCAGATATGTTAGAGCAACTTACTTCTCCACTGAAGCATATGGTGGTCGCACAATTCCTTGCTAAACGTACTCCATACGAAAAGTCCAAACAGCCTGGGACAGATTACGCGACCATCAATCAGGAGCTCCTCGAGGAATTTGAGAATATTTGGAAAGTCTGGTCTAAACGGAGAGCCATTGTTCCGGGCAAAGAATTACTCTCGCAGCTAAATCGACGGCTCCAGCAGGAATGCTCAGTTACCATCACACCCACTAACATTATCAGCGCGATGCAGCAGGACGAAGTGCCCGATGAAATTTCTATCCTAATTGACCAGCTCGACCAATTCAGAAAAGAAACTCTAGCTCTACGCTAGGAACGAACGATTTGGTGTCAGCCTCCCTTTCGAGGCGCGCAGCGTTCCACATTTCTCTGGTCGTCAAGCTTAGAGTATACGGCATCAGTATTCATTGGGGGCTATCATGGATGTTCCAACACCAATACCGTTCCGATCGCCTCGCGAGTCGCTTGGTGGGTATATCCTGCTTCCCCGCTTGATCGATAAAGTCCGTCTCCTTGCTAAAGGGCAACTCTCGCAGACCTATGCCGCCAATGCCCTCAAAGCTGGTCTCACGCTGGACGGACGATTTCTGACCTTTCCTGGGTTGAATGCCGAGGCGGTGCGCCGGGTGATTCTCTCTCGCCGCACCGATGATGAGGTGCTGGCCTGGGTGCAGGAACATGCGAGGCCGACCACCGCCGTGGAAAGCGCGCGTGGGTCGAACAGATCGATCACTATCGGCCTGATGCGGCACTCGTGGAGTATCGGACGCGCGTCTACCCGGAACTCGCGGCACGAGTCGATGTCAGCTCCCTCAGCGCATTGGACATGATCGATATGGATGAGGGACGCCTGGCTATCAAAGACTGAGCCGGAACATGAAGACGGCGTGAAATGGAAGCAACGGCCCCGTGTCGCTCTGCGCGGACTCTTAGGCGTCTTTTCTCAAGGAAATGGCCGCGCTATGAGGCGTGTGGATTACCCCTCAACGTATCCATATCCACATCCACGATTTTCGGTGTCATCTCGTCTCCTTCTCGCCAAAAATGAAGTGCCGCACAAAATTGAAAACATAAGTAACACATGCCGTACAGTATTGTACGTATAGGTAGTACCCACAATGCTAAGTTATTGATAATTCAACATTGTCGTGCTGGACCATTAATTGCTCTACCCCTGTACAGGTTCATTCACCTCACGAGGGAGACGATAATTATGGATTGCCCGAAATGCAAAGGACTGATGATGTTGGAACGATTCTCGGACTTTTTTCTGGCCTTCTATGCCTGGAAATGCGTCAACTGCGGGGCCGTCATCGATAAGACGATTGCCAATAATCGGAGAAACAGTCTCACCGCCAAAGCCGCGAAAGAAGTTGAAGCGGCCACCGTGTAACACAGCGGCTGGTAGACATCGGAGCTCCGGTATCGCCTGTGTGGGAGTCAGCAGCGAGCGGACCGGAGTTCTTGGATACGCTCCAGGCAAGAAGCACCTGCCTTGGGACCACTTCCTCTAACCCACATTCCACAGTCGTTCTTCGACTCTCGTAGTCTTTTTCTCCTATCCAATACGATCTCGCGCCTATCCAAACAGACTTCCAACTTGACAAAGCGGAGGCCTGAGCGTGGCGTCGTAACCAAGTCCATGAACCCACTCGCCTCGATACCTTCTCGTATCGATTCCCTTTCGAATTCGAAGTGGCCCTGGTGCGGTATGCCTGGATGAAACCAGAGCCTCCATTTCTCGGCATACGGTATTCCAACTTTGCCAGTCCAATCGGATGGTGTCTCGACCGGTTCAGGTTGTATGATAGGGCATCCCTGCTGCTGATGGAATAATCCTACGGCTGCGACGCTCACGCCCAGGGAGCGACTGCCGGCTTACTCGATACGTTTCCATGCTCGAAAGGAGGAGAACCTCAATGACACATGAAGACAGGCCTGCGAGGCGCCTCCTTTCGCGCCGTGAAGTGATGGCATATCTGGGCGCCACGGGTATGGCCTGGCTGATGGCCGGCAATCTGTATCCTAGACACGCCGTTGCAGGCACACGTGGACCATCATGTGTGGCTCGACCAGAGCAAACCGAAGGCCCGTATTTTGTCGACGAGCGCTTGCATCGAGCCGACATTCGCTCCGATCCGACCGACGGACGAATCAGACCCGGTACACCACTGGCTCTCACGCTACTGATCTCTCGCCTCAATTCCGGAGACTGTCAACCGCTGCCAGGCGCCCAAGTGGACCTTTGGCATTGCGATGCGCTGGGCGTCTACTCAGGTGTGCAGGATCCTGATTTCACCACTCTCGGCCAGAAGTTTCTGCGCGGATACCAGATCACCGACGCACGTGGCGAAGTTCGGTTTGTCACGGTGTACCCTGGTTGGTATCCTGGTCGGACGGTGCATATCCATTTCAAGATTCGCACCGCGCCTCTGGCCCAGCGGAGCTTCGAATTCACGTCTCAATTGTACTTCGATGATGAGCTGACAGATCGTGTTTATGCCGCTCCCCCCTATGCCGCGAAAGGACCGCGCATTGCTCGAAATCAGCATGATTGGATCTTCCGACGTGGCGGTGATCGACTGATGCTGGAGACGACGACAACGACCGACGGCTATGCGGCATCGTTCGCGATCGGCCTGCAGTTTCCCTAACGCGCCATGCGGCGCACGACGTTCGTGCATTCATCTAATCCCAGTCCTGGATTCTCCTGCTCCTAAAAGATCCCCCTCTGAGAATGTTGGGGCACTCGGCTTCCTCCTCGCCCGCGCAGTCTTTTTCGTGACCACTCATAGGTCGTTGGAACTCCACAGACCGTACGGCACCCACCACATCGGAAACCCTCTGTCACTGTTCGCCCTCAGAACACTCTGCCTCATCTGTTTCGGCGAGGAAGTGAGTTGGGGCCGCGGCTGTTTCACTATCCTGTCCCAGCTTGGCTCGCGGGCATCAATCGACAAGGCGAGTGGAATCTGCACACCCTACTAGTTTCATGGGAAAACCGGAGGTCGTCAAAAAACCATTCTGGCCCCGCCTGATCAACTTGGATCGCCTCTTGCCCCTCTTTCAGCTCGCACTCTGCACGCTGGTGCCAATACTCACCGCCTACTCCGCAACACTTCGTACCTAGCAGGATGCTGAAAAAGTCCGCCAGCGGCGTTCTCGCATCGCTCAGAGACTCAACGTACCGAAGCGTACGCCTCGTCTCTTCGCTCGCTGCGGCCTTGCTGGACAGCCTTTTTGAGTATCCTGAGACTATTGTGACATTGGCGCCATAGGGAAGATTCCATCAGCGTCTTGTGTATACACCGAGTTTTCCCGCAGCCTGCTCGAGCGCACGTATTGGACTCCCACACGTTCTGTGGTAGATCGCCCAGCCTCACACTCGCGCATGTCCTCATTACGCAGGCGCGCTACGCATCCGTTGCCGACGGGCCGATCGCGGTGGGTGATACACTCGATGACATCAAAAAAACCGGGCGGGCCTCCATCTTCCTCGGGGTCGCCATTGGGGTACAGCGAATTACGCAAACACCATCCGTACTAGCGGGCGAACCATCAGTCCAGATTGAGGGTCTTACCAACACTGATCGCGTCGTGAAGATGTACTGCCGCTCCGTTTCGTAGGGGGCTGGTCTAAGCCAACATGTGGCGATCGGCTTGCAGCTTCTTTGAAAGGCCTTACAGTGCGCGGCGTACACCCTACGCATTCATGGCACATGCAGACGGATGACACGGACAATCGAGTGGTTCTTCGGCCTGCTGAGGAAGGAAACAGCGGATTAACGAGCAGGGATATCCGGCCCGATCTCTTCGACAATGACCTGTTTGACGTGCTTGACGAAACGTTTGGACACTTCCACGTTCTGCAACACATGGTCGGATTCGGAAACGGTATAGGAAGCAGGTGGGACCTGAGCGGTGATGGTGGCTTTGAACACAATCGCAATCATCTTGCGTGGCTTGCCGGTTTTGCGGTTTACGCCGACAACTTCCATCATGGAAACCTTGGAGAAAACTTCAACATCAGCAATAGGGGGAGGAATACAGAGTTTCAGCGGCCCTACCACCTGCTGATGGTCATCAACGAGTTTGATGATGGGGTCGGAGGTGAATTCCTTGCGAATCTGTTGTGCGACCGCACCCTTTGGTTCTTCTGCCTGCTGCATCTTGCCGTCCAGGATGGGAGAGGCCAGGTTCACATAAATCGGGCCCTGTTGGGACCAGTGCTGAAGGCTTCGAGTCGCTCGGCTTTTTTCGCCAGAATCTGCTCGGGTTTCTCTTGACCTGCCACATGCCGTTTGGCCTTCGGATCTCCGTATCGTGAATCGTCGTGTGCCCATTCTGGTCTGTCTCGTACACGAGCGTCTTGGCCCCTTGCTCATCGACACGGTAGACTTGTTTCCCCCCGTTGACCTTCGAGGTGTAATACTCTCCTCCACAGGCCGTGAGTGCGAGACGGAGCACGTCTTTCATGGACCTAGGAGATACCTACACGAGCATCTCGCGGATATTCCGCGTTCTAAAGAAGTGAATCCTCACCAGCCATGGTTTCGTGACGGCAGCTATTTCTTGGCCAACGAACTAGAGTCGACTCGATACACAACTTGGCATGGTCTCGGCCGGTTCAGGAGCACCAGTGATCGTGTCCACATCGTGCACGGCTTCGCACTGATTGCCCCCAACTGTCCTTGGCAGAGGGAAACTGCCAGAAGGACATCACCAACTCTTTCTGGTCGTTGATGAGCTCTGATCGCCTCTCACTCAGGGAAGAACCTTGCATTGTGTACTGTGCGTTTATCACTGAACGGCCTGATGTCAGTGGGCAGACGGGCGTGGCCTCCATCTTGGCGTTGAATCTTGGATCGCCCAGCCAGCCAGCGTGGCAGGAAGTGCAGATTTGATCGCTTATTGTATCGACAGATACGCCTGTTCCTCGTCTCGCTCAATGCACGGCTGCCCTCAGGACAGTTCACGTGAGCTGGCGTGGGAAGCCTCATCACCACATACATCCTCACTCTACATTGTCGGCGTGCCTCCGTTGGAGTGTCTGTTTTTCTTGTAGCCATCGCATAAGCACGTATACTCCAACAGAGAGACACGGTCTCAATCCTGGATAGAGCTGAAAGGCGGCATGGCTAAGATTGACGAACTCTTTCGAATGATGGCGGAACACCGCGCATCTGACCTGCACTTGATTTCAGGTCAGCCGCCGGTCCTGCGGGTCGATGGCGAGTTGGAGCGAATTGCCGGACAGGCTGTGCTCACCACGGACATGCTCCACGAGATGCTGTACGAGATCGCACCGGGGTCGAAGAAAGAATTATTCGAGTCCACGGGCGACGTGGATTTTGGGTATGAAGTTGCCGGGCTCGCCAGATTTCGTTGCAACTTCTTCAATCACAAGTATGGCGTAGGAGCGGTATTCCGAAAGATCCCCAGCAAAGTTCTGACGGCTGAGGATCTCGGACTACCAGCGATCCTGACGCGGGCGGCCATGTTAAAAAAAGGGCTGGTCCTGGTCACGGGTCCGACCGGCAGCGGTAAGTCCACGACCTTGGCGGCCATGGTCGACTATGCCAACAAGAATCGAAAAGATCACATTCTCACGGTCGAAGATCCCATTGAGTTCGTGCACCAGAGTCAGGGGTGCATCGTGAATCATCGAGAGGTGGGACTGCACACGATGACGTTCGCGTCGGCGTTGCGCGGTGCGTTGCGTGAAGACCCTGACATTATCCTCGTCGGGGAAATGCGGGATCTCGAAACGATTTCCCTGGCAGTCGAAGCCGCGGCCACAGGGCACTTGGTCTTCGGGACACTGCACACCGAAAATGCGGCCAAGACGGTCGATCGAATCGTGGAAGTCTTTCCCCATGGAGAGCAGCCACAAATCAGGAATACGCTGTCGACGGCGCTACGAGTCGTGGTCGCGCAAAATCTGTTTAAGCGGATCGACCAAAAAGGACGCTGTGCGGCGCTGGAGATCTTGGTCTGTACGTCCGCCGTTAGCAACCTCATTCGCGATGCCAAGACGGTCCAAATCGCATCGATCATGCAGACAGGAAAAGCCATCGGGATGGTGACCTTGGACGACGCGATCCAGGACCTCCTGACTAAGAAGTGGATCTCGCCCGAGGAAGCCTACGATAAGTCTATCGACAAGAATCGGTTCGCCAAGCTGCTCAAAACGCCTCCTGACGCGCTCCAATGATCGGCCTGTGCGATAGATGCCCGTTCGTTATCTGAACGTGCCCCCTAAAGGGCGCACCCCCAGCCCTGACCTCACAAGGGTACTGATAATTTCAGAGGAAACTGCAACCCCTATCGTTCAAATGATACGCACATGACGGGCTATAGAAGAGTGCCGCGGCTATTCGTGCTTGGCGCGGAAGGCTTCTGTTAGACGAGCTTGGGTTGCAGGAGAGCGTGACGACGTCTCGTTTCGATGATCCTGTTTGGGTGAGCAACGCAGTATGTGGCGAATCGTCTTCTATTGATCGCGATAGCGGGCGCAGACTTCACAGATCCTAGTGGAGTTGAAGATTGAGCCGTGTCGACCAGGGCAGCGGTCGATCCATACCTTCCGACGCCAAGTGGGTGACGTCTTTGCAGGGTGGCGTGATACCAGCCAGCAATGTGGTGATCATGGGGCGCGGAACCGTTCAGTTCTCATTGCTCCTATCAATAACATTACGGATTGAGCGTGGCGTTTTCCTCTCGCTCTCCCCGCAGACTCTTGCCCTTCAGTCGATTGAGAAGCCGTTTCCTTACATTCTCGCATATTGACCCGTTCGACTCTCAGGTTCTTGGCATCGCTCTGGATGCCAGATCTTCTATCAAGGCCCGTAGGGGTTCAGCCACTGACCAGGCTTGGGCATAACAGCCACGCGGGGTATAAGGCGACTCCGCATCGAAAATTTCCGACACCTGCCCGAGGCACGCTTCTTTTAAATGTGTGCCGATCCCATCCAGAAACGCGCGTGCCTGCGTGATCGCAGCGGCGTTCTTTCCATGAACCTTCATCCACGCTGTCACCAACGGGCCCAACAAGAAGGGCCAGACCGTGCCCTGGTGATAGGCACCGTCTCGCTCCAGCACACCGCCTTCATACTTGCCGCGGTAGCGAGGATCGTACGGCGACAACGTGCGAAGGCCCACCGGTGTTAGAAGCTGCTCTTCGACGAGGCGAAGAATCTGCCGCGCCTGGTCACGCGGGACCAGGTCGTCAACGAGTGAGATCGCATAGAGTTGATTGGGCCTGAGCGACGCATCGTCCCCTTCTGGTCCGTCGATCACATCATACAGATAGCCACCGGCTTCGTACCAAAACCGTTTACAAAATGATGCGATCGCCTTGCTGCGGTCGTTCCGGCACTGATCGGCATAGTCCGCTTCGCCGAATCGTCGCGCGAGCGTTTCGCCGACTTCCAACGCTCGAACCCACAGCGCTTGAATCTCCACCGGCTTTCCATGACGGGGCGTGACGACCCACTCGCCGACCTTCGCATCCATCCACGTCAATTGCGCACCAGGCACTCCGCCCGTGATCAACCCATCCTCGTCCATCCGAATCCCGTATCGTGTACCTCGGCGGTAGCCGTCGAGAATCTGTTTTACGGCAGGCCACGCAGTCTCGCGCACCCTAACCTCATCTCGTGACGCCGCGAGATAGCGATCGATCGCGTGGAGAAACCAAAGCGAGGCGTCGATCGTGTTGTACTCAGGCTGCTCGCCTACATCGGGGAAGCGGTTTGGCACCATGCCTTCGGACACGTGCAGGGCGAAGGAGGCGATGACCTGCCAGGCCACATCCGTTCGGCCGGTGGCCAGACAGAGGCCGGGCAACGAAATAAACGTGTCGCGGCCCCAATCGGTAAACCAGGGATACCCGGCGATGATCGTCTGTCGGTTGCCTCGCGCGGAAAGATAACTTTCCGCAGCGCACCAGAGTTCGCCAGCCAACGAATCATCAGCTTGGGCAGCTTGTCGAACCGCATCTCGGTGAGACTTCTCCTGCTTCGCAAGGGCCGCAACGTCGAGCTGGTCGATGGTCTCGCTGGTGAGAACCAAGGTTCTGATGGATCCGGACTCAAGATCGAACGTGAACTCTCCGGGCGACCACCAATCTTCTTCGGCATCGAGCCCACGTTGCTGTTCGAGGGGGAATTGTAGACGCCGATACCAATGTGGTTCATGGCGATACCCTCCTGCATGGAATGCCCGCACTGGAGGCAGCGCGGAGTAGGGATGCCACAGGACCATTCCGTTCCCGACCTGGGCCTCCGTCGAGAGGCTCCCATTCTCATGATGTGTCACATGATAGTCGCGCCCAGTGAGTTTCGGCCTCACCCGCAGCACAGCTCTCGATGGCTTCTTACCGATCAGCTGCCATCGCACCATCACCATATCGCGACCGTGAATCGACAGGATCTCCCGCTGAATCGTGATGCCGTTACAATCGAACGTCCAGGTCGGCCAGGGGTCTGTTGAAAATTCGAGACAGTGCTCATACCCGGTGGGATAGACGGCGCCCGGATACAAATTTGTTGAGAGTGGAATCGCCTGACCGTCGATGTCGAGCCATTCTTCGAGGTGATTGACCAGGACGAACCGTTCGCTCGGCGGCTTGCGTGCGGTCAATAAGAGTGCATGATACCGGCGTGTATTCGCCCCCGCAACTGTACCTGAAGCAAATCCCCCTCTACCGTTCGTTTCAAGCCATTCGAGACTCAACGCCCGATCGAGGTTCCGACAGTCTTTAGCTGCGATCTTCACACCTTACCCCAGACCTCTCACGCCCTCACTCCCCCGACTGCTGAATCAGCTTCGCCACCAATCCTGTCCAGCCCGTCTGATGACTGGCGCCGATGCCGGCTCCGTTGTCTCCATGGAAGTATTCGTAGAACAAGATGTTGTTGCGCCAATGCGGATCGTCTTGAAAGGTCTTCGTCCCACCGAACACCGGACGTTTCCCCTCGGCGTCCTGGAGAAAGATATGCGTCAAACGGCGTGAAATCTCGGCCGCCACTTGCCAGAGCGTTAAATGACGGCCCGACCCGGTCGGGCACTCTACCCGATAGTGATCGCCGAGAAAGTAGTGAAACTTTTGCAGCGACTCGATCAGGAGGTAGTTGACCGGGAACCAGATCGGTCCTCGCCAATTCGAATTCCCCCCGAAAATGCCGGTGGTGGATTCCGCCGGTTCATAGTCCACGCGGTGCTCGCGGCCCATGACTGAAACGATGTAGGGATGAGCCTTGTGATAGCGCGAGAGCGCGCGGATGCCGAAGGGAGACAGGAACTCCTCTTCATCGAGCAGATACCCCAACACGGATTTTAACCGATCGCGGCTCACAAGCGAGAGAAAGCGCCGCACCTCACCGTCGGAGGATTGCGTTTCCAGATGCTGTGCAAAGTCAGGCCGATTCTCGATGAACCACTGCATGCGATGCTTGAAGCGAGGGAGGCTGTCGATGAGTTCGGAGTCGAGCGTTTCCACGGCAAACAGGGGAATCAGTCCCACCATCGAGCGGACCTTCATGTGGGTGGTTTCCCCGTTCGGCAGATGCAGCACGTCGTAGAAGAAGCCGTCGTCGCGATCCCACAATTCGATCTTCTCGCCGCCGATATTGTTCATGGCGCGGCAGATATAGACGAAGTGTTCGAAGAATTTGCTGGCCACATCTTCGTAGGCCCGATTGTCACGGGCGAGCTCCAGCGCGATGGTCAGCATGTTGAGGCAGTACATGCCCATCCAGCTAGTGGCATCCGATTGTTCAATGTGGCCGCCGGTCGGCAAGGGCGCGCTGCGATCGAAGACCCCGATATTGTCAAGACCGAGAAAGCCGCCCTGGAAGATGTTCTTCCCCTCAGCGTCTTTGCGATTGATCCACCAAGTAAAATTCAACAGCAGTTTGTGGAAGACGCGCTCCAAGAACCGGCGATCGCCGATGCCCTTTCGTTTCTTTTCGATCTTGTAGATGCGCCAGGCGGCCCAGGCATGGACCGGAGGATTCACGTCGCCGAGCGCCCATTCGTAGGCCGGAATCTGTCCGTTGGGGTGCATGTACCACTCACGCAGCATGAGCACGAGCTGTTCCTTGGCAAAGGTCGAATCGACGAGCGCGAGAGGGATACAGTGGAACGCAAGGTCCCATGCGGCATACCAGGGATATTCCCATTTGTCCGGCATCGAGATGACGTCGGCGTTATAGAGGTGCGTCCAGTCCGAGTTGCGGCCGTGGAGACGTTCGCGCGGCGGCTCCGGCATGCTCGGATCGCCTTTGAGCCAGCGATTCACTTCGTAGTTATAGAACTGCTTGCTCCAAAGCATTCCGGCAAAAGCCTGCCGCTGGACGCGGCGAGCATCTTCGGATACGCCGGTCGGAGCCAGGCCGTCGTAAAACTCATCGGCTTCCTGAATCCGTTGGGTAAAGACGGTGTCGAAGTCCTGCGTGGCAAATTCCTGAATCCGCTCCTCATTGGTGAATCGAAGCTTGATCGTCTTCGTCTCGCCCGGTGCGAGCGTCAAGACGTATTTAGCCGCGGCTTTGGTGCCCAGGTGATCCGGGTTGACCGAATCCTTCTCTCCCTGCACGACATAATCGTGAAAACTATCTTTCACATACCTGGCGCCATCTTGGTCGCCATAGAGACGGCGGCTGTTGGTTTCGTTTTCGGTGAAGAGCAGGGTCGGCTGACCTTCGCAGAGGAGGCGGCGGAGGCCGTAGTAATCATGCTGCGTCTCGATGACGCTCAGCTGGTCCCTCGACTCCCCTTGCTTGAAACGGGGGCGTCGAATGTCCGATCCCCAGGACCATGTGTTGCGATACCAGATCGTCGGCAACAACGTGAGCTCAGCCTGCTCGGGGCCACGATTCACAACCTGGATACGGATGCAGAGATCTTCGGAGGTCGCCTTGGCATACTCCACAAAAACATCGAAGTAGCGGTTCTCATCGAACACGCCGCTGTCGATCAATTCAAACTCGGGATCCTGACGCCCTCGACGGCGATTCTCCTCGACCAGTTGGGTATAGGGGAACTCTGCCTGCGGATACTTGTACAGATACTTCATGTAGGAATGTGTCGGCGTCGAATCGAGATAGAAATAACATTCCTTCGCATCTTCGCCGTGATTGCCTTCGTTGCCGGTGAGCCCGAAGATTCGTTCTTTCAACATCGGGTCGCGGCCATTCCACAAAGCCAGCGCGAAGCAGATCAATTGATGGCGATCACAGATACCGCCGAGGCCATCCTCGTTCCAGCGATAGGCGCGGGATCTGGCCTGATCATGGGAAAAGGCTTCCCAGGCCGTGCCGTGAGGACTGTAGTCCTCGCGCACCGTTCCCCAAGCCCGTTCACTCAGATAGGGCCCCCATCGCTTCCAGTGACGCTGACGTTGCGCGTCCTCCTCCAGGCGCTGCTGTTCTGCCAGGAGCGGCGGGTGAGAGGCGGACGCGGTCTGACGATGAGAGGCCATAGAGACTCCTTCGGTAGAAACGCGACACAACAAGAGTCGGCCTGCTATGAAAAGTCTTACAGCAGGCTAGTACCGATCCCCTACTGTGGTCAAGCGGAGACGAGAGATCGACGAGCCGCCCGTGATGAAGAGGGTCTGACCGTCCTCTCCCCACATGACGTTGGAGGTGGGTTGTCCAATCTCAATCGTGCCTAGCAGGCTGCGGAAAAACTCAGTTCACGCTCAAATCCCGCGGTATTCTTACGCGTGGCGTTGACACATGAACAACTCGCAGGATGCTCAAAAAGGCCGTCCAGCAAGGCCGCTGCGAGCGAAGAGGCGAGGCGTACGCTTCGGTACGTTGAGCCTCTGAGCGATGCGAGAACGCCGCTGGTGGACTTTTTCAGCATCCTGCGAGGACGATGGCTAGCCCCCACAGGCACCACACGCTCACACTACTCAATGATCAAGACCAACGCAGTGGAATCGGTGGCAACGAGACATTGCTGATCGCGATCCCACAACGGCATGATAGGTGGTGAATTCTCTGCCGATGGTCGCTCAAACAGCGACACACCCTGGCAACCACTGAGGAGGAGTATGAGCAGGCAGACGAGTTAAAGTCAAATGTTGTGTATGGGTAATCAGGCGGCGATTCTCGGATCCTCCACGTTGACCCCGTCTTTGAACTGCACGCCAGTGATGATGTCAGCGAGCCGTTCAGCCCCGTTGAGCCGACGCCACCTCTGCTCGGCGCAGGTGGCCCGTTTAAACACCATGGCCAGAATACGGTCCCGTGACA
>JBBRRK010000098.1:0-13878 GCA_038200765.1 Nitrospirales bacterium
ATGCTTCGGAACAAGTCGCTGCATTTCATCTGCAAGGATGTGTCGGTGAAGGTTGAAAATGCAGCCACGGCCTTTACCAGCGCCTATCAGTCAGGCCAGGTGCTCAAGATTCCTATCGCCCATGCAGATGGGAACTATTACACCGATCCGGTCACGCTCGCGTCGATGCAGGCCAATGCGCAGATTGTGCTTCGTTATTGCACGCCGGAAGGCAAGGTGACGCCGGACGCGAATCCGAACGGCTCGCTGGATAATATTGCCGGGATCGTTAATGCTGCGGGCAATGTGTTGGGCATGATGCCGCATCCGGAGCGTTGCGCGGAAGCGGTATTGGGCAATGACGAAGGGAAGCTGATTTTCCTCTCGATACTGGAGTCGCTGAAGGGAAAGAAGAAGCAACTAAAAATGGTGGGGGCGTGACCGCGGGTCCTGCCGCTGATCAGCCCATCCGTCCTCGCACCCCGCCCGGTGTAGGAGGGGAGGGGTGGCCCGATAGTCTCCTTTGCTCGCGCAACGCGCGGCCTCGGAAGGCCCTCGTTGGACGCGCGCAGTCGGAGACCAATCGGGCTACCCTGTAACATTAAGATGAAAGCCACGGCGATCGGGCTTCCAGGTCAGCGTCACCCACGTTCACGCTGAATGGCGAGTGAGGAAAGAGTTGCGATGGGACCCCGCTCTTCCGGCCAATTTTGCTCACGTCAGGATGGCTCCTCTTTGGTGATAGCGGGGGGGTAGAGAGATGCAAAGCGTGCAGTTCTGTGTTGTAGGAATTGTGGGTGCACTTACTTTCGTATTGTTTTGTTGGTTGCTGTTCTGGAGAAAGAGAGAATTTGATGCTGCCTTACTAGGGCTTTTGACCTTGAGTTACCTTCTCGTGGGTATCTCCATAATACAGCCAGATACTATCAAGTACGCCGGTCTGGAAATTTCAAAAATAAAGCAAGAAGGCATCGACATTAACGAAAAGGCCAAGGACTCGGTCAAGCTGGCCCTGGAAACTACCGCGATGCTTACTTGGAATGCCGGGAAATGGGACGCAGGAGGAAAACGCAATGAGGAGATTGCGACCAATATTCTCAGAGAGCTTTACGGTGATAAAGCTCTGGATTATCGTTACGCGCTTCAAAGACAAGGCATTTTCATAACTCCAAAAGCGGAGCTTGAAAAAATTCCGGAAAGGCCGTTTCCTCTCGATATTCAGTCCCCGCTTTACGATCGATATCTAAAAACTATGAAGGCCAATACTAACTGACAGATGAGATGCGCATCTGTGACATGTCACCGAAGAAACTATGTTGGAATCATTTGCTGGAAGTACCAGGAGTTGCAGGCGATAAGAGTAACTAGTTTATGCAAACGGTAGTCATCACTAAAGACCTCATCGCGCAGCATAATCTAACGGACAATGAGTATGAGAAGATCGCCGAGATTTCAGAATGGGAGCCAAGTCTGATGTGGAGGCCACGATGATTCCAATTGAGTTTGATGCGATCATTTTCCAGGAAGGTAAAAGCTTCGTGGCCCACTGCCCCGAGCTGGATGTCTCCAGTTGTGGGCATAACGTGGATGAGGCGAGGGGGAGCTTGAAGACGGCCGTACGCTTGTTCGTCGAGGAAGCTGAAAAACTTGGCACGCTGGACGATATCTTGAAAGAGGCTGGGTATCTACGGGGGACTGACGGCAAGTGGAAGTCCCCGCGTATTATTGCCACTGAAGTAATGTCATTGGCAGGCTAGGTCCGATGCCGCGCATTACCGCAATCCCGGCGTGGAAGCTGCGAAAGGTCATGGAAAAGGCCGGCTTTAAGTGTGTGCGAACCGAGGGCGATCATTTCGTGTTTGTGAAGCTGGGGGTGGCGAGGCCGGTGGTGATTCCCGATTGGGACGAAGTTCCGGTGTTCATCATCAAGAACAACTTGCGGACAGCGGGAATTTCGCGAGACGAGTATTTTGAATTCTTGAGTAAGGTTTAAACAGGTAGGAAATGCAATCTAACGTTCAAGCCATCACCAAAGACCTTATCGCGCAACATAATCTGACGGACGAGGAGTACCAGAAGATCGTCGGGATTTTGGGGCGGGAGCCGAATATCACCGAGTTGGGTATGTTCTCGGTGATGTGGTCGGAGCATTGTTCTTATAAGAGTTCGCGCGTGCACCTTAAAAAATTGCCGACGACGGGGCCACGGGTAGTGCAGGGGCCTGGAGAAAATGCTGGGGCCGTGGATATTGGCGATGGGCTCTGTGCCGTGTTTAAGATGGAGTCGCACAACCATCCTTCGTTCATTGAGCCCTATCAAGGTGCGGCGACGGGGGTGGGGGGAATCCTGCGCGACATCTTTACGATGGGTGCGCGGCCGATTGCCTTGCTCGATGCGCTGCGGTTCGGCGGCCTCGACCATGCGAAGAATCGGCGTCTGGTCAAGGGCGTGGTAGCGGGCATTGCGGGCTATGGCAACTGTATGGGTGTCCCAACTGTCGGAGGCGAAATCGTCTTC
This sequence comes from Nitrospirales bacterium, assembly GCA_038200765.1. Classification (GTDB taxonomy): domain Bacteria; phylum Nitrospirota; class Nitrospiria; order Nitrospirales; family Nitrospiraceae; genus Palsa-1315. The sequence continues at coordinate 2,497 of JBBRRK010000098.1, forward strand.
AACGATATCTATTCGCAGAATCCGCTTGTGAACGTGTTTTGTCTCGGCATCGCGCATAAGGATAAGATTTTTCTCGGGACAGCGGCCGGAGTCGGCAATCCGGTGATCTACTTCGGCTCAAAGACGGGCCGTGATGGAATTCACGGCGCGACGATGGCGTCCGATTCCTTCGACGACCAGTCGGAACAGAAGCGGCACACGGTGCAGGTGGGCGATCCCTTTACCGAGAAGCTGTTGCTGGAAGCCTGTCTCGAACTGATGGCGGGCGATCTACTGGTCGGTATCCAGGATATGGGAGCGGCTGGTCTGACCAGTTCATCCTGTGAAATGGCGTCGCGTGCCGGTAACGGCATCGATCTGGACCTGACCGATGTGCCGCGTCGTGAGCCAGGCATGACGGCGTATGAAATCATGTTGTCGGAATCGCAAGAACGCATGTTGATGGTGGCGCAGGCGGGTAAGGAAGAGGAATGCATCAGGATCTGTAAGAAGTGGGATCTCGATGTGGCGGTGGTGGGACGGGTCACGGGTGACGGGATTCTCCGCGTGAGGGATCAGGGTCAGGTGGTGGCGGAGATTCCGGCGAAGTCGCTGGCCGATGACGGGCCGCGGTATGAGCGGCCCTATTCGCCTCCGGGCTATCAGGACATGCTGACCAACCTGAATTACGATGCGCTGCCCGATGTGAAGGATGCGAGTACGGCGCTGTTGTCGTTGCTGGAGTCGCCTACGATTGCAAGCAAACGCTGGGTCTATGAACAGTACGACCATATGGTACAGACGAACACAATGGTCCGGCCTGGTTCCGATGCGGCAGTGGTGCGGATCAAGGGGACGAATAAAGCCCTTGCCATGACGGTAGACTGCAATAGTCGCTATTGCCTGCTGCATCCCTATGAAGGGGCTCGTCTTGCGGTGGCCGAGGCGGCAAGGAATCTGGTCTGTTCCGGTGCAGAGCCAATCGGGCTGACGGATTGTTTGAACTTCGGTAACCCCGAGCGGCCTGAGATCATGTGGCAGTTTGTGTTGGCGATCGAGGGGCTGAAGGATGCGTGCGAACATTTCGCAATCCCCATCGTCAGCGGTAATGTGAGTTTTTACAATGAGACCAACGATCTTTCCATTTATCCTACCCCGATGTTGGGGATGGTGGGTCTGATCGATTCAGCCGATAAGACGATGACGCAGTGGTTCAAGCAGGATGGAGACGCGATCATTCTCCTGGGCAAGACGAAAGAGGACCTGGGGGGGAGTGAATATCTGAAAGTGCTCCATCATCGGGAGCAGGGATCGCCGCCGCTCCTCAGTCTTGAGACGGAGAAGGCGCTCCATGACTTCATACTAAAAGTAATCCATGAGGGCGTTGTGCAATCCTCCCATGATTGCTCAGACGGTGGATTGTCCGTCGCGTTGGCGGAATGTTGTATCTCTGCTCCAGACGCCAGGCGAGGGGCTGTGGTACAGTTACCCGTCGAAGCCTTGCGGCTGGATGCCCTCTTGTTCGGTGAGAGCCAATCACGGGTGGTCCTTTCGGTGAAGCCTGAGCTGGCCGCCCAGGTCTTGAATCGCGCATGGGACTCCGGTATTCCAGCGATGAAGATCGGGACAGTGGGGGGTGATCGGTTTATCATTGATGTCGAGAAGGGGCAATGGAGCGAGGGATGCCGCATCGACCTCCCAGTCGATCAACTGCACGACCGATGGGCCTTTTCGATTGAACGCACGCTGAACCAGGCCTAAAACGTGAAACGGGACAGCATGGATAAGCGAATGACGAGAGAGCTTCCTATCGTTTCACCTCTCACCGTTCACGTTTCACGTGAGAGCCCCGATAAGTTCCACGACGAATGTGCCGTCTTCGGTATTTACGGCCACAAGGAAGCAGCAAACCTCACCTATCTTGGATTGTATGCCCTGCAGCATAGAGGACAGGAAGCCTCCGGTATCGTCTCGGGTGATGGCACGCAGTTTTATGTCCATAAGGGAAAGGGGCTGGTTGCGGATATCTATAATCCGAAGGCGTTGGATCAATTAACCGGATCGAGGGCGATCGGTCATAATCGCTATTCTACAGCCGGCGGAAACGATCTCAAGAACGTGCAGCCGCTCTCGGTGAACTTTGCGCTCGGGAATCTCGCGCTCGCCCATAACGGGAACCTCATCAATGCGCAGGTGTTGCGTCACGAGCTCGAAGCCTACGGCGCTATTTTCCAATCCACCTCGGACAGCGAAGTCATTATCCACCTGGTCGCCCATTCGCGGGCCGATACCTTGCTGGCCCGTATCATCGATGCCTTGAGCCAGGTGCGCGGAGCCTTCTCGGTTGTCCTGCAGACGGACGATGCGGTGATTGCGGTGCGCGACCCTCACGGGTTCCGTCCGCTCTGTCTCGGCCGTCTGGGTGACACCTATCTCGTGGCGTCGGAGACCTGTGCGTTCGATCTGCTCGGCGTTGAACTCGTCCGTGAGATCGAGCCCGGAGAATTAGTCGTATTGGACGACAAGGGTGTCACAAGCTATCAGCCGTTTCCGCCGGTCAATCCCGCCATGTGTGTCTTTGAATATGTGTACTTTGCCAGGCCGGACAGCAAGATTTTTGGCGCGAACGCAGTGTATGCGACGCGCAAGGCCTTGGGCAGACAGTTGGCGAAGGAATCGGCGGTGCCGGCGGATATTGTCGTGCCTGTGCCGGACTCCGGGGTGCCTGCCGCGCTTGGCTATGCGGAGGGGGCAGGAATTCAGTTCGAACTTGGGCTGATTCGGAATCATTATGTGGGTCGCACCTTTATTGAACCGGAGCAATCGATCCGCCACTTCGGTGTCAAGGTGAAGCTCAATGCTGTGCCGGAGGTGCTGGAGGGGAAACGGGTCGTTGTGGTCGATGACTCGCTCGTGCGGGGCACGACGAGCCGTAAGATAGTGAAGATGCTTCGCAATGCCGGCGCGAAAGAAGTGCATATGCGTATCAGCTCGCCGCCGATTGTCTCGCCCTGCTTCTACGGCATCGACACGCCCACGAGGAAGGAACTCATCGCTTCCAGCCACACGACCGAAGAGATTCGGAAGTACATCACGGCCGATAGTCTCGCCTATTTGAGTCTTGACGGCATGCTGAACGCCTCCCCGGGCACACCTGGCCAGTATTGTAACGCCTGCTTTACCGAGCGCTATCCAATTCCTTTGACCCGTGCCGAGGAATGGCAGCTCGGCCTCTTCGAACCATCCATCTAGCAGGCTGCTGAAAACGCCCGCCAACGCCGTTCTCACCTCAGGAAAATCCTCAACGTACCCCAGAGGGTACGCAGTCGGTGTTTTCTTCGGCTGCGGCCTTGTTGGTGGACGTTTTGAGCAGCCTGGCATTGGGCTACTGTGTAGGTGCGCTGCGCCATTGCCCCTCAAAAAATCTGCATGGTAGGATAGCGCAACACACAGTTGAGCATGTTGAGTTGTGAATGAACGATGTTGGATATTCACTTGTTCAGAACGTTGGCATTCAGCACTGAGCATTGAGGAGAAAGAGGGCGTCATGAAAAAGATATGGATGGCACTCTTTGCACTACTGGCTCCCATTGCTGTGATCCATCTGGTTTTTGCTGCGGGGCTGTTCAAGGTGGGTGAGAAGGCGCCCTCGTTTACGTTGACCTCCATCACAGGCGAGACTATGGGGTTGGATACCTATAAGGGGAAGGTTGTGGTACTTGGACTGTTTCATATCTGCGACCCCTGTATGGTGCAAGGAACCGCCCTTCAAAAGGTTTCTGAGATGACGAAAGGAGAAGACGTAGCCGTGCTTGGCGTCAATTCTTCCGGCGATTCCAAGAAGAGTGTCGGCGAGTTTTTGTCCGCCTTTCCAGTGAACGTCACGTATCCCTATCTGCTGGATCCGAATAAGGTGACGGATAAATTGTATGGAGGAGGTAAGTTTATCCCTAACGTGTATGTGATTGATCAGCAGGGGGTGATTCGGTGGCAACGTGTCGGCAATATGGATCTGGCGGGTGAAGAGGCGATTGTGGCAGAAGTCGAGAAATTGTTGGCTGGTGGACAGAGCAAAATGTAAGAAGCAGGGAGGCGGGGCCTCTCCCTGCTCACAGACCGCGCACGATCAGCATGTGCTCGGTCGATGTGCGCATTCGGAGATACCCCGCCTCCTTTGCGTAGCATGCAAACAACTTCTGCGCAAGAGAGGAAAGAAAAAGACAATGGATGAGATGGAAGAGGGTAAGCAGAAGTTTTTGGAGGTGGTGAAGGGGACTGATGCCGCGGTGCTGGTTGTTATGCCTGTCACGCCTTCCAATAATATGTTTCTAATTTCCCTGACGAAGGGGTCGAATCGAAAGTTTATTACGGTCTCAGAAGACGACATTCTCGATCTGCCTAATGAAGCTAGCATTCTGACGAAAGTGTCGAAAGTCGTGAAGGACGCTATTGCAGCTCTCTAAGGCAGCCAGATGAGTGAGAGTGGCGCGAAAGACGCGAAGTGAGAACACTGACTAAATGATTAAGATTGTTCCGTCGTGTCTCGTGGCTCTCGCGCGTCGCGCCCGTGTATTATGAAAAACCTACTTCCCGGCATCTGGCAATGGTCCTGGTTCTCTGAGGAGAAGCAGCTCGATTTCAACGGGCTCTTTCTGACGGTTGGGGAACACAAGATTCTCATCGATCCTCCGCCGATGACAGGCGAGGCGAGTTCCGTGATTCTCCGCAACGGCCCCGTCGATTACATCATTGTGACGAATCGCGACCATGCGCGCGAAGCGGCGAAGTACCAAGGCGAATTCCGTTGTCAGTTGCACGTGCCGGAGGCGGATGCAGCGCAGATGGATCTCACGCCGACCAAAACATTTAAAGACAGCGAATTGCTTACGGGCGGGATCTGGGTGATTCAGTTGAAAGACCAGAAGTCTCCCGGTGAATCGGCCTTGTTCATTCAGCAGGGTAAAGGGGTTGTGATTGTCGGCGATGCGTTGATCGGAAAGCCTGCCGGTTCCGTCCGGATGCTCCCCGATGAAAAATACGCCGATGCGACGAAGGCTCAAGAGGGATTACGCCGGCTCCTCAAGTACAATTTCGATAGTCTGTTGGTCGGTGACGGCGCCTCGATGCTCACCGGCGCCAAACAGGCGGTCGAACGATTGCTCCAGCCTTCATCATGACGTTGCGCAACGGACTTTCAGAAGAACTCAATCGTCAGGGCAATGAGCATTTTTCACGTGGGCTCTATACCGATGCCTATACCTGCTATGCCAAGGCGTTGGAATGCGACAGGCTGACCGGGGATCAACGGGCGTTGGCCGCCACGCTGGGAAATCTCGGGAATATTTGTGCGGTCAGTGGACGTCGGGCATTGGCCCAGACCCACTATCAAGAGGTCTTGGAACTCCAGAAGATTCTTGGCGATGAAAAGGGGATTGGGACGACATTAGGAAATTTGGGGAACTTGAGAGCCGATGCGGGCGAATGGGATCGCGCCAAGGCCTATTATCTCGAAGCGTTGGATCTCATGAGTAAGACTCACGATGAGGCAGGCAAGGCCGTGCTGTTTTCGGATCTTGGCCTGGTCGCACGCGAGACCAAAGAGTACGAGCAGGCGATTGGATACTATGAGCAGTCGCTGGTCCTGATGCGCCGGTTGGGAAATGATGGCGGTGTGGCCGATGCCTGGCGCATGATAGGTCGAACGTTTTTGATGCAGCAGCGGTATGGCGATGCCATTGCCTGTTGTCAGACCAGCCAATCCATTGCCGAACGAGCGCGGGACGAGTTGCGGACAGGCGGTGCTCGGTATCTGTTGGCACAATGTTATGAAGAGACCGGCAAGTTGCGTGAAGCGGCGGATCTCCTTGAACTGGTGGTACATATGGATCGCAAATATCAGCTGCCGAAACTTGAAGAAAATATTCAACGGTTGGCGGTCTTGCACGCCGGTCTTGCTAGGCAGGATGGGGTACCGCCGCCGAGAAAGGCGCGCACATGAGCGACGAAGCCTCCCCAGCCTGGGTCTCTCTCAGGGCCTCGCTGACCCCCACGTTTCCCCAATTGCAGGAGTTCGAAGCCGGCGGTGCGCTGGTGATGGATCTTGGCTCCGATGGCTGGCTGTTGGAGCTGACGCCGGATGGCCTGTTGCTCTGTCAGTATGGCATGGCGCTGGATGATGTCATGACCCTTCTATCGGATGGAACACCGGAGGATCTTGGCACCGATGAGATTGCAAAGCAGGCCAAGTATTACATCCAGCCGGAGGTCTCAAAATACCGTGCGATTCTGTTGCAATCAGGGTTCTCTGAACAGACCGAGATGAACGATGACTATGTGGCGGCTCGCTTCGAACGGAATGTGGACGTAACAAACCCTATCGCCGTGCAGGACCTGATGCGCTGGTGTGTGCGGACAATTGGCGTAGCTCGGTGAGCAGACCGATCACTACGTTCGATGACTTTCGCGATGCGATCATGGGGTATCGGTTGCCGCGGGTGTTGATCGCCGCCATTGAGCTGGACCTCTTCACCGCCATCGGGACGAGTCCCTGGACCATTCCTGATCTGGCTCGTGAGATGAAGGCGAGTGAACGGGGGTTGGCCATTCTTTGCAGGAATCTCGCGATGGCAGGGGTGCTGAAGAAACAGGGGGAGACCTATCGGAACAGCCGGTTGGGTGCCACAGCATTGAACGCCCATCATTCGGCCTATCGGGGGGACTATCTCCAACTGATCACGAGCCATTGGACTGATTGGGGGCGCCTGCTGGAATCCGTGAAGACGGGTTTGCCGCTCGATCACGATGAGCCGGAGGAGCCGGACTATCGTCGTCGCTTCACGTGGGCCATGCATCACCGGACCCTGGAGACGGCGCCGAAGATTGCCGCCCAGATCAATCTGCGTGGCGTGCGGACGCTACTCGATCTTGGCGGCGGCCCCGGCACCTATGCCATGGCCTTTCTCGCGAAGAACCCCACGCTCTATGCCACAGTGTGCGACCGTTCCGCAGCGCTCGATGTGGCGAAGGAGATTGCGTCGACTCATAAGGCTGGTGCTCGGCTTTCTTATCTACCGCTGGACTTGCTGACAGAAGCCATTTCAGGCACCTACGATGTCATCTGGTATTCGAACGTGCTCCACATCTACTCGCCAAAAGATAATCAAGCGCTGTTTCGGCGCGCGCTGATTTCATTGAATCCCGGAGGCCGCCTGTTGATTCAGGATGCCTTTCTCCACGACCGAGAAGGTCTGTTACCGGAAGAGGCGGGTCTCTTTGCGGTCTCGATGTTGTTGTTCACTGAGCGGGGCAATACCTATTCGTCAGCCGAGACGAGGAGCTGGTTGACGGAGGCCGGATTTGAACGGATCAAGGCCTTGAAGATGAAGAAGGAGACGGAGGACTGGGAGGACGGGATTCTGGAAGCGCGGTCCCCTGGAACGAATGCAAAAATGCGCGCCCGCCGAACAGGATCAGTAAAAAGTTCACGACCCCGCTCATCGCACTGAAGAAGAGTAGTGTGCCGATGTCGCGTTGTCCTCCCAGAATGCTCGCGACTGTGGCGAGGTCTAAGGCCAATCCCACCGTTCCATACATGACGCAAGCCATGGCGGTCCAGGTCCATCCGATCCGTACGAGGCCTGCGAGCGCGATAGGACATGCAATCAGATAGAGCATCCATCCGACTCGGCCAGCCTCCGTTGCAGCTGGTATAAGCTGGGTGGTCGTGGCTCCGATGAGGCAGAGTGCTGCAAGCAGGCCGATCAATGTCCAGGTGTGTCGCATGGACGGGATGATACCCTCTGTCTGCTGTGCACAGCAACAGATCATGTTGGGTTGCCAATTGTCGGTGAGTGGGCGGTCATGAGGAATTACCGCGATTATGGAGCCATCCGATAAAGTATTCCAGGCCTGTCTTCTGGTCTATGACGGTCAATGCCGCCTCTGTGTCACCGCGAAGAAGGGCCTTGAGCGACTGGGGTCTCACGCGGATGCGACACCAGTACGGATGATTCCGTATCAGAGCGAAGAAGCCAAACAGGCTTTAGGAGAGAGCTATCGGCCAGGTCGTCCCAACGCCGCCTTCCTGGTCCATCCTAACGGAGAGGTTGCCCGTGGGCTCGATGCTTTTTTGACCCTTCTGCCTGGCCTCAAGGGTGGACGAGTCCTCTCCGTTCTCTTGAGCTTTCCATTGATTAAACCCTTCGGCTATCTGTTGTACTGGTTTGTGGCCCGGTACCGGTACGCCGTCTTCGGCACAGTTCCGCTTGCCGGGGCTTCTGAGAGCTTCAGTACGCCGAGTCAAACTACACTGCCCAAGTAGGCCGTCCTGGGCACACCTAGGACGATGTGCAAGGCTCGACGTTCGGCTTATTCCCGTTCGTCCTGCCAGCTTTGCAGCCTATTCCTCCCCCCTTCGAAGGGTTTTCTACCCACAGTGGGGAATTTACGCTACAGGGCGCTAATGCGAAACTCCCGTACAAGCAAGGGGGGCTCGCACATGACGATCATCGAGTGGATGTCTGGGGCAATAGGCAAAATCTGGGAATGGTTCCAGCCGATTGGGCCTGAGTGTGTGCCGGTGTATCAGGAGCGGCGGATCGATGTGCGGAGGAGGAAGGCCTTCTACGTCGCGTTGATCGCCTGTGCCATGATCGGCTCCAGCCTTCCGCCGACAGCGTGGACTGCCGACCTGCCGTCTCTCACGCCGGTGAAACCCGGGAAGGTCGTGGCGGCTGGTGTCGGGTATGAGAATGCTGAAACATCGACGATTACCGTAAAAACATACGATGCCGAGAACGGTGCGATCCTTTCCGATGACACGTATGAGTTGAACGTGAGAGAGGACGCAGTGTCAGCGGACAGTCAACCGCGTGAGCGGATTTTTGCAGGCGGAGTCGGCCCGGGGGTTGACGGACTGTCAGCGTTTACGCTCCGGGTCTATGACGCGGGCACAGGCCGGTTTCTCTGGGAAGGTCTCCTAAATCTCAATGTCAGCAATCAAGAATCCGGTTCCACCCACCGAGTCGTGGCTCATCTTATGCCACAGACGAGGGTGACTCAGGTCCGTAGCCGAGGCGCATTCAATGGCCAACCCCAGTTTTTCCTCCGTGCTCTGGATCCGGCAACCGGACAGCTGGTGTGGGCTGATCAGTTCTCAGCCGGTGTTGCTGGCAGGCTTGCGCGTGCAGAACTGGTCGGCAGGGCCGTTGTTGGTCACACAGAGGGATTGGCGGTTCCATCTCAACAAATCGAATTTCGTATTCGGATGTTCGATGATCGAGACCGGCAGATCTTGTGGGAAGACACGATTGAGCCGACCGTGGATGAGATAGGCGTGGTATCCGGGCACGATGCGGCAGCCGAGAATCTGCCAACTTGGGATGGCGCGGGACCCGAGGAGATGAAACGGGAAGCGATCTAATCAGACTGTTCAGCGATCCGTGAGACGTAACCGTTTTACGTCTCACGTTTTTTGAGAGCGACTGTTTCAGTATCCTGTTAGCTTTTCTTTCCGTGCTCCTGCAACTGATCCACCCACCTGGATTGGAACTGCTCATACGACAGCGAGAGCTGCGATTGCATGGCGGTAGAGAGCGTCTGCCTCGCTTTGAGGTGTGCGAGCAGTTCTTGCACTCGAGCCATGCCAAAGCGGTCGATCAGATAGTGCACGGCCGAGTTCGCCTCCAGATAGGCAACGGTCGCGGCATTGCTAGACAATCCTCCCCAGGGCCCCTCTAAGGCAGGCAAAGGGATCAGGGTAAATTCCTGCTTCATCATCTGATCGAGGTCTGACCAGCGATCCCCGGACAATTCCATGGCTAAGCCTTCATTGAGCCAGGTCGGAATGGCGCTTCCGGCGGGGCCGAATTGGTCATGCAGGAGGGCGTGCACGAACTCATGCCGCAGTACACGTGTAAGCCAGACACGGTCTGCCAAGGCATCTTGTGCAGGAACCTGGATGCGCCCGAGCACGGGATCGAAGAGCCCATCGGCCCACTCTGGGCTGCCAGTCGCACTTTGGAACGTGGACTTGGCATGCAAGACGACGACGATGGTCTTCGATGGAAAATGCCCAAATTTTTGGCCGATCTCTCGATAGGCCTCTTCAAGAATCTCCAACACGGCGATCCAGGTTGCCTGATCGGCTTCCCCGTCGAATTTCACAGTAAAGTGGGTGCTGCCTCGGCTGGTAAGCCGCGCGTCGCTCTTCTCGGTTCCGCGGATTTTGGCCGTGACGGTTTGCAGGTAGGATTGCACCGCCGGGTCTTTGCCTGCGCGGGCGGTGGCGTGATCGAGATGGCGAGCCGCTTTGTCGAGCTGATCCCGTTCCTGAAAGAGATTGGCCAGCGCCAGATGGGGGAAGGGCTCGTTCGGAGCCAGGGCGACCAGCTTTTCCAAAAAGTCTTGCGTCATGGCCGGATCGCGCAGTTCCCAGTAGGCATGGGCGAGGTTCAGTTGGACGACGGGATTCTTGGCATCAAGTGACGCGGCTTTTTTGAAGGCGTTGATCGAGACAACAGTCCCACCTTGTTTTTCCTGTTGAATGCCGAGATTGTTCCAGAGGATGGATACATAGGGGCGGGTGGTGGTGTCGTTTTCGATGACTGCGGGTAGATCGACCAATTGAGTTTCTGCGATCTTGACGTTTCCTTTTTCAATCTCGTCGCGAATCGTCTCCAATAGGTCGTGATGCGCCGTCTTGGGAACCACGCTGGGATCGATCTGACGAGTCTGTTTAGGCTCTGACTCCACTGGGCCATCATGATACGGTTCTGGTGGCGCATCGTGTGAATCTTCCACGACGACATTGGGTTGATTTGGTGGTGCCGGTAGATAGGTCGGTTTGAACCAGGCTTGATAGACCACGAACAGCCCGATGAGGCAAGCGATAGGATATAAAATGTGAAAAATGTTTCGACGGTACATATGAGTCCTATCTGGATGAAGCTCAATGTATCACTCTGGGCAAGCGCCACAAAGGATTGTCAGGAAACTGACAAGAACCCAGGGTGCGAAAATCTGCCGTGTCAGATTAGAAACGGTACATCCCATAGGATGCTCAAGAAGTTCGTCCAGCAAGGCCGTAGCGAGTGAAGGCCCGAGGCGTAGCACTTCTCACCCGCCCACCCCAAGCTGCCAAGACAGCTTGTTCTCCACGTGAAGTACGTTGAGGGTCTGAACGATGCGAGAACGCTGCATGGGAAAAGGCGCGTCTCGGCGCGCCTGGGTTGGGCGGGTGAGAAGAGCGATTTTTTCAGCATCCTGCTAGTCCTCGTTGAGGAGGGGGAATGGCTGTGATACGATCCCCCACTGTGATACGGCGCTCTTCCGAGCCCAACCCCCCCGAACAGCTTCAGCAATGGCTGGAGCGTGTCGCGCGTCCGATCGAATTTGCGACACGCG
>JBBRRK010000099.1:0-13811 GCA_038200765.1 Nitrospirales bacterium
GCTGATGAGGAACCCCGATCATCCGCCATTGTGATGCCCTCCTTCTTTTCGAAACCGGTCCTTCATGACGTGGGTTGCGGCTTTCAATCCCGCGACCACGCTCGCCACATTGGTCAACATCGATCCGCTTGAGCCCTTCACCACATCGTGCACGTGCTGAACCGATTTCCCCACGTCCCCGACCGCGTGCAAGAGGGCGGCAGCATGTTCGACTCCCCCTCGGGCTTGTTCCGTCAAGTCGTTGAGATTGTGACTCACCGCTCGTAGTTCACCGATCAGGGGCGGCAGGTCGTGGTTCATTTTGGCCAGGAGTTGTTCAGACTCCGCCACGGTCTTGCGAATCTGAACCAGCATGGGGACGAGAAACCCCACCAGTACCGCAAATGCGATAGCCACGAGAATCGCAGCCATTTCGACGATGGTCATAACGCCTCCGTAAGGTATGAAACGTGAGACGTGAACTGTACAATGTGGAAGAGTCGAACCGGTTTCCCTGTCATTTTCTTGCCTTCTTACGTTTCACGTTTCACGTCTTACGAGTTACCGTATCACCGGCTTCTTCGCTCGCCATTGCGTACTCTGTTCATAGGCATGGGCCGCCCGCAAGAGCGTCTCCTCTTCGAAGGGACGACCGATCAGCTGCAACCCGATGGGAAGTCCGTCACGACTGAATCCACAGGGCAACGACATCGCCGGCACACCGGCGAGATTCGCTGAAATGGTGAAAATGTCCGACAAATACATCTGGAGCGGGTCGTCGGCCTTTGCCCCAAACTTGAATGCCGGCGTGGGTGTCACGGGTGTCACGATGAGATCGACTTCCTGAAACGCCGCCTCGAAGTCTTGACGAATCAACGTTCGCACCGCCTGCGCCTTGCCATAATAGGCGTCGTAATATCCAGCGCTAAGGACATAGGTCCCCAACATGATCCGCCGCTTCACTTCCGGCCCGAACCCTTCCTGCCGCGTCTTCATATACAACTCAAGCAGGTCTTTGGTCTCTTTGGCGCGAAGTCCGAACTTCACCCCGTCATACCGGGCCAGATTCGAGCTGGCTTCGGCCGTGGCAATCACATAATAGACGGCGACCGCCGCGCTTGTCCTCGGCAACTGAATGTCCTTAATCTCCCCCCCGAGCACTTTCAGCTCCTGGATCGCCACCCGCACGGCCTGCTCCACGTCAGGGTCCAATCCCTCAGCGAAAAACTCGACCGGCACACCGACTTTCAGTTTTTTGAGATCTTTCTTCTTGAGCGCCTTCAGATAGTCCGGCACCGGAACATCCGCCGATGTCGAATCCAACGGATCGTGGCCGGCAATGGCTCCGAGGAGGAAGGCGGCGTCCCTCACATTTTTCGTAATCGGCCCGATTTGATCGAGCGAGGAGGCAAAGGCGATTAACCCGTACCGAGAGACCCTTCCATAGGTCGGCTTGAGACCCACCACCCCACAAAATGCCGCGGGCTGACGGATCGACCCTCCAGTATCGGACCCCAACGCTGCCGCACATTCGTCGGCTGCAACCGCCGCGGCAGAGCCTCCACTGGATCCACCCGGCACATACGCCAGATTCCAGGGATTGCGGCTGGGCCCCACGGCGGAATTCTCGGTTGAGGAACCCATCGCAAATTCATCGAGGTTGGTCTTCCCAAGCAACACATACCCCTGCGCGCGCAGCTTGGCAATCACGGTCGCATTATAGGGCGGAACGAAATTCCCGAGCATACGGGACGCACAGGTAGTGCGCACCCCCTCGGTACAGATATTGTCCTTGATCGCCAGTGGCATCCCCATCATCGGCAACGTCTTGCGCCATCCTTTCAAGGAGGCATCCAGCGCGCCGGCTTGCGCAGCCGCCGCCTCGTTGACCTGCGTGATGTACGCCTTCACCTTGGGCTCCACCTGGCCGATCCGCAAACCATAGGCACGCACGATCTCCACGGCCGTGACTTCGCCGGCGGTAAACTTCTCATGGAGCTCGTAGAGCGAGAGCTTGTGAAGCGACATCAGCGTTTGGTCTTCCCGGCGACAATCTTGTTCTTCCCATCGACTTGGACGATCTTGGGAACATGCCGCTTGATTTCCTCGTCTGAGTAATACTCGTAACAGAAAATGATAATCTGATCGCGGACCGCGCCTTTCCGCGCCGTCGGCCCATTCAGGATGATCTCACCGGCACCACGTGTGCCCACCACGGCATAGGTCATGAACCGCTCGCCGTTATTCAAGTTGGAACAGACGATCGCCTCATAGGGCAAGATTCCCGCTGCGTCCATCAGGTCCTCGTCGATCGTCAGACTGCCTTCATAGTCGAGGCAAGACTCCGTCACCGTGGCCCGATGGATTTTCGACCGTAACATTTGCCTGAACATTCGGACCTCGATTAAAGGGGTTGTCGATCTTCAATAATTTTGGGCACCACAAAGAATCCATCGGCCGACTCCGGCGCATTCGCCACCGCCTGCTCCACCGACAGGGACAGCCGCGTGCTGTCGGGGCGAAACACATTGACTTGTCCCAGCACCGTCGCCGTTGGTTCGACGCCCACGGTGTCGTACTGCTTCAATGTCTCCACGTGCGTAAGGATCTGGCTCAACTGTTTCGCAAACGCCGCCTGCTCACTCTCCGTCAACTCCAGCCGAGCCAGCTTCGCAACCTTCTCGACTTCCTGTTTCGTGATTTCCACTCTTTTCTTTCCTTCCCTCTCTCCAGGATGTTCAAAATGGTCTTCCAGCAAGGCCGCAGGGAGTCCGGCGACTGAGGCGTACTCGCCGGGGTACGTCGCAGGGAGGCGGACGACCGAGAACGCCGCTGGAAACCATTTTCAACGTCCAACTACTCGACCGTCACGCTCTTGGCCAAGTTCCGTGGCTGATCCACATCCGCGCCCCGCAGCACAGCGATATGATACGCCAAGAGCTGCAATGGAATCGTAAACAAAATCGGCGAGAGCAGTGGATGGGTGTCGGGAATCGTGAACACCGCATCGGCGATCTTTCCCAACTCCCGCTCGCCTTCTGCCACAAACGCGATGACCGGCGCATGTCGGGCTTTTACTTCCATCAGATTGCTCACGGTCTTTTCGTACAACCGATCCTTCGGTGCCAATACGACCACCGGCATGTCCTTATCAATGAGCGCGATCGGACCATGTTTCATCTCTCCCGCGGCGTAGCCTTCCGCATGGATATAGGACACCTCTTTCAGCTTCAATGCGCCTTCGAGTGCGATCGGATAGTTGATGCCGCGACCGAGGAACAAGAAGTTTCGCTTTTTGTAATACCGCTTGGCCATCGCCACAATCTCCGCCTCACGACTGAGCACCCGCTCGACCAATACCGGAAGCCGGACAAGGCGATCGAGCCAGGCTTTGCCGTCCGCAACAGACAGGATTCCCCGCACGCGGCCCAAATGCAATGCCAGCATGTAGAGCGCGGTGAGCTGCGCGGTGAACGCTTTGGTCGACGCGACGCCGATTTCAGGTCCACAATGCGTGTACAGCACGCCGTCTGATTCACGGGCCAGGGTACTGCCCACCACGTTCACGACCGAGACAACCCGCGCCCCTTTTCCCTTCGCTTCACGCGCGGCGGCCAGCGTGTCCGCCGTCTCGCCGGACTGCGAGATCGTGATAAAGAGATCGTCTTTCCCGACCAACGGATCGCGGTAACGAAACTCGCTGGCGATATCGACCTGCACCGGTGTGCGGACCATCTCCTCCAGCAGATACTTCCCCACCAGCCCCGAGTGCCACGAGGTGCCACAGGCCACGATCCAGATCCGTCCGACGCCGGCAAACTCCTTCGGCGTCAATCCGATATCCGGCAGATCCGCCTCGCCGGTCTCGTAGGAATAGCGCCCGCGCATCGTGTCGAGAATCGTCTGCGGCTGTTCGTGAATCTCCTTCAACATGAAATGCGGGAATCCGCTCTTTTCCGCCGCGGAGGCATCCCAGGTGATCTTCGTCAATTTCCGTTTTACCGGATGCCCCTCGACATCGGTGAAATGGATGTCCGTCGCGGTCACGACCGCCACATCGCCTTCTTCGAGATAGGTCACGTCACGAGTATGGGCGAGCATGGCCATGACGTCGGACGCGACGAAGGACGCCGTGGCGGTTGTGCCCACAACCAGCGGACATCCGGAGCGTGCCGCGATCATCGTCCCCGGTTCCCGCTCGGAAATGACGGCGAGCGCATAACTCCCTCGCACCTCCTTCGTGGCGGCTCGTACCGCTTCGGCCAACTTCATACCTTGTTGGAGATATTTATCGATCAAATGCGCGACAACTTCCGTGTCTGTTTCCGAATGAAACTTATAGCCCTCGTTCTCCAATTGCTGTTTCAACGGCTGATAGTTTTCAATGATGCCGTTGTGCACGAGCACGCAGCCTTTCGAGCGGTGCGGGTGGGCGTTTTGCTCCGAAGGCTTTCCGTGCGTCGCCCATCGCGTGTGGCCGATTCCCACTGTGCCCTTGAGTGCTTTCTCCTTGAGCGCCTTCTGAAGATTAACGAGTTTGCCGATCGTACGACGAATTTCGATTTTGTTGCCTTGCAACACCGCCACACCGGCTGAGTCGTAGCCTCGATACTCCAGCTTGGCGAGGCCGCCGATCAGAATTGGCACCGCCTCCTGATCGCCCACGTATCCGACAATTCCACACATACTTAACCTCTGCTGCGTTTCTTCACTTGTCCACCCTGTGAAGCCTGCGGTCGTTTCTCCGTATGGCGAGTGGACTTCGCTTTACGTTTCACGTGTACCGTTTCACGACTTGCGCCAGCCTGTAATGCCCGCCGGCGAGCAGCCCATCCTACACGACTCACTTGAGGCACTCGCCCAATTACCAAGGCATCCGCAGGCACATCCTCCGTAACCGTCGTGCCGGCTGCGATGATGGCTCCCGCTCCCACCGTCACCGGCGCAATCAACTGCGTATCGCTGCCGACAAACACCCCATCCTCAATTACCGTCTGAAACTTCTGCACCCCGTCGTAGTTACAGATGATCGTGCCGGCGCCGATATTGACCCCTTTCCCAATCGTGGCGTCCCCCAGGTAACTCAGATGGTTCGCCTTCGATCCTTCGCCCAGATCGGTTTTTTTCATCTCGACAAAATTCCCGACCTTGGCCTTCTTCCGCACCACCACGCCAGGACGCAGATGGACGAACGGGCCCAGGTGCGCGTCGTCCTCAATCTGAGAGTCGCTAAACACGCAATGATCGAGAATCTCCACGCCATTACCAACGGTGCAATTCATCAGCCTAGTATAGGAACGCAGCACAGAGTCTTCCCCGATAACCGTGGTGCCTTCAAGTGTCACGTTGGGATACAGCACGGTGTCTTTCCCGATCGTGACTGTAGCGTCAATCCAGGTTGAAGCTGGATCGATCATCGTCACTCCGGCATCTAACCAGCGATCCCGAATCTGCTGCCGCACCACCTGCTCAGCCACCGCAAGCTGTCGGCGAGTATTCACGCCAAGTCCTTCGTCGGGATTGTCGAGTACCACCGCGGCCACACGCCGTCCGGAATGTTCCGCGAGACGGATGATATCCGTCAAATAATATTCCCCCTGGGCGTTGCTGGGGTCGAGTTTTTCCAAGGCGCTGAAGAGAAACTCCCCGTCGACCACATAGGTGCCCACGTTGATTTCACGGATCGCCTGTTCCTCTGCCTTGGCGTCACGATCCTCGACGATCCGAGAGACCGCCCGCTCGGCTGACTGCGCACGCACGACCCGCCCATATCCGCTTGCGTCTTCAAGCATCGCGGTCAGAATAGTCACGGTTGCACGTTCCGCCTCGTGGACACGAAGAAGTTCGCGCACGGTCTTCTCCTGAAGCAACGGCGTATCGCCGTTTAGAATGAGATACCTGGATGGAGCACCCCGCGTACCCACCGCAAAGGCCGAGCGGCTCTGCAACACCGCATGACCGGTACCCAATTGCTCCCGTTGTTCGACAATCGTAACCGGAGAGCTGCCGGTCTTTCCTGACGTCGCGCGGTCGATCACCTGGCGAACCAGATCGGCCTGATGTCCCACCACGACAGCCACACGATCCCCGGCGACGCGCAATCCCAGCCCCACTGAATAGAGCACCATCGCCTGGCCGGCCACCGGATGCAGCACCTTCGCTTGCTTTGAGCGCATACGCTTTCCAAGCCCAGCGGCCATCACGACCACCGCAAGGCCGGCAATCGTTCTCTGCTGGCCAGAGCTGACCGGCTTCTTCACCGCCGAGACTCCAGTGGCTCGTGAACGACTCATCCGATCGGCACTCCCCGTTCAGGCTGTTTGACCGTACTCCATTTCGTCGCGGTAGTCACGGCCGAGGCCAGGGACGTGGACGGTGAACAGAGCCCGCCTGAGACGATGAGTTTCATCGCCTCTTCGACGCTCATATCGACAGACGTGACTTCATGCTCCGGCACCAACAAAAAATAGCCCGACGTGGGATTCGGTGACGTCGGAACATACACGTGGATCAGTGGCTCCTGCGAGAGATCCTGCATGTCTCCTTTGGTCACACCCGTCACGAAGGCAAGACAATAGTGGCCATTCTTGGGAAATTGAATCATCACGACGCGATTGTACGACGCATGCTCAGAAATCGACAAAACATCCATCATGGATTTCAACGTCGAGTAGATCCCTCGCACAAGCGGCACACGATCTAAGCATTCCTCCCACCACTTCACGATTTGACGGCCCATGAAATTGGTGGCAAACAACCCGGTCACGAAGACCAAGATGATCAACGTCAGAATCCCCAACCCCGGCACATAATGACTCGGCACCAACCGGACCAGGAGATCACCGAGAATCCCATCAACCGCCACGAACAGGGCCTTCAAAATAAGGATCGTTCCCCAGATGGGGATAATCACGAGCAAACCCGTCAGAAAGTAGCGTTTTAGCAAGGTTTTCAGCATAGATATGCCCCGATAAAACTAGAGAGTCATCATACAGAGAGTTTCGCGGGCCCCGCAAGCCTTTTCTTGCTATTTTCAACAACTTGGAATACCATCCCGCCCGTTTTCTTCACCGGCAAGGACACCCGCGCGATGAGAGCAATCAAGCAGCAGACTCGCGGCCTGTTTATTACCCTAGAGGGGATCGAAGGCAGCGGAAAAAGCACCCAGATTCGCCACCTCGCGGAGGTGCTGACGCAGGCAGGACACCGCGTGCTCCAAACCAGAGAACCTGGTGGGACTGCGACCGCCGAAGCGATCCGCCATATCCTCCTCACGGCGTCATCCCACGAACCAGTCACGCCTCAAGCCGAAGCCCTGCTGATTCTCGCTGCGAGATGTCAGCACGTCACGCATCTCATCAGGCCGGCGCTGCGGCAAGGCACCGTGGTGCTCTGCGACCGGTTTTCCGATTCCACGTTTGCCTATCAAGGATTCGCGCGCGGCCTTGGTCTTCAATGGCTACGGGCAGCCAACCAGGTCGCAACCGGCGGGCTCACGCCGAATCTCACCCTTGTGCTCGATCTCCCAGTTTCAGTGGGCTTGGCCAGGCGGCGAGCCGATCGTGGACCACAGAATCGGCTGGACCGTGAGACAGAAGGTTTCCACCGAAAGGTGCGCAGGGGATTTTTGGCGCTCGCCGCTGAGGAGCCTGCCCGCATGACGGTCGTGAATGCAAATCGACCTGCGCAAGAAGTTCAAGACCAGCTCACTGAGATCGTGCTAGGCTGGATGGCTCGACAACGTCACCCTCCACGCCGCCGGAGTTAGCATGCCCTTTCGCGACTGTATCGGCCATCAACAATCCATCGCCCTCTTACAATCCGCCGTCACCCATGAGCGCCTGGCTCACGCCTATCTGTTCCACGGCGAGGACGCGATTGGGAAGCGGTTAACGGCCATTCGCCTCGCGCAAGCGCTCAACTGCGAACAACCTCCCAAGGCGCACGGTCTCGACAGTTGTGGTACCTGCCGGTCCTGCCACCAGATCGAAGCTCGCACGCATCCGGACTTTTTCGTCATCGAGCCGGACCCAGAACAGGCCACCCCGCAAATCAAGATTGAGCAAGTCCGCGAGATCGAGCACCAGATCATGTACCGTCCGCTTATCGGTGAGCGAAAGATCTGTCTGATCAACGACGCCGACCGCATGACGATCGGCGCGGCCAACGCGCTGTTAAAAACGCTAGAGGAGCCACCTGCGCATAGTCTCTTCCTCGTCATCTCAAGCCGCCCCGCTGCCCTCCCGGCGACCATTCGGTCACGCTGTCAGGCCCTTCGCTTTACGACACCGGCACGGACACAGGTGGAAGCCGCGCTCATCCTGACACGCGAAATCCCTCCCGCAGACGCGCGATTCCTCGCCATCATCAGCGAAGGCCGTCTCGGGGAAGCCCTCACCGCCGATGTGAACGACACACGCGCGCGCCAACAGGAACTCGTGGACTTGGTCCGTCCCCAATCCTTGCAATCGATCGGGTCCATCCTGTCCTCGGCGGAAGCGATTGCAAAAGCCGACCGTGCACAGGACATGCTCGCCTGGCTGGCACGCTGGATCCGCGACCTCGTGTTGATTCAAATCGGAGGAGATCGAGACCAGTTACTTAACCTTGACGATCTCACGACGCTCGAAGCCTATGCCCAACAGGCCAACACCGATGCACTGCTGGACCTGCTCCGTGAGATTGAAATGACCGAGCAGCGCGCCACACGGCACCTCAATCTCCACATGGCGCTGGAAATGATCTTGCTCCGCCTGCGCGACGCAGTGAGCGTGTCGTCCGTCCCGCAACCTGCCTAGCTTTCGCCATTTATTACCTGATATCTTTTGTGACGCCACATGAGCAATCCCAACACTTTCTACATCACCACGCCGATCTATTACGTGAACGACGTGCCGCATATCGGCCATGCCTACACGACCGTGGCTGCCGATGTCCTTGCTCGCTACTGGCGCCTACGAGGACGCGACGTGTTCTTTCTCACCGGGCTCGATGAACATGGACAAAAAGTTCAGCAGGCCGCGGCCAAAGCCGGCATTGACCCGCAAGCCCATTGTGACAAGCTGGCCCCACAGTTTCAGGACCTCTGGAAACGGCTGAACATTTCGAACGATGCTTTCATCAGGACGACCGATGCCCCACATAAATCAGTCGTGCAACGATACCTTCAGGAACTATTCGATAAACAACTTATTTACAAGGATGATTACACCGGATGGTATTGCACGTTTGACGAGCGGTTCTGGACGGATAAAGACATCGAGGCTGGTCTCTGCCCTGATTGCAAACGGCCAGTAGAACGTATCAGCGAGCACAATTACTTCTTCAAGATGGGGCAATATCAGGACCGCCTGATCGAACACATCAAGCAACATCCGAACTTCATCCGCCCCGAGTCACGGCGCAATGAAGTCCTGGGATTCTTGACCACGCAGAAGCTCGGCGACCTATCGATCTCCCGCCCCAAATCAAGGCTCTCCTGGGGCATCGAGTTGCCGTTCGATAAAGACTACGTCACGTACGTCTGGTTCGACGCGCTGGTGAATTATGTCTCGGCATTGGAATACCTCAGACCTACACCCTCACGAGAGCAGTATTGGCCAGCCTCGGTTCACCTCGTCGGGAAAGACATCCTCACCACGCACGCCGTCTATTGGTCGACCATGCTCATGGCGCTGAATCTGCCGCTCCCGGCCACCATCTTCGCCCACGGCTGGTGGACCGTCGATGGAGAAAAGATGTCGAAGAGCCGGGGCAATGTCGTAGACCCCAACACCATGGTCGATGAATTCGGCGTCGATGCGTTTCGGTACTTTCTCTTGAGAGAAGTGCCATTCGGACAGGATGGAGATTTTTCCAAAACTGCAATGGTCACCAACATCAACAGCGACTTGGCGAACGGAATCGGCAACTTACTTAGCCGGACTTTGACCATGATCGATCGCAATTGTGAGGGCACTATCCCTGATGTGCCCCAGGACTACCTTGAGAAAGAAAGCCAAAAATACAGCCATCTCCTTTATGCAAAGGAACAGCTTCTTTACGTGGGAAAGCATCTTGATGACTTCTTCGAGAAGCTGGCTTTCAACGATCTCCTCCGTCGCATCACAGACCAAGCTACAAACGTAGATATATTCATTGATGAGCATGAACCCTGGAGACTCGCAAAAGATCCGGGCAAACGCGAAGAACTTAACGCTGTCCTGTATACGGCAGCGGAATGCCTGCGCATTCTGAGCCTCTGCATCTACCCATTCATGCCAAGAACTGCAGAGAACATCGCTGAGCAACTAGGAATCGTTGTCCCTTTTAGTTCGCCACTCTTGAAGCAAGAAATTAAGTGGGGTGAACTGCGAGGCGGAACAAAGATCCGAAAGGGCAGCTCCCTCTTCCCACGTATCGAATCAAAACCACAAGGAGCCAAGACCGTGAGCGACACACCGACTCCCCCACAGCCACTGACAGCAGCACCCGCATCAACCACGGCCATACCACTGGGACTAACCCCGGCAGCAGTCGCTCCGGTACCAGCAGCGCCGGCACAGATCACCATCGACGAGTTCATGAAGATTCAGCTTAAGACCGCGAAAGTCCTCACCGCCGAACGTGTGCCGAAGTCGGAGAAGTTGCTCAAGCTGCAAGTCAGTCTTGGAGAGGGGATGGAGCCACGACAGATCGTCGCCGGCATCGGCAAGAAATATGAGCCGGAGGCCTTGATCGGGAAAACCATCGTCATCGTGGCCAACTTGAAACCCGCGAAGCTCATGGGCCTCGAATCGCAAGGCATGGTGTTGGCCGCAGGCGACAGCGAAGTGCGGGGTCTCGTCACACTCCTTGAAGATGTCGAACCGGGCACGAAAGTGAAATGACTCGCCGGCTGCAGCTCATAGTGGCGTTTGCTGCATGCCTCACCCCAGTCCCTTGCCTCGCAATCCCTGCCGCTGAAGAACCTCCACCTGACCTTCACCTCAACAGTCCGCAACCAACGTCCATCCTCGTTCGTGTCGTAGGCCATGGTGCGATGGTCCTTGGACGAGAGGTCGGAGGCGCTCGCGTCACGATCACTGACGTGGCCACGAAACAGATCCTGGCTACCGGCATTCAGCAGGGCGAAGCCGGCGACCAAAACCAAATCATGCGGACGCCCCGTCTCATGGAAGAGCCGCACTATAGCTCCCGGCCGGCCGCAGCCTTTACCGCGACATTCGACTTGCGCCATCCGACGCTGGTTGAAGTGACCGCCGAAGGAGCACTCGCCTACCCCGCCTCGTCCCAGCGTGCCTCGACGACGGTCTGGCTCGTTCCGGGGCAGGACATGACCAACGATGGGATTATCCTTCATCTCTACGGGTATATTATCCAGATCGAACATCCGAAACCGGGCGAACCCTTGATCGCCAGAGATGATGTGATCCTGCGTGCCTCCGTGCGCACCTTCTCCGGTGCCTTTGTCCGCCCTCACGGAGACTGGGATTCTCGCAAGACCCATATTTACGGCGACCTGATGATCGGCGACCGTGTGGTTGAGCGACTTCAACTGTTCTACAACGGAGCGCGAGCCACGTTCGAAGCCCCATTCTTCGTTCCCCTCCCGAACGATGCGCCGGACGGAATCATCCTCCGCGTGACCGCTGCTGATCCGGCCGGCGGACACTTTGGTATTGGACAGTCCAAATATCCAATCCTGAGCGAGCGCCTCCGCCTACAACCGGAAAGCAACCCCCGCTGATCCCGAATAAGTCTCCCGATCGCTTGCCGCAGTGACTCGCACATGCGACACTATTATGTATGAGCGCCCTTGCCTCCTATGCACATCTCCGCAGCCGTCTGTACCTCGCTCTGGCACTGAATGCAGTGATCATCGCCGCTGAATTCATCTACGGATGGCTCCTCGATAGCATCGAGCTCATGAGCGATGCAGGCCATAACCTCGTGGACCAGGGTGCACTCTTTCTTGCCCTCTATGCCCATATTCTCACGACCAGGCCTGCTCCAGAATCCAGAACATTCGGGTATCACCGGGCCGGCATCATTGCGGCCTTCTTGAATTCGTTCCTCCTGTTACTCACAGCCCTCGGTATCACCCTCGTTGCGTTCACGCGATTACTGCATTTCCCGCCGGTGGACGGCGGATGGATCATGGCAATCGCGGCCCTGAGTTTCGCAGCCAATCTGAGTGTTGCGCTCCTGTTGCAGCGAGGCGCGAAGGATGACCTGAATATCCGGAGCGCCTTCTGGCACATGCTGGGCGATGCCTGGGTGTCCCTGGGCATCGTCATCAGCGGAGGAGCCATTTTATTGACCGGATGGACCGTGCTCAATCCACTGATCAGCTTACTGGTCGTCGTGGTCATTGCTAGAGGAGCCTGGTCGCTATTCAAGGAATCGCTGGACGTCTTATTGGAATCCACCCCACCGAAAATCAGCGCCTCGCACGTGGCCGAGACGATAGAGGCGGTTGCCGGGGTAAAAAACATCCACGACCTCCATATCTGGGCGGTCGAACTCGCTTGATTATGATGACCTGCCATATCCTGGTTGATGGAGATGATTCGGTACTGACCAATCATTTACTTCACACCATCCGCGCCAAGGTCAGCACAGATTTCGGTATCAAGCATCTGACGATTCAGATGGCCACAGCCTGTTGCCACCCTGACGAGATCCACTGCGATCTCACCACATTGGTCAAGCAGCACCAGGATGAGGGGGTTCGTACATGTGCATCACTGAAAGCGCGTTCCTCGTGAGCGTGAAGCGCTGGAAGTCAGTGCGGAACATGACGCGTCCGACTCTGGAACGAAAGACGCTTCACGAACGACGCGTCACGGCAAACGCAGCGGATTGAGACCATGACCACAACCCCGATCCCTTTTTATATCCTCTGTGGCTCCCTTGGCGCGGGGAAAACCACCCTCCTGATGCGGCTGCTTGAACATTGGAAGGCCCAGGGCAAGAAGGCCGGTGTGTTGATGAACGAAGCCGGCGAAGTGAGCATCGACGGGCCCCGCGCCGGCACCATTGCCGAACAGGTCATGAACCTGGCCGGCGGCTGCGTCTGTTGCGACACGAAGGAAGACTTGTCCTGGGGGATCGCGCAACTGGTGCGGGACTATGAATCGGATGTAATCGTGCTGGAATGTTCCGGCATGGCCGATCCAGCCGAGGTGATCGATGGTGTCACCGATCTTTACACCGGTCGGCTTGCGCATTTAGAAAAAGTTATCGCCCTCCTGCACCCGATCCCCACAGACAGGGAAAGTATGGGAGGCTTCGTCACCAGGCAGGCGATTCGCTGCGCTGATGAGTTGATTCTCAACAAGAAAGATCTCTATGTCCCCGGCCATTGGGAGGGGTTCAAAACCTCCATCATTGAGCAGAACCCCTACGCACGGATCTGGGAAACCAGCCATGCCCGAGTCGATCCTTCATCGCTGCTCGAACCCATCACTCGCATCGCCCCAACGGCGGCGGTGAATGTGGAATTCGGCGTGCCTCGCTCGCCCGCAATGAGCAAGCGGGCAGCGTATCATCCCATCGCCACGACGGTTCGGCTGCCCGGCCCGTTGAACCTGGTACGATTTCTTGGCTGGATGAAGACCCTGCCCCCTGAACTTGAACGGGCGAAAGGCTTCTTCCGCTTCGCCAAGGGGCCGGAGCTTCAAGAATTTCAATATGCCCCGCCAGGCAATGCCACCATTACGCCAATTACATTACTCGACGAACCGAGCCATGCGATCGTGTTGATCGGACGAGGCTACGACCAGGAGCGCTGCCAAGCAGAACTCTTACGCTGTCTTGAACACGACAAGAGCACAGGGAGTTAGACCGCG
>JBBRRK010000100.1:0-13628 GCA_038200765.1 Nitrospirales bacterium
TGCCCGGTCGCGCCGAGGCCGGACCATCCGTGGCGCAAGCGCCTGCGGCCAGAACGCACAAGCCACGCGGCGGCGGCCGGAACATAAAACCGGACATTTCTACTTTGGGAGGAAGAGGACATTTCTATTTGGGCTTGACACCCACCCATTCGGGTGATTGCTGTCGAATTCATGGTCTGTTACCCTGCACGGATTACCCGAATGAGCGGCCTCTGTGGCAGCCGTCACTCGTCTCATGCTGAAGGCCACGCCAACGACCATTTGAGACCTGGCAGGTGATGCCTCGGTGAGCGCCGCTATTGCTCATGACAGCAGGGATTTGGCTATCTCAATTGGCCCTGTTGAGGATTCGGAGTAAGAGTGAGAAAAGACCTGACTGTCCTCATCGTCCCCTCGGCTTGAGGCTGCCTTCGGAGTCGAGACGTATGCCCAAGAAACTTGACGTATCAAAAAAAGTCACCGGGCTTCGTCGGCAAGCGGAAGAATTGCTCCAGACGACCACGCGCGACGTCGTCGCCATACCGGTCAAGGACGTGCAACGGTTGGTGCACGAACTGCAGACTTATCAGATCGAGCTGAAGATACAGAATGACGAGCTGCGCCGGACCCAGATGGAGATCGAAGCGGCGCGAGGCTCCTATGTGGATCTCTACGATTTTTCCCCGGCCGGCATTCTCGCCCTCGATACATTCGGCACAATTATGGAGGCCAATGTGAGTGCCGGGACGCTGCTCGGCGTCAACCGAAAGAAATTGATCGGGCAATCGCTGGTCCACTTCGTCGCATCGGAGGATCGGGATCTCTTCCACCGGCATGGGCAGGAAGTCTTGAGGACAGGTGCTCGACACACCTGCGAGCTGCGTCTCCGAAGAGAGGGCGGCGCCTCCTCATGCGTCCATATCGAGAGCAGAGCGGGTCGCGAGGAACCCGGACACATCACCCATTGGCGAATGGCGCTGCTGGACATCAGCGAACGAAAACAGGCAGAGGAACAACTGCGCAACGTGCAGGACGAGCTGGAACAACGAGTCAGGGACCGAACTGCCGAGTTGCGGCAAGCTAACCAGACACTTCAAGGGACGACGACCCATCTGCATACCCTGTTGGAACAGTTCCCGCTGGCCATCATTGAACTGGACGTGACCGGACGGATCACCAGGTGGAACGACACCGCGACACAGATGTTCGGCTGGACGGAACAGGAGGTGCTGGGACGGGAACCTCCTTTCGAGTCCCCGGGCGAGGGTGAGGCAGTGGACCGCATCGGAGTGTCGATCATGCAGAGGCAGGCCGTCCAGAATACGGAACTGCGCCGACTGAAGAAAGACGGGACACCAGTCGACCTCAGCTTTTGGAGCGCCACCCTACGCGACTCGAACGGCAACCCCATCGGTTCCATCGGCCTTTTCATCGACATCACGGAGCACAAACGGCTGGAGGCGCAATTTCGACAGGCGAAAAAAATGGAGGCGGTCGGCCGTTTGGCCGGTGGGGTGGCGCATGACTTCAATAATCTCTTGACGGTCATCAATGGGTACAGCGCCCTGCTCCTCGCCCAGATGTCTCCGGAGGACCCCCGGCAGGAAATGGCGACAGAGATTTTGCGGGCGGGCGAACGAGCCGCCAGCTTGACGAAGCAATTGCTCACCTTCAGCCGCAAGCAGACTCTCATGCCGCAACCGCTGAACCTCAACCACTCGATGCAGTCAATCAGCTCCGGGCTCCGCCGGCTATTGGGCGACAATATCACCCTGACGATGACCCTTGCGTCGGATCTCTGGTCGATCCACGGCGACCCAGAACAACTCGATCAGGTCGCGATGAGTCTGGCCAGCAATGCCCGCGACGCCATGCCGAATGGAGGGGGGCTGACGATCGCGACGCGCAACATCACCGTGACGTCGGAGCGGCCGGATCGTCATGGGATCATGCCGCCGGGAGACTATGTGCAGGTGAGCGTATGCGACAACGGCCGGGGAATGAGCACTGAGACGCTCTCTCATCTGTTCGAGCCTTTTTTTACGACCAAAGACGTGGGCCAAAGCAAGGGTCTTGGGCTGGCGATGGTCTATGGGATCGTTAAGCAAAGCCAGGGCTATATCTTTGCCGACAGCGTGCTCGGCCAAGGGACCACCGTTCACCTGTATTTCCCGCGCTTGATGGCGCCAACCGCTCACCGCACAACTGGGTCGGAAACGGTGCTCCTGGTCGAGGACCTGAGCTCGGTTCGCGCCGTCGTCGTCCATGCATTAAAGGCCCGCGGATACCGCGTCATAGAAGTGGGCAGTGGGGAGGACGCCCTGCGGGTAGCCGATGCGCTACCTGAGCCGGTCGATGCGTTGGTGACCGATGTGATGATGCCGCAGATGTCAGGTCCTGTGCTCGCGGAACAGCTACGGCAAGTATGGCCAGGCCTCCGGGTGCTCTTTATGTCAGGCTTTACCTACAGCCTCACGCCGACCTTTCTCCAGGCGCCGGGAACCGCCTTCATTCAGAAACCGTTCTTACCCGATGATCTGGCCAGGCAGCTTCGCGACCTCTTGGACAAGTCGATCTGACGGGAAGTCTGACGTCCGAAGGCTCAAGTATTCTGAGCTTCGAATCTCGACCTTCCCAGCTTACGACTAGCTTTCAGACCGCCTCGCTCGTCCCAATGTTCTTGACCCATGACGCAGCCCCGGTGCCTGCCGATCGACCCGTGGCAAAGCAGGCGGTGAGCAGATAGCCTCCGGTCGGTGCCTCCCAATCCAGCATCTCACCGGCGCAGAATATGCCAGGCAAACTGCGGATCATCAACCATTCGTCGAGCGCTTCGAAGGGTACTCCTCCTGCCGTACTAATCGCTTCCTCCAGCGGGCGCGGCTTGACGAGTCGCAACGGCAGCGATTTAATCGCGGCAGCCAGACGAGCCGGGTCTGCAAAATCCTCTTTCGAAACCACTTCACGAAGCAACCCTGCCTTGACACCTTCGATATGGGCCTGCCGCTGAAGATGCGTCGCCATCGTCCGTTTGCTGCGCGGCCGCGATAGGTCATGAGTCAGGCGCGGGACATCACGATCAGGTGCAAGATCAAGACGCAAGGTCGCCACACCCTTTGCCAGGATCTCGTCGCGAAGCGAGGCGGACACCGCGTAAATGACCCCGCCTTCCACCCCAGTCTCTGTGATCACGAATTCTCCCGGATGCCAGGATTCAGCACCGGCATCATTCCGCACAATAATCGCCACCGACTTGACCGGGTGCCCGGCAAACTTTGTCCGGAAATGCTCGCTCCAGCCCACGTCGAAGCCGCAGTTCGCCGCCTGTAATGGCGCAATGTGAAGCCCGCGTCCTTCCAGCAACGACATCCACGACGCGTCGGAGCCGAGATTCGGCCAACTGCCGCCGCCGAGCGCCAGCACGACCGCATCGGCTTGGACAGATCGCGGTCCCTCCGGTGTGGCAAACGATAACCATCCCCGCTCGTCCCAGCCTATCCACCGATGTCTGACATGGAATCGCACGTTGGCCTGGCGCAACCGGCGCAGCCACCCGCGTAACAACGGTGCGGCCTTGAGGTCGGTGGGAAACACGCGCCCAGAAGAGCCGACAAATGTGCCGATACCGAGTCCACGAGCCCAGGCTCGGAGCG
The DNA here is from genome assembly GCA_038200765.1 of Nitrospirales bacterium. Classification (GTDB taxonomy): domain Bacteria; phylum Nitrospirota; class Nitrospiria; order Nitrospirales; family Nitrospiraceae; genus Palsa-1315. Next base: position 3,633 of record JBBRRK010000100.1, read on the forward strand.
CATCAGGCCCGAACGATGCCACTAGCGGCGCGATCTGCGGGCGCCGTGCCCCATAGCGCGAGAGAAATTTTTCAGACGGTTCCGAGTGCGTGAGATTCAGGCCGCCTTTCCCAGCGAGGAGAAACTTGCGACCGACAGAAGCCATGGCATCATAGAGATCGACCTGAACGCTGGCGGCACTCGCCGCCTCTGCGGCCATGAGCCCGGCCGGTCCTCCACCTATAATGGCAATCTTCATCTGTCACCCAGGGACTGAGGGCTCAACACGCGAGACGGGCGCGGCGCGAACGAATAATCTGTTTGGCACATCTCGCTTATCTTGTGTGTCTCGCTCATCGCGCAGTCTCGCGCACGGCTACTCCATCGCGGGACCCTACACGCAGAACTCAATTGGGTCAAGCACCGGCGTGCAATTACAAGATTTCACAGCCCGAAACAGGCTATACTCTCGCGTAACGATGGATGAGCAAGCGCCCCTACAGGTGGTAGAACTTCGGATGAGCTACCGCTATGTCACTGCGCACCCCTGGGTGGTTCAGGCCGTCGGAGGATTCTTATCGGCCTACTTCATGGAGCATCCGGGGTTTCGTGTGCAACGATACATGGAGGAACTGGAGTCCGGCACGCACCTATGGATCTGCGAAGCGCCTTCCAGTATGAAAATCCTCACGCTTCTGAGACGGCTGAAGGAAGATATCCCTCCCTGCCACGCCCAACAGATCGCCACCGATGTGCCCGCGCGACCTCGCTACCTCATCGATTGCCCCGAGCCGCCAACTGATTCGTAGCATCTGGCCATGGCATAGCCCGCACTATTCATGACGGTTCGTCGCGAAATCGCTGAGCCGCGTCGCGAGACCGGCGCGCGGAGCCGTGAGGACCCGATGCATACTCGTGCAGTACGGTGAGGGTCCGAGGGGCGAGTCCGCCGGCCGGAGGCTTGTGGCAGCAGCGGATCGGCGATTGCAGCAGAAGCGCTCATGAATAATGCGGGTTAGGGTTGACGCGAATCGATGTCGTTCCAACGTGGAATCAGCGAGTGGGAATGACACACGTATCTATGCGGTGGACACTTTTTCTCGGAACGATTGCCATGTCGGTGGCTGTGGGTGTAGGCGCCTGCTCTGCAGCGGCGCTAGGCGACAACGCGCCTCCGCTCCCCAGGCCCGATCACACCGTGATGGTGATTGAAGAGAATCACTCCTATAGCCAGATTATCGGTTCGCCCGATGCACCCTATATCAACAGACTGGTAGCCCAGGGCGCAGTCTTCACACAGTCCTTCGGCCTCACCCACCCCAGCCAACCGAATTATCTCGCGTTGTTTTCCGGATCGACGCAAGGCGTCACCGGCAGCTCCTGCCCGCACATCTTCACGACCCCCAATCTTGGCCACGCCTTGCTGGAGGCAGGGCTGACCTTCGCCGGATACTCGGAAGACCTCCCCTCGATCGGTTCCCTCATCTGCGAAGCGGGGCTGTACGCACGCAAGCATAATCCCTGGGTGAATTGGCAGGGCAGCGTGGCCAATGGGCTCCCGCGAACGGCCAATGTACCCATGACAAGTTTTCCCACCGATTACACCACGCTCCCAACCGTCAGCGTGATCGCGCCGAACCAGGTCAACGACATGCATAAGGGAAAGGATCCCGAGGCGATTCAGCACGGTGATCGTTGGCTCCAGACACATCTGGATGCCTATGTTCAGTGGGCACAGCAACACAACAGTCTGCTAATCGTGACCTGGGATGAGGACAATGGAAAGGAGAATAACCGGATTGTGACGCTCTTCGTCGGGCCCATGGTGCAAGCCGGCCGTTACGAACAGCGGATCACCCACTACAATGTCTTGCGCACGATTGAAGATCTCTACGACCTTTCTCACGCCGGTGCGAGCGCCGACGCGACACCGATCGTCAAAATCTGGAGACCCATCCCTCCTCCATGATAGCCCCGCTCAGGCTGCCTACCTCTATTACATCGGTGCTCACCTGAAGGCTAGTTGTAATTGGAATCAGTCTGCATACCCATGAGGGTTACTCCTTTGCCAACGCCAGGCATCAGCGCACATCGCGCCAAGCCCACGCTCCGCCCGCCAGCTTAGCAGCTCAAACGCGCGTTGCGGGTCAGCGTAGCACGAGGCAATGTCGCCCGGGCGCCGGGGCGCAATCTTATATGGCACTGACCGCTCGCTGGCCTGCTCAAATGCACGCACGATATCCAACACGCTGTACCCAGTGCCCGTACCCAGATTCACGGTCAGACACTCGGGCTGCTCTTGTGGTCGTTCCAGAACCGTCAGGGCTTTGAGGTGACCCAAGGCCAGGTCTACCACATGGATGTAATCCCGTACGCCGGTCCCATCCGGAGTGGGGTAATCATCCCCCCACACGTTGAGACAGGCGAGTCGCCCCACTGCCACTTGGGCGACAACGGGCAGCAAATTATTGGGGATGCCCTGAGGGTCTTCCCCAATTAAACCACTGGCATGAGCGCCCACTGGGTTGAAATATCGCAGAAGGCCGAACCGCCAGGAGGCGTTGCTGCGGTGCAGATCACGCAGGATCTCCTCAATCATCAGCTTCGTCCGGCCATAGGGATTGGTAGCAGAGAGCGGGTGGTCTTCAGTGAGCGGCAGCCTGATCGGATCTCCATAGACGGTGGCAGAGGAGCTGAACACCAGAGTTTTCACCTCACACTCCCCCATCGCCTCCAGCAAACGCAGCGTGCCGACCACATTGTTGTCGTAGTAGGTCAGCGGCTGTGTGACCGACTCCCCCACAGCCTTGAGGCCCGCGAAGTGAATCACCGCCCTGGCTCCGCTCTCGCGCAGGGCTGCCACCAAGGCGGCACGGTCGCGGATGTCGCCTCGCACGAGGCGCAGCGTTTTCCCCGTGATACGCTCCACCCGCGCCAATGCCTCAGGATGGCTATTAGAAAAGTTATCGAACACCGTGACAGCACACCCTGCATCGAGCAGCTCCACGCAGGTATGTGAACCGATATAGCCGGCACCGCCAGTGACAAAAATCATAGACTCCTACCTCAGTGAGAGATGACCGTCGTCTGTGACATGCGTGACCGCCTGTTCCGTATACTCGACGATGTATGCCTGCTTCGGTCGTATACACAGTCTCGTCTCCGTAATAACGACAATGGTCCATGACCTTTCGAAGGCGAAACTTAGTGGGAACATTCAGGCAGCCTTTTGGGAGAAACCTTACTGTGAACGTGTCTTGGGCGAGGATGATTGATCCCCGCGGTAGAAGCGGACCTCGACCTTTTCCATCGTCGCCAGCAGGTTCGAGTGAATGTGCTGCTCGACAAATGAGAGAAAGGCCTCCACTTTGTCGGCTGCATCCACCAGTTCAATGATGATCGGGAGATCTTCCGACAGCCGTTCAATCTTGAAGGTATGAATGACACGTGTATTGGCGCCAAACCCCATCAGGCCTCGGAGGACCGTGGCTCCTGCTAGTCCCTGTGCGTTGGCTTGGGTGATGATCCATTCATAGAGCGGCTGCTTCTCATATCTGTCACCCTCGCCAAGATACATCCGAAGTCGAAAGCCGTCTGCAGATAGCATGGATCACCTCCAGATCACATAGGCCAGTGTATAACCAGCCCAGACCGCTCCAAGGCCCAGCAACACTTGCGCGCCGACATTCATCAGCGCGAGAGCCGCTTCTCCTTCTCGGATCAAATTCATCGTTTCATTGCCGAAGGCTGAGAAGGTGGTAAACCCGCCGAGAATGCCGACAACCAGAAAGGCTCGCGTATCAGTGCCGATAAGCGCACGGGCGTCAATAAGCTCTGACAAGAGTCCGATGCAGAAGCAACCGAGGATATTCACGGCCAGCGTGCCGAAAGGAAATGCGATGCTCTGACTGAGCGTCTGCGCTAAGCCACTGACAAGATAGCGAAGGACAGAGCCAATGAACCCACCGGCCCCGATGAGGAAGAGTTTGGTCATCGTGTGCGTGCACAACCAAGGAGCACTGTAGCCGAAGTGTATACCAACCTTGTAAAAATCGCACCTCTCACAGGAAACCGGCGTGGACTCTCGCTCCACATTTTGAAGCCCAGTCCAACAGGCTCGCATGAGATACGCCGTCACGCAACAATCACCATGCCTGTTCTCGGTTCAGCCCCGTAAGTACACGCGTCGGTATGGTGAGCCTCTAGGCGACACGAGAACCACGCTGGTGTACTTACTTGTTCAGCAACCTGCTAGGGCTTCTCTGGCGCTGCAGGCGTGGCGTCGCCGGAGAATTTCTTGTGGAGAAGCTTTCGTCCGAGGATCGTAATCCCCAATGCGATACCGAGCGAGAGTGGGACGAACAATGCCGCGGCAATATCCGCATTGCGCAGCCACCCCATCTCATGAAGACCCTTAAAGATATAGAACATGAGCCCGCTGAGATAGTAGGCAATTACGATAACCGACAATCCTTCGACCGTATATTGGAGGATGGCCTGACTTTTTGTCGTCTTGTCGACACTCATCAAGAGCGTCAGGTTCTGAGATTGCAGCATGAGATCGACGCGGGCGCGAATAATAGAGATCGTCCCTTCAAACCCGCTTCGCAGGGTGTCCATCCGATTCAGGAGTTGTTGATAGCCCTCTGCCACCCCGGTGATCCCGCTGAGAACATACTCGGATATCGGGCGGTAGAGGGGAAGCGTTTGTTCGTTGAGTGACGCCAGCGTCCGGTGGACGATCTTGTCGTAGGGGACAGAGGCGGACAGTTCAAAATGCAACTTACTGGACAGCCGAGTAGTTTTTAACCAGTCTTGTGTCAGCCCACCGAGCCAGCGCTGCAGAGTCAGGGAGTCGGCGTGGCCGATGTGTCCGCTGATGATTTCACGCTGCTTCAAGTGCACCTGTTCAAACTTGTAGGCCTGATCGACCGCAGCCGAAAACAACGGTTTTTGCATGAGCAACAAATGGTAGTAGGTTTCGATCCGAACAATGGCATCAACAATGTCTTTCAAGTGAGACCTGCTGGACATGCCGGACCCGACACTCACCCAATAGCGCTCGCGCCCATGCTCATCCGGTGTAAAGCTGGTCACCAGCGAGGTCTCCTCATCGAGGATCCGGCTGCCATAGAGGATCGGACCGGGAAACTCCCGGCTAAACGCCTCACTGGCCGGCAAGGGCTCAGCCATCAGTACGATATCAAGGTGGCATACTTCCACTCCAAGCGGTGTGGCTGGAAATCGGTAGTCAGGGAAGGTCATCGGGCCAAAGGTCACTCCCCCAGCATAGTCGGATGGCATATGCCAGATTTGATAACTATAGTACTCCGTGTGCGCTTGCCAGATCACGATCAACCGATCGCCGGTCGCCGCCGTCTTCATGCCATAGCCAAACGCCTCTCGAATCACCATCGCATCGGCAGAGACCTTCAAAGCCTCCAGGAAGGACCTGAACTCGTTACGACTTGCCGGCCGCTGCGTCGGTGGATCGCTCATGCGAAACGTTTTGTAGTGGACGTGCGCAGGGGCGTGTAACCGCTCGGCCCAGAGCATCTGTGGCCGCTCGTGCAGTTTACGTATCAGCTCGCCGGCATCAGGCTTGCTCATCTCTGGCTCAGGCATCGGATCACTCTCTGAGGTGAAAGAGGAACGGGAAACGGTGACAGGCTACTGATTCACCGGCAACCCTGTCAACTGATGATTGATCAGATAGACAATGAGAGGGGCATTGCGCGAGAGGATACTCATGCAACGAATGTTTCTATTATGGGCTAGGAGCCTGTCCGACCCTACCTGTTCTACTGCGACAACGATCTTCGGCTAGCTGCATCGTGCGCGCCCGAAACAATTCTCATCGTATTTCATCGAACGCCTGCGACGGTGTCTGTCCCACTGATCCTTAGACAGGGGCAGAGGTCAAAACGAAGGGCCCAGCCTCCGATTGCACGTTGAGGGACCAAAGAACATTCCCGCCGACTACAATCCGCCATCGCAGTCGTTCCATGATTTCAGAAGAAATACACATGAGTAGTAAGACGGGCTCGCTCTAGGCCTGTATCATTTCGGATTATCCGTTGTATCCAGAATGATACGCCTACATCGCGCCTAAGGCCGCAACAGGCCGCAACTCACCAAAAACTCCATACTTTTGGCCTCTCAATAGGTATCATGCCATGGCATGATAGTTGCTTTTTCTTACACAGTACCGGCTTGTTAAGGGAAAGAAGATTGCTTATGGAGAATGCGCTTTCCAGCGTCGTTGAAATCAATAGATGCGCGCCACAGAAAAATCCACGGCGGCATGAGCGAAGGCCAATCTGTCTGCGTGTCGCGGTGGCAGACAAATCAGGAATGGCCGAGGGCCAGATCCTCAACCTGTCTCTTCGTGGGTGTGGACTACGCGTGGGAAAACGCCTTATGCGAGGGCAGCACCTTTGGCTCAAAATATACCACGAGCAGGGGAGATCGACTCCGATCTGTGACCTGGTGCGTGTGAAATGGGTAGAACAGGGCCAGGTGGGAGTCGAGTTCCTGTATGTTGCGCCAGAGAATCTGCAGCGACTGCACAAGCTATTGGGCTATCACATTGCATTCGCACTGGAGGATTAAATGCGCACATCCAGTTCCCCCCACATGTCCGTCGAACATATCGAGGCAGGAATCCCCTCCAGTTCGGCCATCGGCATTGATGTCACGAGTGTCTTGCTCGAAACATGGTGTGCCCACGAACTCCAGTGGGTCGTGTATGAGCGCAATACGCCTCTCGTCTGGGCGCAAGTGGTCCAACACCTGCGCGGCTACCTCGGCACCTTATGGGTATCAGGGGCGCTGCAAGGGGACACAGCGAGGGAGGCCTTTGTTGCGACCTGTGACCAGTCCACGATGACCCCAGAGGACATTCTCCATGGTCGTGTCATTTGCCTTGTCGGAGTCGCGGCCCTTACGCCTGGAGCATTTACCTTCTATCGTCTCCACATCCAGCAGAATAATTCGTAGCGACTCCTACTCGGACAACTCCTGGTCAGTCTCAATTGGCACCCCACTACCCAGCGAACGGCGATCTGCCTCCTGCCATCACGCAAAAAATCCGCAACAGGCGTCACCATAGTGAATGTGTCATCGGGAACGCACTATTCGCGTCGAGAACGTTGGCGAAGAAGCAGGTCTATAGGCTGAAGTTGAGTTTCAGAGGAATATCTTTCGTGGATTCATGGAGGCCTGGTTGGTTTAGCACTCGATGCGACTATCTGATGTGAGAAGACGATGCGCTGCCCGATCGGTGGCAAGTCCCTGATCTATATGTTGCGAGACCCCGTCAGATCCCTGGTCGCGCGCGCTATCGTTGAATCCGCAGGGTAGGGCCGGTTGCCAGCCATTTGGTCGGACCCATTGCAGCCATATGGGGCAGATGTGAGACATACCAGAACACGATGTCTTGCTCCTGTACACCCTGATTATCTTCGTCATACCTGAGTTGGCCCCGAGCTCCAAAGCTCCAAGGAACATCCTCGCTCACGTTCGCCCGGCGAATCGCTACATCGTGGTCGGCAAATCGGTCCCGTTCACCATCATCGATCAGGGGGGCATACCCTGTGCCGGGTAGGATCAAGACTCCGTGTCCGTTCAACTGATCGCGAACAAACCACGTTCTGTGAGTCTCAGAAATTTTTACATCATTCCGTTCATTGGTATACTTGCGCCAGCCTGGACCCCAGCCACTATCTGGTCCTCCGTCGTCATGGACGAATACCTGATCCATGCCGTTTCCGTTGATGTCGAAGTCAAATCGCCAGTAGGGGTGATGCACATGGTTGGTATTACAAGAAAGCCCCCGGCTTTGGACGACCGGTCGGAGTTCGCCGTCCTCTGACAGATGCCAGGACTGATAGATATGATATTCACCGATCCGGCCATACACGCCGAGTTCCAGCCACTTCACGTTATTCTGAGTCGCGCTCTCGACACAGACTTTCTGATTTCCGCAGTTCACGATCGGCACAAGATCCTGCCAACGTAAACGATCCTGGAATGGGCCGCAACGTCCGCTTTCGGCACGCGAGCCAAACCAGGTAAACGGATTCCACCAGACCATATCCTTGACATATTTCACGCGGATGACCGGCATGCTGGCCTTCGCGAGAACCAGCTCGTCGGCATAGGTCACGTCTCGAAGAGCCAGGCCGGTGTTGTCGCGAACCTCCCAATCGAAACTCCAACGTCCCCAATTGATATGTTCAGACTGGGTTTCCGCGAACGAAGGCACAGCGGATATCAAGGAAAACAGAACGATCAACCCACTCCACACGACTCGTTTCATCTCTCTCTTCCTCTCACGAGCGAGGCGGTTCCTCTCCGGCATCGAGAACCGTATCCTCCGTCAAATCGACCACGGCCCAGTATTTGGGATCGCCGGACTGTCCTTGCGAGAACGTAATCCACATAATGCGATGTCCGTATCCAGGATCGTTCCTAAAGAAGCCCCGATCTGGTTGCATCAGCAGTCCATGCCCTTCGAGAGGCTGCACCTTCCCGGCAAGACGCGGATCTGCTTTCGCCAATTCGATCCCCCGTTGCACATCCTGCGGACCTTCCGGCGGCAGATAGCCTTCGAGGCGGGCTGCACTGAACACACTCGCCTCCTTCATACGCACTTCCACGGCAACGTTGCTGCTGTAGCTGTAGTACACGAGCCGTACGAGCTGGACGGTATTACGACAACAGCCGAACGAAACCTTGCCCACAGGCGGTAACCGGTTAGCGTCGATAAACCCCCAGCGACTGCCCAGGAGTGTGGCAACACGAGCATCGCCTTCAGCGGCCTTCCGTAGAGTCGCGATGTCGTCAGCGGTGAGGATCGCAGAAGAATTTTGAGACCGCCTCACGGACGCGTCAAGGGCGGTGCCGGCCATTTTAGGTTTCATGTGGCCGACAGCATCTTCGCCGGTAAAAGCGAGGACGTGAGGGGTCAAGATCTGGCTTGGGAGTGAGGTCTTCGGGATGGCAGTGTGCGGATCCTCGGGCCCAAATGGACCGCGGGACCTCGCATCAAGACTGCAACCACAGCCGAGTCCGATCAGGGTGCACAGAAGAACGGTCCGCCAATTCGCTCGGTGTCTCACAGCCTCACACCGCCAGCTTCCCGGCGATCCCAATGGCGAGTTTAGAAATTTGAGCGGCAGCCTTGATGACGGCAGTCCGTTTTTTTCTTGAAGCCGCATCTAGAACGGCCTGCTTCATGAGGCCTTTATAGGTTGAGACCTCGTCCCTGCTAAAGGGGACAATCTGCCCGATGGTCTCATTGTTGAAGGTGTTGGCCAGCTGCACGTAGAGATTGGACATCTCGGCGGCATAAATGCCGCGTCTGAGAGGATCATTCTTGTAGGTTTCGAACTTTTTTCGCAAAGTGGCGACTGCTTCTAGGAGCGCCTTCTGGCGAACCTTCGTTTCATCCTGCTTCCCAACCACGAATTCTACGGCGCCCAACTGGTCGACCACCACCTTGGCTTCGCCACGAGCACGATCCACCCGTCCGGCCAACTCGGTAATCTCCTGAGTCGCGCCATCAGCAGTTTCCATCAGCTGTTTGATGAGCGTGTCATTGTCCTGCAAAAAACTGACGACTCCTTGAATACCAAAGTTCATGGTGGCCTCCCCTATTGCCCGTCGTCTTTCTTGAGTTTATCCAGAAGGTCAACCAAGTCGTTCGTGAAGGTATGGGCACGGTCCAGACCTCTCACGCGTAGGATGCGCGCACCCACCACTTCCTCCAATGCATCATTGACCGTCCGTGAATGGTCCAAGATCTCCATGATGCGACCGGATTGTCCCGGAGCCTGACCGATCAAGGCGGCTACAAACTCCGAGTCGATGGAACCTAGGAGTCTGTCGGACTTTTCGTTCGTAAAATGGTACAAGCCTGGGTATTAAAACCCTCAGTTGAGGTGACATGGCTATGAGTCATACGTTCCGCCAAGTTGACCGCGACACACTGTATCTGCTCCCTCCGTCTCTGAA
>JBBRRK010000101.1:0-13405 GCA_038200765.1 Nitrospirales bacterium
GGATGCGATGTCCTGTTGATTTGTAAAGATCGAGATCGGGAAGTCGCCGCCTTCGAGGCCGTAGAGCAAGCGGTGGAGGTCGGGACCATTTCTCCTGAACGGTTGAACCTGTCGGTTGCACGGATCGCCCGCCTCAAAGACCGGTTTGTGGCACCCTATAAACCGGCGACGATCTCCGACGCGATGCTCATTGTAGGGTGCCGAACCCATCAAACGTTACTCCACGCGATCGAACAGGCTCAGGTGCGGTTATCTCACCAGAAATACTCATGAACGCTTCGGCTATAGTCATTTTGGCAAGAGGCTTGGGTGACGGAAAGGAATGTCTTCCCACCCACCTCACGTTCCTAGCCTGACCCACTCACCCCTTGCAGCTTGTTGGCCGATTCCCCTACAGTGCACGACATGATCCGAACTTTTCACGGTGTCACACCCACCATTCCCGAGTCCTGCTTCATCGAAGAAACCGGCGTTGTCATCGGTGATGTCGTGCTAGGCGAGTACTGCAGCGTCTGGTTCCATGCTGTCATACGCGGGGATGTGCACGCTATCAGGATCGGTGACCGAACGAACGTGCAGGACCTCTCTATACTCCATGTCACCCACGGTATCCATCCGCTGATCATCGGTCACGAGGTGACCATCGGCCACGGCGTGATACTCCACGGTTGCACAATTAAGGATCGTGTGTTGATCGGCATGGGCGCCATCATTATGGATGGCGCCGTGATTGGAGAACACTCCGTCGTGGGAGCCGGGGCGCTGATCACGGAACACACCATCGTCCCACCCAACAGCCTGATCCTTGGCTCGCCTGCGAAGGTGAAACGATCAGTCACGGCTGAAGAACTCGAGTGGATTAAGAAGTCGGCGGAGAATTACGTCACGTACGCAGGCCAATATTTTGGCAGCCCATCAAAAACCAAGCCCGGCTTCCAGATTTAACAGGTAGTTCAGACAGCCCGCCACTTGCGGGAAGGTGACGGCGTACGAAACTCCGATACCCAGCCCTTTATTTCCTGCCAATGTGAATGAAGCAAATCGGGTCGCCCACCAATGCCGTCGGATAGTAGCGTTTCCCAACCACATAGGGCACTCGATGCCGGTGGCACCACTCGGCAATCCATAGGACCTCTTCTGTCGTGGTCGTGACGAGGCCGGGCCTCGAAAGTTTTCCCATACAACGTGCAACCAACGCACGCACAATGCGGCGTTCTTTGCCAAACTTCAGCGGATCGAGAGTGAGAGGATTGCCTCGTCCATACGAGAGAGGCGACAGATGCGGGAACCGCTCAGGATCGTTCAACACGCTGGCAATCCAGAGATGATCGAATCGGCCCTTCGCCTTGCCCGCATCAACCGCATGGAACGTGAGGGGAATCGAACGGCAGGTACGGTTGAGGGCTGAGACTTCGGCTCTCCTGAGATTATATGGTTCCACCGTCCGACCCAGCTCCTGCGTTTCCATAATCAACGCAGGAAGTTCCGCCACCCCGGCCCCGACGTAGAGACTACAGCCGCCTCGTCTGATTTTCTTCTTTAACAGAACAGCAATCCGACTTCCGAGCCGTTCGCAGGGACCTCGTTTCGCGCGCCAGAACTCATCGCCGCCTTCATAACAGTAGACCGATCCCAGTACGCCATAGTCGAGACGACCATAGACCTCGGTTATGAGGCGGCGGGTCGCAGGAGCCAGCCTCGCGCGATGCATCTTCTTCGTCTTCATGGTCGCACACCGGCGATCTGCACCACGGTTGCGACCACCGTCTCTATCACCCCGGAGAGAAATTCAGGATTCAGTGTATCCACGGTATCCGTCTCACGATGGTAATGCGGATTTCTGAAGTTCGCCGTATCGGTCAACATCACGGCTGGATAGCCTGCATCCCAAAACGAGGCATGGTCGCTACGCCGGGTATGGGGCATAGCTTCCCCTCGACCCGGCACCACCAGTGACAGGGTCTTGAGTTGGGCCGCTGGCCGCCTGGCCGCCTGTTCAAGCTGGAGTACTAATGACCGGGATGCCTCGTTGCCCACAATGGCGAGAAAGTCTCCCTGGGTCGGCACCGCAATGGGCACACCGGGTGGGATCTGCTGCGTCCCGGCCTCGTGCCTCGCGAACCCGACACATTCTAAGATCATCGCGCCGGCTAACTCACGGTGTTCAGCTTTCAAGCGGGAGGCGAAGGCCTGACTCCCCAGTCGATCCTGCTCTTCAAGACAGAACGCCACGATCCAAATAGGCCGCGCGAGAGGTTGTGCGCGGAGGCGCGACGCCACTTCGAGAAGAACCACCAGCCCGGTCGCGTTATCGTCCGCGCCCGGCGACCCGGACACGGTGTCGTAGTGAGCTCCGATCAGGAGCGGAGGTAACTCCCCTCCACGGCCTGGCCTATCCGGATACCTGATCGCCACCAGGTTGCGATAGGTCTTGCCCCATGCACCCACAAGTTGGTCGCTAGTGCTCCATCCTGACATGGCTAACTGCGTGGCCAGATAGTGCGCCGCCTTCCGAAGCGCGCGAGGACTCGTCTTCGGATGACGCTCGCCGACGAGGGCCTCAAGATGGCGGTTGATTCGAATGTACTGGGTTCTCACAATAAGATTGAATGGATGAACCAACTACGCGGTGATCTCGGTCCCAATACCTTTATGCGTGAATACTTCAAGAAGAATGGCATGCGGAATTCGACCGTCAATGATATGGGCTTTGCCGACGCCACCTCCGAGTGCATCCAAGCAGGCATGGACCTTCGGCAACATTCCTTCGACGATCGTGCCCTTTTTCACCATTCGCTGCACGTCTTTGCGTGAGACCGTCGAGAGATGGTGTCCCTTCGCATCGCGAATACCTTTCACATCGGTCATCATCACCAGCTTTTCCGCACTCAGCGCAGCAGCCATCGCTCCGGCCACTAAATCGGCATTGATGTTGTACGTGTTTCCTTCCCGGTTGGTGCCGACCGGCGCGATGACAGGAATGTAATGGTCCTGCTGGAGTTTTCGCACTAACGTGGGGTCGATCGACTGGACCTCTCCGACCAAGCCAAAATCCTCGTCCCCCTCGCCATCATCGAGATCCTTTTCCAGACTAGCGGCCCAGGCTTTGGCCGTGAGCGGTCGAGACAGCATCAGCCCGCCATCCTTTCCACTCAAGCCGACCGCAAGGCCGCCATGTCGATTCAAGAGATCAACGATTTCCATATTGATCTTGCCGGCCAACACCATCTCCACAATTTCCATCGTGGCTTCATCGGTCACCCGTACCCCATGGCGAAACTTGGCTTCGATTCCCAAGCGCTGCAGCATCTTGTCGATCTGAGGCCCCCCACCGTGCACAATGACCGGGTTGAGGCCCACATATTTCAGAAGGACAACATCTTGGGCAAATTTCTCTTTCAACGGCGCATCGGTCATTGCATGACCGCCATACTTGATGACAATCGTCTTGCCCTTGAACGTACGAATATAGGGCAAGGCTTCGATGAGGACGTTGGCTTTTTTAATCAGTCTGTTCATATCCAGGCCCCATAACAGAAAAAGCAGGACACCCAAAAAACGCGGGACGAGCATGTTCGCTGCTCACACCCCTCGCAACTCCCGCCTGACACAGAAGGTCGTCGGCAACCGTATAACGATCATGGTGTCTCGTCCTTCACGACACGCACTCCGGACGGACGACCGGCCCTCGGATGCGTCTTATCATAGACGGCCAGGAGCTGGTCTGTAGCCAAGTGCGTATATTTTTGCGTCGTACTCAATGAAGCATGTCCAAGCATCTCTTGAATCGACCGCAGATCAGCCCCTTCATCAAGGAGATGGGTGGCAAAGGAGTGGCGCAACGTATGGGGACTCACGGATCCACCAGCCAGCCGGTTTGAATAGCAGGCCACAATGCGAGCTACGCTCCGAGTCGTGAGCCGCCCCCCTCGGCTGTTTCGAAAAATCGGTGATGAGACACGCTGCGTCTTCGTCGTCGGACATCGAGCATCCATCAAAGGTCGCTGATCCAAGTAGGCCTGAATGGCCCGTAGCGCCACGGTTCCGATCGGTACAATACGCTCCTTCCGGCCTTTTCCTCGCAGATGGATCAGTCCCTCGGATGTACGGAGGTCGTCGAGATTGATCCCCACGAGTTCACTCACACGAGCCCCGGTCGAATAGAGCGTCTCCAGCAATGCGCGGTCTCGGAGCGACGATCCTGTTTGGCCGGTAGGAAACTCCATCAATGCTGCCGCGTCGTCCTTGCTCAACACACGAGGAAGATGTTTCGGCTGTTTTGGCGTCCTGATTGCCTCAGCAGGATTGATGCCGACCCTACCCTCTCGTTGAAGATAGCGATAGAAGCTGCGGAGGGAGGCGAGCTTCCTGGCCATCGAAGTGCTTTTCTCGCGCTTGCGATCCAACCAGTAAAGATACGCTCGAATGGACTCTGTTTGCGCTGTGGCAAGATCAAACACATGAGCGGATGGAGACTCCGCCGTCATGAACGTCTGAAACTGTCGGAGATCTGACGCATAGTTCCGAACGGTTTCGTGCGACGCATGGCGCTCCAGTTCAAGGAACGTTATGAAAGCTCGAATTGCGTCATCCATGTCGTCAAATCCTCGAGCGCCCGTTGCCCTGTGAGCCGTCGTTTGCGCTCCTTGTCTCTCGTCGGTGGGGCAAGCGGAGGAAAGAGTCCAAAATTCGTATTCATCGGTTGAAAGTGCCGAGGGTCCGTGGCCGTAATGTACGACACGAGACAGCCATGCGCCGTGGTGGGGGGCGGTGTGACCAGCGGCAATCCTGCAAGGCCACGGGCGGCGTTGATGCCTGCCAACCCTCCCATCGCAGCGGAATCCGTATAGCCCTCGACACCGACCAGTTGCCCCGCAAAGAAGAGGGTGCCGCGCGCCTTGAACTGAAGGGTCTCGCGCAGCAGTTGGGGAGAGTTGATAAAGGTGTTGCGATGCAGGCTGCCATAGCGCAAAAACTCCGCTTCCTCCAGACCGGGAATCATCCGAAACACCCGCTTTTGTTCCCCGTAGGTGAGCTTGGTCTGAAACCCCACAAGGTTATAACAGGAGCGATGGGCGTTTTCCGTCCTGAGCTGCACCACGGCATAGGCTCGCGCACCGGTCTTGGGATTCTCAAGGCCTACTGGCTTCAACGGACCGAACTGCATGGTCTGACGGCCTCGCTCGGCCATCACTTCAATGGGGATACAGCCTTCGAAGTAGGCGGTCTTTTCGAATTCTTTCGGTTGGACTTTCTCCGCCGCGAGCAACGCGTCATAGAAGGCATTGTAGGCCAGCTCATCCATGGGACAGTTGAGATAGTCGTCCCCACCCTTGCCGTAACGGGACGCGAGAAATACGATATCCATATTGATGGAATCGGCATCCACGATCGGAGAGATGGCATCGTAAAAATACAAATGTGTACTGTGGGTCAATTGCGCAATCGCCTGAGACAGTTTATTGGATGTCAGCGGGCCGGTTGCCACAATGCAGAGACAGTCGG
Source organism: Nitrospirales bacterium (assembly GCA_038200765.1). GTDB lineage: Bacteria > Nitrospirota > Nitrospiria > Nitrospirales > Nitrospiraceae > Palsa-1315. The sequence goes on from JBBRRK010000101.1 coordinate 5,506, forward strand.
TTGGGATCTCGGTCATCTCCTCATGCAGAATGCGAATGTTCGGGTGACCTTCCAGTGCCTGGGTAATCTTGAGTGAAAACTGCTCGCGATCGACGGCGAGTGCCGACCCTGCCGGCACTCGTACGTCATCCGCCACCCGAATAATGAGCGAGTTGAGGCGGCGCATCTCCTCTTTCAAGATGCCTGGGGCATTCAGGATGTCCGCAGAGCCGAGTGAATTTGAACAGACCAGCTCGGCCAGACCGCCGGTCTTGTGCGCTGGCGTCATCTCTTTGGGGCGCATTTCATAGAGCGTCACTTTCGCACCACGATTGGCCGCCTGCCAGGCCGCTTCAGACCCGGCCAGACCGCCCCCGATAATGACAATGTCGTCGCGCATGCGAGTAATACTCCGCGAAGAAAGATTGTGAGCGGTCGCATTGTAGGAACCGCATTTTGGGGATGTCAAGACGACTTCGCTACGCATGGCTCTAACGCCACGGTTGATCCGATTTACGGCGCCGTGCTAAACTTTCTGTCCTGTAGGCGATTAGCTCAGGGGTAGAGCGCTTCCTTCACACGGAAGAGGCCACTGGTTCGATACCAGTATCGCCTACCATGTTCTCCACCTTCCCAATCCATATCCCTTGGCCTAGCAGACTGCGGAAAAACGCGGTGTATACACAAGACGCTGATGGAATCTTCCCTATGGCGCCAATGTCACAATAGTCTCAGGATGGTCAAAAAGGCTGTCCAGCAAGTCCGCAGCGAGTGAAGAGGCGAGGAGGTACGGACCGCACTTCGTGGGGCCGTTCGCCGGTGCAATAGATCTTGGCGAACGGAAAATCCCCTTCAATGCTTCCGATCTCCGAACAACTCTCGTTGAGTCTCTGAGCGATGCGAGAACGCCGCTGGCGGACTTTTTCAGCATCTAGACTATCAGGGTTCATGATACTGCCTGAACCGCTCTAATCCTGGACAGAATCCTGGAGGTCGGCTACACTTCAGTCTATCGAGAGACCGTAGATTCTGAACCGTAGCAAGACAAGTGAGGTCATCTATGCGAACTACAGCTCTTGCAGTGGGAATTCTCCTGCTCGCCACAGCAGTCGGTTGCGCCGGAAACCACCAACTGCAAGCATCGGCCGATGCAGAGGGAAGCTATGCTCCCCCGGCCAGCATTTATAGTGTGATGGACCCTACTTCTTTGGTCTATACCGATGTAGTAGCCGGAGCAGCCGCAAACGATAACCCCTGGCGCTGGGCTGGCTTTCTCGCACACCCCCTTGGAGTCGCGATGGATTTCGCTGTAAATAGACCAATATACACGCTCTCCAGCCAGATGCCATACCTTTTCGGCTATACGTCCGAAGATTCAATGAAGGATAGCCAGCGGCGATAACTCGTCGCGCCCGTCGTTGTCAGATGTTGCGCCCGCTTCTCTCCTGAGAGCGGGCGTTGCCTTGTCACCCAGTTGGCAAACCCTTTCACGTTTCATGTATGCTCCCTTCGTGAATCGAAATTCACGTGATACGCATACACCTCGCACCGTGCTCTTTCAACTCTGGGTGATCTGGGGGCTAGGACTGAGTCTCTTGCTGAATGCCTGCGACACTCCGGCCAGAAAACCGATCCTCCCGCCGTCTGAAAGCGATCTCATCCTCATGAATTCCACGACCCTCTGTACATCGAAATCCGCCTTCCTCAAGACACACCCCCCCTCCACCCTCAAACCGCAAGAATGGGGGACCGGGCAAGAGTGGGTTCTCCCTGCTGACCGAAGCCCATCACATGGCGATGAGTCCTACTTTTTCGATGAAGATGGCATATTGGTTGGAACCGTCTTTACCTTTCCCTCCGGGCTTGACTTGAACCCCTACCCAGTCCTCCGCCACACCGTAACGCAGCTGAAGCCGACATTGGAGTTCTATCTCAACGTGGCGAATCTGTCCTCGAAAACGAGCATGGATTCCAGCGCTCTGTACGAAACCGGCGATGAGAAAACAACGACACAGTACTTGATCCTTGGCCCGCGCGAGCAGCCGACCTTGCTCCAAGCTTCTATGACGATCGACCCCTATGTACGGCTGTTCTCCCCCTATCGACGCGAGTTCCTGGAACGGCTGCGCCATCCAAGAGGTGAGAAGCCCGGGCAACAGTTCGACAGTCAAGGCGCGGAGGACAAGGAACCCTTTCTCTCGCTCCAGCAATTCGCGCGCGGCCAAACCGCGCAGCTCTCCTACTGTGGCGCCCAGAACTACGATACCGCGGCCGCTGCCTATCAGAAGGCCATCGCAAGCGGCTTTACAAATAACGCGTGGCTGGCAGAAGTCCACCACAAACTCGGCCTCGCGTGGGTCGGGAAGGGTGAGTATGAAAAGGCCAAGACGGAGATACTACAGTCGTTGACCATCAGCCCCAACACTCCTGAAATTCTGAACAACCTGGGCACGGTATACCGCAAGCTGGGAGACAAGGCGAATGCGCTCGCCTCATTCGAAAAAGCTATCACGCTCCGCCCCAACTATGCCATTGCCCGTTACAACTTAGCTGAAGCTTACGAACCCACAAATCCCAAGCGTGCCCTCTCGGAGTACGAGACCTATCTCGCGCTGGTCGAAGGCATCCCCGATGAAGCCAATCGCATCGCCCTCGTCCAACAGCGCGTGAAGGCGTTAAAACACTGACCTGCCTCCATCAATCATTTCGTTTACATAACTATCTGATGGATTATCTGATTTCGTTAGGCGCCCGCCAGGTCTCACGGCAGGCTTTCCCCTATCACTCTGCAAGAAAGGATGTGGAAACGGCATGGAGCACCTATGCGGGCTGGTGTGCGAACAATCGTCTTGGCAGTCACGGTTCTGTTTTTCCTGCCGCTCCAAGCTCAAGCCGAGCAGAACTGGGAATTTTCTGTCGGTGCGTTCGGAGGGAAAGCTTTCCATTCCAACGAAGGCTTAAAGATCAATACAGGGGACATCGTGGACCCTTTCATGGAACGGTACATGATGTGACGCTGAACGATTCTGCAACATTTGGGGGCAAACTCACCGCCTGGTATCTCCCAAGAAAGTATAAGTGGCAACCACTGGTTGGATTGGAGTTAGATTTCACGAGATTCACCGCGGATCTCCACCCTCAGTTAAGGGGTGCTGACGGCACAGTATCGATTCCCGGTTTTCAGCTTGGATCAGTCCATTTTTTCGATGTTGCTGACCTCAGTGTCAATACCTTGGCTGCAAACTTGCTGTTTCTTTACCCTGTCTGGTCAACCCCGGATCTTCCGCAGGGGCGAATCGCGCCTTACGTCGGCATTGGTGTCGGCGAGCCGTTCTGTCCCTCCAGGCCGTTCCATATCGAGAAGTGGATTATGCTCCTGCTGGGCAGGTGCTCGTGGGGATGAAGTTCTTCGTATTTAGAAATCTTGCGGTCTTCGGAGAGTACAAGCGGATCTGGTCCTCCCACGACTTTACGTACTCAGGTTCAGGTATCAAAGCCCCCTGGATATGAGGAAACCTGGTCTGTTGTGACCAATGTCCTTGTCGGCGGTGTGTCCTTACATTTCTAGGAAGCGACGCAAACGCTTGTTGTCCGTGGAGTCTACTATCGGCGGGATTTCTCTTCTTGTTCTTCCAGCGTCTTGCAATCGATGCAGAGGGTGGTGACTGGGCGGGCTTTCAGTCGCGGATAGGGAATCGTTTCTTCGCAGCGCTCACAGATGCCGTAGATATCCTGGTCCATTCGAGCCAGCGCCTCATCGATCTTCTTGACTAACCGTTGTTCGCGTTCACGGATACGCATCAAAAAATTCTGTTCGGCCTCCGCAGACGCCTGATCGCTCACGTCAGGGAACGCCTCCTGGCTTTTTGGATTGGCGAGACCTTCGACCACCTCTTCCAACAGAGCCTTGCGCTGCCGTTCAAGGTTACGACGAATCACCACATATTTTTTCCCCTGGGACGAAGTCTTGGCTTTGCGCTTGGGGGTGACAGACTGTACCACTGATGGAGCGGGCGACATGCGCTTGGGAGGAGAATCTGCTTTCATGCTGCAACCTGCGTGTGTGATACAATTGTCTGGAACGAACGAAACTATAACAGGGGCCTGCAAGAGGGGTCAATGGTCAGCATGGGCCCGTCAATCTCGCTAACCTGGCCTTCGCTAGCAGTCTGCAGAAAATTCACGCAGGGTGCTCAGAAAGGCGAGACCTCTCACCCGCTCACCCTGAGCCTGCCAAGACAGCCTCTTCACCCAGGGACGCGCCTTGTCCGCAATTAAATCCACATATCCTCGACTGACCTTCGGTCCACGTTTCACGCCTCACGGTTCTTGGGAGCGATGCGAGAACGAAACTGGCAGACTTTTCAGCTCCCTGCTAAAGATCCCGACGGCCTTCGATAGACTTGAGTAATGTCACGTCGTCGGCATACTCAATGTCCATCCCGACCGGAATGCCGTAGGCGATACGCGAGACCCGGGCTCCGAGAGGTTTCAGTTGATTCGTTAAGTAGATGGCAGTCGCTTCACCTTCGATCGTCGGACTGGTCGCAAGGATCACTTCTTCAATTCCCCCAAGCCTCACCCGATCGACCAACTCTTCAGCCCTGATATCGGACGGTCCGACGCCGTCCAACGGAGACAAGGCACCGAGGAGCACATGATACAAGCCGCGGTAGGCCCCCGCCCGCTCAATGGCATAGGTCGTACTCGGTTCTTCCACGACTAGAATTCTCGTCTGGTCCCGCTTCGGATCGAGGCAAAACTCACAGAGTTCTCCCTCGGCAATATTCCGACATTGCCGGCAAAATGAGAGTCCGTCTTTGACGGCGCGAATCGCCTCGGCCAGGCGAAGCGCGTCTTCACGCTCAGCCTTCAAGACATGGAACGCCAATCGTTGCGCCGTTTTTTGACCGATGCCTGGAAGACGGACTAACTCGCGCACCAACCGCACGAGTAATCCTTGTTGATCAACTGCCATAATGTGGTTGCCTGCTAGGAGTCCACGGCAAAGCTATTGTGCCTCGGTGGAATTCAATGGCTGTCCTTGTCGTTCGTGAATGGTAAAACGGTTCGGAGGGAGAGGACTTGGCATTCTTCCGTTTCACTCCTCACGATTTCTGGGAGCGACTTTTTCAGCATCCTGCTAGAACATTCCAGGCATATTCATCCCGCCGGTCACTGATTTCATTTCATCTGCCATCATCTCACGAGCCTTTCTGAGGGCATCGTTCGATGCGACCATGACCAAATCTTGCACCATCTCCACGTCGCCGCTTTTCACCACTTCGGGATCAATGACGATACCGACAAGCTCCATAGCCCCATTGGCGGTGACCATCACACTGCCACCGCCGGCCGTCCCGGTCACGGTCTTCGACGATGCCTGTTCCTGCACCTTCGCCATTTGGGCTTGCATTGCCTGCGCTTGCTTCAACAGATTTCCCATGTTGCCCATCGGGTTCTTCATTCCTTAACCTCCTTGTGGCTCGACACCGGTCTGACATCTGCGAGCTCTGCGCCAAATATCTCCAGCGCCTGTTTGACGACCGGATGGGCCCGTGCTTGTTCGAAGAGGACCAGCCGTTGCTCTTTTTCCTTCGCCGCCCTGAGCTGTGCCATCGTCGGACCTGAAGGATCCGACTCTGACAATTCGACAATCCGCAAACGAACCGTCTGACCGCTCAATCGTTCACAGATCGATGTGAGCACCGCCATATTCTCAGGATTCTCGATCATCCCTCGGGCCGCCATCTCCTGCTTGGCAAATCCAATTGTTGCAACATGGCCTTCCACCCCCACAAACCGCCCCCGCTCTAGAAAGGCGGCAATTCTGGAAGAGGTATTGCCCACTTCCTCTTGAACTTGTTCCCAATTGAGCGTCACCGCAACGCGCCCGTTATCAGTCGCAGATGAAACCACAGGCGTCGAAGCCTTTACCTCACCGGCAGTATCAGGTGACCTGACATTCGGAGGATTCGTCGAGGAGCCTCGTGGAAGCGCCGCATTCCCGACAACTGAAGACCTCGACGTCACTGGCGCGACCGGTGCGGGAGTCGTCGCCTGCGGAGGCCTCGGTAACGGTGAGGGAGCTGAATGTTCTGAGCGACCAGCCGAAGCCGGTTTCTCTATGGACACTGGAGCCGACTGAGATGGGCGTACCGTTTGGGGGTGCGGCACCACCTGTTCGGCTGGTTTCCCCTCCGACCGACGTAACAACCGGGTTGCTCGCACAGCCGCTGTTTCGAGCACGAATCGGGGATGCGCGCTCAGCCTCAGCGAGTCCTCCGCTTGCGTAAAGATGGCCAACAATTCCTGCAGGAGTTCGGGTGAAAACGAGCGCGCATCAGCGGCCATCTGCGAAAGATCTTCCGCGGATGCCTCGATCAACCCCTGCCATTCTTGAGGTGAGGGCACCACCGACACCACCAGCATGTTGCGCAGATACTCGACGACCTCCGCACAATAGGCCCGCAGATCATGCCCTTGGTCCAACAGTTGCGCCAGCACGCGTAATGCCGCGGCACTCTCCTGCGCCGTGATCGCCTGAATCACCGCACGAACGAGTTCTTGCGGAACCGCTCCCAGCAGGGCTTCCAGATCCGCATGCACGATGGTCTTACCACCGAACGCCACGGCTTGATCGAGCAGGCTCAACCCATCGCGCATACTACCTTCGCTGGCCCTAGCCAGCGCCATCAGGCTGCGCTCCTCGATCACGATCTGGTCCTGCTCAACCACATGACGCAGCCGCTCGACAATCTCAGTTCGCGCAATTCGACGGAAGTTATAATGCTGGCAGCGGGAGAGAATCGTGGCCGGAATTTTGTGGATTTCTGTGGTGGCGAAGATAAACACGACATGTGGCGGCGGCTCCTCCAGCGTCTTCAACAGCGCGTTGAACGCCGAGTTCGACAACATGTGGACTTCATCGATGATGTATACTCGATACTTTCCACGAAAGGCAGCGAACTTGACATTCTCGCGGATCTCACGCACATCGTCCACACTCGTATTGGACGCCCCATCGATCTCCATGACATCGACGGAAGTCCCCTGCGCGATTTCCAGGCAGTTGGAACAGGCGCCGCAGGGCGTACCGGGCAGCCCCTGCTCGCAATTGAGGGCCTTGGCGAGAATTCTCGCGACCGTGGTTTTCCCCACGCCGCGGGTCCCTGAAAAGAGATAGGCTTGGGCAATTCGTTTCGTGATGATGGAATTGACCAGCGTCTGAACCACGTGTGGCTGCCCGATCACGTCATCAAACGTGCCTGGTCGGTATTTCCTGGCGGAGACTTGATAATCCAACGTCGCTAAGCTCCAATTCTGAGTTCTGAGTCTTGAGTTCTGAGTTATCAGTCTTGGTGATGGAAAAGTTCTTTGATCCCAACTCTCAACTCAGAACTCAAGACTCAGAACTTCTCCAAAAAGAGCGGGGCCAGGTGATCCTGCGGCACACAGAACTGACCGCTTACCGTTGCTTCCTTCCGGACCTGGCGGGGTTCACAGGGTTCTGTTGCACAGGGCCCAGCCCCTTATCTCGAAGTTACAAGTAAAACGGGAAAAGGAGGAAGTCCGTATGGCCGAAACTTTTGCCTTTTCACTTCTTACTTTTGTCTTGCTTAGAATGGCGGAGAGGGTGGGATTCGAACCCACGGTCCCATTGCTGAGACGCATGCTTTCCAAGCATGTCGATTCGACCACTCTCGCACCTCTCCACACCGATTTTCGCGAGGCGGCATCTTAACACGCGGCCTGATGACCAGCAAGGTGAAGCCTCTTCCCTGTCAAGCCCAAATAGAAATGTCCTCTTCCTCCCAAAGTAGAAATGTCCGGTTTTATGTTCCGGCCGCCGCCGCGTGGCTTGTGCGTTCTGGCCGCAGGCGCTTGCGCCACGGATGGTCCGGCCTCGGCGCGACCGGGC
>JBBRRK010000102.1:0-13348 GCA_038200765.1 Nitrospirales bacterium
GTGAAGGGCTCAAGCGGATCGATGTTGACCAATGTGGCGAGCGTGGTCGCGGGATTGAAAGCCGCAACCCACGTCATGAAGGACCGGTTTCGAAAAGAAGGAGGGCATCACAATGGCGGATGATCGGGGTTCCTCATCAGCAGGGGTTTTTCTCGCATTTTTGAGCGGCGCGGCATTAGGGGGGGTGGTGGCATTATTGCTGGCTCCACAGACTGGACGCGAGTCGCGCGAGCAGCTACGTGGTCATGCCCGTCGCGCAGAAGGCGAACTGCGGGATTTGGCAGGTTGCGTCGGCGAAACAGTAGAAGAAGTCGTGGAAGAGGGGAAGGAATTTATGGATTCGAAGAAGGCGGTTTTGCGCGAAGCGTTTGACGCCGGTCGTGAGGCAATGCGACGTGAGCGTGACCGGTTGCGCGAAGAAGACCACAGCTAAGCGATGACCTACGAAGTCGTCATTGGCGTGGAAGTGCATGCGCAGCTGCGGACGAAGTCCAAGCTGTTTTGCGGCTGCGGGACGGTGTTCGGGCTCGCGGCCAATAGCCAGACCTGTCCCTTGTGCTTAGGGCTCCCCGGCTCGTTGCCGGTGCTCAACCAGGCGGCGGTGGAGATGGCGGTGCGTGCGGGTTTGGCGCTGAATTGCACGATTGCGGCGAACAATCTTTTTGCACGCAAGAACTACTTCTATCCGGATCTGCCCAAGGGCTACCAGATTTCGCAATACGAGGCGCCGATTTGTGAGCATGGTTGGATCGAGATCGCCGTGAGTGAAGGCACGCAGCGTGTCCGTATCCGTCGTGCCCATTTGGAAGAAGATGCGGGGAAGAGTGTTCACGTTGCCGGTACCAACGGGAGTCGCGTCGATTTGAATCGGGCGGGAACCCCGCTGCTGGAAATTGTGACGGAACCAGACTTGCGGTCGGCCGATGAGGTGGTGGCCTATTTGAAGGGCCTCCGCGATGTGCTCATGTATCTCGAGGTCTGTGATGGCAATATGGATGAGGGGAGTTTCCGCTGCGAGCCGAACCTCTCACTCCGTCCGGTGGGCCAGAAAGTGTTTGGGACCAAGGTTGAACTCAAGAACATCAATTCGTTCAAGTTCGTCAAGGATGCCGTCGAATATGAGATCAAGCGTCAAACGAAGGTGCTGAACGAAGGTGGCACAATCAATCAGGAGACCAGGCTTTGGAATCTCGAACGCGGTGAGACGGTGGTGATGCGCTCGAAAGAGGAGGCACACGACTATCGCTACTTCCCCGACCCCGATCTGGTGCCACTCAAGCTGGATCAGGGCTGGATCGAGGGGTGTCGCACCCACGTAACCGAATTGCCGGCAGCGAGAATGCAGCGAATTGTCAGCAAGTGTGGGCTGTCTGAGTACGATGCCAGCGTGTTGACGGCGTCGAAGGCAGTGGCCGACTACTTCGAAGCCTGTGTCAAACTGTTCAACCAACCCAAGACGGTAAGTAACTGGGTGATGGGCGAGCTGACCAGAGAACTGAATAATTCAGGGACCGATGCGAGTGCGTCCCCGGTTTCACCGGAACGACTTGTCAGTCTTCTTCAGTTGGTCGAGCAGGGGGCGATCAGTTTGAAAGTCGCGCGCGAGATCTTTCCCGAAGTCTACAGCAGCGGAAAGACGCCGGAACAGATTGTGACGGAGAAGGGTCTCACGCAAGTCTCCGATGAAGGGGCGCTCGACACGATTATCGACGACGTGTTCGCGAAGAATCCAACGCAGGTGGTCCAGTTTAAAGAGGGCAAGCAGCAAGTGCTCGGGTTCCTGGTTGGGCAGGTGATGAAGGCGAGTGGCGGTAAGGCGAATCCGGGGAAGGTGAATGAGTTGCTGAAGAAGAAATTGGCGGGATGAGGCTGGGTGCCTTCATTGCTCGCGGAACGCGCACAATGAAACTGTGCTCGTCCGACGCGCGCAGTCGAAGGTAACCCAGCCACATCCCGTGAGAGTGATGGGGTAAGGATTTGACCGCGGACGGCAGGCTGCTCAAAAAGGCGGCCAACGACAATGGAGGCGTACCCTCTGGGGTACGTTGAGGATTTTCTTGAACCGAGAACGAAGTTGGGAGCCTTTTTCAGCAGCTTGAGGGGGGAAGCATGAGCGCAATTCGAGAGATCAAAGGACGTCAGATTCTGGATTCGCGGGGAAATCCGACGGTCGAGGCGGAGGTCACACTGGAGAGTGGGGCGCATGGGCGGGCGGCGGTGCCGTCAGGGGCTTCCACCGGCGAGAAGGAAGCGATCGAATTGCGCGATGGCGACAAGAAGCGTTGGATGGGGAAGGGCGTCTCGAAGGCCGTGGCCAATATCAGCAAGTTGATCGCACCGGAGTTGTTAGGAAAAGACGCCTTCGACCAAGTCGGCATCGACCAGGCGATGATCGATTTGGATGGTACAAAAACGAAAGGCAAGCTCGGCGCCAACGCCATTCTCGGTGTGTCGCTGGCCGTGGCGAAGGCAGCCGCGATCGAAACAGGCCAGCCGCTCTACCGGTATCTTGGCGGGACGAATGCGCGGGTGCTGCCGGTGCCGCTCATGAACATCATCAACGGCGGGGCTCATGCTGATAATCGGTTGGACTTGCAAGAGTTCATGATCATGCCGGTAGGGGCGGCCAGTTTCAGCGAGGCGTTCCGGATGGCGACGGAGGTGTTTCATACGCTCAAGTCGTTGTTGAAGAAAAAAGGCTTGAACACGGCAGTCGGCGATGAAGGCGGGTTTGCACCGGACCTCCAATCGAATGAAGAGGCGCTCAGCCTGATTATGCAGGCCATCGAGGAGGCTGGGTACAAACCAGGGCGCGATATTGCCCTTGCACTGGACTGTGCGGCCAGTGAACTCTACGGGAAAGGTCGGTACCTCCTTGAAGCAGAAAAGAATCCTGAGCGCTCCTCCGAGGAGATGATCCGTTACTATGGGAAGCTCGTGGATCGATACCCAATTCTCTCCATCGAAGATGGCTTGAGCGAGTTGGATTGGAAGGGCTGGAAGATGATGACGGAGAAGCTGGGCAAGCGGGTCCAATTGGTCGGAGACGATATTTTTGTGACCAATGTGGAGATTTTCGCCAAAGGGATCAAGGAAGGGATTGCGAATTCCATTTTAATCAAGCTCAACCAGATCGGCACGTTGACGGAAACGCTGGAGGCGATTGAGCTGGCGAAGCGATCCGGCTACACGGCGATCATTTCGCATCGATCCGGGGAAACCGAGGATACGACGATTGCGGATGTGGCGGTCGCGACCAATAGCGGGCTCATCAAGACCGGGTCGCTGTCCCGAACGGATCGCGTGGCCAAATACAATCAGTTGCTCCGGATCGAAGAAGAGCTGGGTCCGAATGCCATCTATCGGGGTCGTGAGGCGGTGCCTGGGCGATGCTGACGACGAGCGAGCGACGAGATGATTATTAAGCGGAATCGGGGACGGCAGTGGCTCGATTGGCAGCGTCGTGCGGTGAAGGGCGTGCACTATCTGGGAGTTGTCGCCTGCCTGCTGCTGCTGATCGTCTTGGTCTTTGGCGACATGGGGTTACCGCGTTACTTCTCCATGCGCGAGCACGCCCAACAGCTGGATGTGGACCTTCAGGAATTGCAACGGACGACCCGGACACTTCAAGGGGACATCGACCGTCTGGAGCACGATCCTGCGAAAGCCGAACAGTTGGCGCGCGAGCAGCTCGGCTACGTGCGTAAAGGTGAAACCGTGTACCAATTGATTCCAGCGCCATCACAGGAGCGGCCACGCCCGTAGCGCCATGAAGTTTGGGACAGTCGCGATCATTGGACGACCGAACGTCGGCAAGTCGACGTTGCTCAATCGATTGCTTGAGCAGAAAATTGCGATCGTCTCGGACAAGCCGCAAACGACGAGGACGAGAATTCTGGGGGTTGTGCATGCACTGGGTGCGCAGGTTGCCCTGCTCGATACGCCGGGGTTGCACAAACCCCAACATCTGCTCAATCGTCGCATGGTCCGCACCACGGTCGACGTGCTGGAAGAGGCGGATATCTTGTACGTGTTGATGGATACGACGAGTTCCCCTGGCCCCGGCGATCTCTTGGTCATCGACCATGTGAAAGGGGCGATCAGGAAGCGTCCGCGTCCGGTTATTCTTGTCTTGAACAAGGTGGACTTGGTCAATAAGCTCAAATTGCTGCCGGTGATGGAAACGTATGCCAGGTTGTTCGCTTGGACAGAAGTGGTGCCGGTCTCGGCTGAAACCGGCGACAATGTCGATCGGTTACTGTCCGTGACCGTGGCGCATCTTTCGGAAGGGGAGGCGGCGTATGATGCAGACACCGTCACCGATCAGTCCATGCGGACCTTGGCGGCTGAGATGATCCGCGAGAAGATTTTGCTCCAGACCTATGAAGAAGTGCCCTACTCGGTTGCCGTGGAGATCGACGAATTTATCGAGGAGGGGAAACTGGCCCGCATCAGCGCGACGGTGGTGGTTGAGCGAGAGTCTCACAAGGCGATTGTGATCGGGAAGCACGGAGAGAGACTCAAGGCGGTCGGGACCGATGCACGGCGTGACATGGAGCAGATCTTTGGGATGAAAGTGTTTCTGCAGCTGTGGGTGAAAGTGCGGGAAGCCTGGCGGGAAGATGAGCACGCGCTCACGGAATTAGGGTACTAACAGGACGTGATGCAGCCGACGGAGCCTATGACAGAATTGAATCCAGTGGATCCTCGTCCTCGCCCAGGGGATAAGGATCCCCTCCGCGACGCGCTGCGCGACCAGGCAGATCGAGGGCGGAGCAAATTCGACATCGTCCTGTTGTCGGTGCAACGGTTGTTGCACCGTGGTGCGATCACCAATCTTGCGAAGATGCTGGGCCGGATGCATCAGGCCGACGTGGCGCAAGTGATTATGCATCTGTCGTCCCCCAAGGAAAAGCGGGAAGTCTTCGAACTGGTGCGAGGTGAATCGAAGCGCGGCCAAGTGCTGAGCGAGCTCGACAGCGATAGTATCAATCAGGTACTCGCGGACCTGTTGCACTCGGATATCGCCTGGCTGATCAAAGATCTCGGCCCTGATGATGTGGCCTATCTTCTTGGGGTTCTGCCAGAAGAACGGGCGAAAGAGATTCTCTCGCTGATGCGGGAAGAGGACTCGACGGAAGTCGCCGACCTCCTGAAGTATCCGAAGGATACGGCCGGCAGCATCATGACGACGGAGTTTTTTGCGCTCCCGGAAGATGCGACGGCGCAAGCCACTATCCAGCGTCTCCAGCTGGCGACGGATGCGGAAATGGTGTTCTATATTTATGTGACCGACAGGGATGAACGCTTAGTCGGAGTGCTCTCCCTGCGGCGGCTACTGACGGCCGCTCCCACGACACCGCTGAAAAACATCGCCACACGCGACGTGATCAGTGTGACGGTCGACATGGATCAGGAAGAGGTCGCACGTCAAGTGGCGAGTTATAACTTGCTCGCCATCCCGGTCATCGACAACGACAACAGATTGGTCGGCATTATCACAGTTGACGACGTTGTGGACGTGATCCGTGAAGAAGCGACTGAAGACATGCTCAAGATGGCCGGTGCAATCGAAGAGGATTCGGTTTCGAAATCCTCCAGCGTGGCGTCGGCGAAACACCGGCTCCCGTGGCTCTTTACGAATCTTATCGGCAGTCTGTTCTCGGGCGCGATTTTGTGGGAGTTCCGGTACACACTTCAGGAAGTGGTGGCCATCGTCAGTTTTATTCCGGTCATTGCTGCGATGGGTGGGAATGTGGGCCTCCAATCCTCGACTCTCATTATTCGAGGATTGGCGACAGGGCTGATCCAGCTGACGGATGTGCGCACTGTGTTTTTCAGGGAGATCAAGGTCGGACTTCTGATGGGGCTCGCCTGCGGCGTGATTCTCACGCTCGTCGGCTGGATTTGGCATCAAGAGTTTTTGGGCATGGTTGTGGGCCTGTCGTTGATTATCGCGTTCATGGTTTCGACCAGTATGGCGACGTTCATGCCCATCATGCTGAAGCGAATGAACGTGGATCCTGCGGTTGCGGCCGGCCCCTTTGTGACGACGGCCAATGACATCACCGGTATTACCATCTATCTCTCCTTGGCCACCGTGTTCATGGACTACCTTCGCTAACTGGAACTGTACAGCGTGAGGAGTGAAACGTGATACGTAGGACCGCCGAGTGCTCTTTTCCCGAAACCTTTCACAATTCACGATTCACGTCTCACGGATCTCCTCCATGCCGCTGATCAAGACTGCGGCCATCACGCTGAACAGTCGGAAGTGGGGCGATGCGGATCGTATCGTGATCTTCTATACCAAGGAGATGGGCAAGGTCCGCGGTGTGGCGCGTGGGGCTCGTCGAATGAAGAGCCGTCTCGGCGCATCCCTCGAACCACTCACCATCAGTGACCTGAACCTGTTCGAGAAATCAGGCGATTCGCTCTTTCGAATTTCTCAAGTCGATCTTGTAGAGTCGTTCCCCCGGTTTCGCGAAGATTTAACGTTGATGACCGCTGCCGCGCGGATGGTCAATGTGGTGGGTGCGGTGACGCCGGACCGGGACCCGGACCTGCAGATTTTCGAGACGCTCGAACTGGGCTTGCGTACATTAGTCACGAGCCAGGATCCGGCGTTGACGGCGCTGCTGTTTCAGATTCGGCTGCTGGGCCTTATCGGGTTTCGTCCTCAGACCGATCACTGTGCCGCCTGTGGGAAGGGCCGGTTGATGGAAGAACCGCAGTTCTCGCCTCTGTCCGGAGGCTTGGTCTGCGACGTCTGTGCGGCGCGCCAGGTGTTCCGCTGTTTGCCGCTGTCGCGAGGGAGCCTGGCCTTTCTGCATCAGGCGTTGCGGCTCTCGCCTGCCGTGGTCGATCGTCTGAAGGCCGCTGGGCAAGTTCGACACGAAGTGGAAAACGCGATTGAAGGGTATGTCACTGTTGTAGCAGGTAGACAACTGCCTCCTGTAAATTTTCTAGCCTATCCGTCGTAAGCGAGGTCATTGATCAATCGTGGAAGGGAATTCGTGAATATGACAGAGACGGTGTGTGAACCAAGAGACATGGCCTGGATTGAGAAGGGTGTGTTGGGCATCGAATGGAATGATGGGCACAAGGCTGTCTATCCCGTGCGATATCTCCGTCAGCAATGTCCCTGCGCAGCCTGCGTAGATGAGTGGTCTGGTGCACGGCGCTTGCAGCCGGACGATGTGCCCCTCTTGGTCATGTTGCAAGATGTGCAGCCGGTCGGACGGTATGCGCTGCAATTCACTTGGAGCGACGGCCACGACACCGGTATTTACTCCTATGCCCTTCTTCGGCGGCTCTGTCAGTGCGATGTGTGTCAGCCTGTGAAGCCGGTTGAACCAAGGACCCGACGCCTGTTGTGAGCAATTTCGCGGGTATGTTCAGATCGACGGGGTGCGGTGCGCATTGGTTCGAGGGCCTTGAATTTCTAAGGCGCTCGGGATGGGCCAACATGTTCGTCGTGGTCGTTCTCGGGTCGGTTCTCGGTTGCAGCGGGATGCCTCCGTTGGAAGAACAAGAGCGCCACATTCGAGACAACGAGTTAGTGCTCCATCAGTTGACCCCCCGCGCGTTTGTCGGGGCCTGGGGGATACCGACGTATCAGCATGCCGAGTTCATGCAGTTCTTCGGCATGAAAGACGACGAGTTGATTCCACGGTCGAGGTTGGCAAGCGGAGAACCGCCGCGAGGGTGGGAGGTCCGTATTGAGGCCGGCGATGCGCTGTTTCTGGCTTACCCGGATCGCGGGTGGCTGGTGGTATTTTTCGAGGAACGGCTGGTCTATCGTGAAAAGCTGACCTCGGCACAACTTCATGAGTTGGGACGCAGTTGGCGGCACGAAGACAAGTTTCGCTCCAGGTTTGAAGTGCCGGCCGCTCCATAATGTGATGCGCCTCGTAGGACTGTCGTGACCCAGCATCCTCTGAATCTGCTCATGGTCTCCTCTGAAGCGGTTCCCTATGCCAAGACCGGTGGACTCGCCGATGTCACTGGCGCGCTGCCTCTTGAGTTGGCGAAACTTGGCCATGACGTCATTCTCCTGCTTCCACACTACCGGTGTCTCAGTGAGTCAGGCCGATCCTTTCGTTCCGTCTGTCGACTCCCTGTGCCGACCCCTCAGGGGCTTGTTGATACGCGGATTGAAGAAGATGTGATTCCCAGCGGCATAGGTGATTGCCGAGTGCGAGTGTGGACGATCCGGAATGAGGCCTTCTTCGACCGGCCAGGGCTGTATCAAGATCGAGGTATCGACTACCCTGACAATCTCGACCGGTTTGTATTCTTTTGCCGCGCGACGATTGAGGTGATGGCCTATCTCCGAACTGCGCGCACGTGGAATACCGATATCCTCCATCTCCATGATTGGCAAACAGCGTTGTGCGCCACCTATCTCAAGACTCTCGACCGGGATCGGCCGGAGGTACAGGGGGTGCGCACCGTGCTGACCCTGCATAATGTGGCGTATCAAGGCCTCTTCCCTGGAGAGCAATTCGAGAAAACTGGTCTGCCTCCATCGATGTTTACTCCCGCGGGCCTGGAGTATTACGGTTCGGTGAATCTGCTCAAGGGAGGAATTGTGTTTTCTGATTATGTCACGACGGTCAGCCCCACCTACGCGCGGGAAATCCTCACCCCAGAATTCGGTTTTGGGCTTGAGGGCGTGCTACGCAATCGTGCGGACCGACTCCTGGGTATCCTGAACGGTATCGATATCGATCGATGGAACCCAAAAACTGATTCTTATCTGCAGGCCAACTACTCAGTGCTCGACCGTTCAGGAAAATTGGTGTGCAAGCAGGCGCTTCAACGGGAGTTTCAGTTGCCGGAATCATCGGCTCCGCTTCTTGGCGTCATTGCACGGCTGACGTCGCAGAAGGGCTTAGATCTTGTGGTAGCCATTATTCCGCAATTAATGGCGATGCAGCTGCAACTGGTGGTGTTGGGAACAGGCGAGCCGGAACTCGAAACCAGGTTTCAGGTGCTTCAGGCACGTTATCCGCATCGTATAGGGCTTCGTCTCGGCTTCGACGAAGGACTCGCCCATCGTATCGAAGGCGGAGCCGATATGTTTGTGATGCCTTCGCGGTATGAGCCCTGTGGTTTGAGCCAGCTCTACAGTCTCCGCTATGGGACGGTTCCAATAGTGAGAAAAACAGGCGGATTGGCAGATACAGTCTTGCCGCTGCCGCCGAAGTCTCGGCATGCGAAACACGCGACTGGATTTCATATTGAAGCGGACACGGCAGTTGCTCTACTGGCTGCCTTGCGCCGAGCTGTGGTTGTGTATCAGGATCGATCGATGTGGGAACAACTGGTTGCGGAAGGGATGACCACGGATATGTCCTGGGCTCGGTCAGCGAACGCGTACGACCGGTTATTTGTGTCGTTGAGGCTGTAGAAAAATCCCCAGGCCCCTCTCTCCTATGAGATAATTAGACGCGCTGAATTTCATAGGGAGGGCCTTGGGATGGCTCGATACAAACCCATTCACACCGGTCTGAAACTTCTGCCGGTGGATTTTGACCAGCCGGCCATTCCCGGTAGCTTTGAACACGCCCTCTGCTACATGGTCGATCACGAACTCGACCTCACCGAATTCCACGCCCGCTACAAGAACGACCACGAAGGTGCCCCGGCCTTCGACCCTGCCGCCCTCATCAAAATCATTCTGTTAGCCTACAGCCGAGGCATCATCAGCAGTCGAAAAATGGAACGCGCCTGCCTGGAGAACGTGCTGTTCATTGCGGTGTCGGGTGACAGCCAACCGCACTTCACCACACTGGCCGCCTTCGTCTCCGAGATGGGGGAGGGTGTGGCCAGCCTGTTCGCCCAGGTGTTGCTGGTGTGTGATCGGCAAGGCTTGATTGGTCGTGAAATGTTTGCCATTGATGGTGTGAAACTCCCCAGTAACGCCAGTAAACAAAAGAGCGGTACCCGTGCAGACTATCAACGCCAACTGGACAACATGGAAGCGGCGACCCAAAAGATGATCGCCCAGCAGAAGCATACCGATACGGCCCCAACTGACGACGCGCTCGTCAAACGCGAGTCGCTCCGGCTGGAACGTCTGCACAAGGAGGCTGGTCAACTACGCGACTGGCTCAAGACGCACCCGAAGACCGCAAAGGCACCAAAGGCACCGTGCGCCTGTCGAACCGCACCGACAACGGCTCAGCCAAGATGGCCACCAGTAAGGGCGTGATCCAAGGGTATACCGGGGGGGCCGCGGTCGATGAGAAGACCCAGATCATCGTGGAGGCCCAAGCCCACGGCACTGGATCAGAACAAGCACTGTTGCTCCCTATCGTCAAGGCCACCACAGCATTGCGCACCTCGAAGACTGTGGTGACCGCCGATGCGGGCTATCATTCCGAGGCCAATCTAAAGGCACTTACCGACACCTCAGTCGACGCCTATATCCCCGACAACGGCGACCGAAAACGGGACGAGCGGTACGCCGACCAGGCTATCCACACCGCCAAGCCTGATCCGCTCTGGAACAAAGCCAAGACGCCTGGCAGGGTGCCGCGATTTACACCGCAGGACTTCCAGCTGGCGGAGGATCGCACACACTGCACCTGTCCCGGTGGAAAGCGGCTCTATGGCAATGGTTCGAACTGCACATTCAATGGGTTTGCGGCGATCAAGTTTCGCGGAACGGAAAAGGATTGCCTCCCCTGTGCGCGGCGGCACGAATGTTTGCGCACCCCGGAGAAGACAAAGACCCGACAGGTCGCCTTCTTTCAGGGCAAACGCCCAGGGCATACGAGTTTCACCGACCGGATGAAGACGAGGATCGACTCGGAGACGGGCCGACGCATGATTACACGCCGTTTTGCCACGGTGGAGCCGGTATTTGGCAACCTGCGCGAGAATAAACATCTCTGCCGCTTCAGCATCGTCCCACTGCGTGGCCAGCAGAAAGTGGACGGGCAATGGAAGCTATATTGCCTGATGCACAACATTGAGAAACTGGCGCATCATGGTTATGGAAGGTGAGGGCAAAACATGGGTGAACACAGCCCTGGTTTGACCTGGGTAACGGGTATGGGGTCGACAGGTGTCATCGACGAGATCTGGCTTGGTTACGCGTGAAGATTTGAGATGTGCTGATGGCAATTCAAACAAATCAGCTCAGAGCCACTAATGGGACACCAGAAGTGGGTTTTTCTACAGCCCTGTTAGTCAGAGAAGGGCCGCCGCACGTATCGTCATAGCTGATCAACATATCCCTATAGATGAAGCGTGGTGGTGAAAAATAGAAGGAGCGGGGACCCGGAAATTCTGACAGTGTGCAAAGCGGTCGGGTTGCTTCACCGACATTCCGAAGGGGCGAACCAGAGGAGCGAGGCGATGAAGCGAAGAAGACGCAATCATGTGGCGGTCTGTGCCGCGCTCAAGGGTGACAAGACGCTGCCGGAACTGGCGGCACAGTGTGGTATCCATCCCACCCAGATCACGGAATGGAAGCTGCGCGTGCTGGCGCGGACCCTCGACGTGTTTGGCGGCGCGAAGGCTACGTCGGACGCGCCGAATCTCACGGTCCTCCACAGCAAGGACCGTGGTCGCTGGTGGGGGAGCATGATTTTCGAGAAGGGACGCTCATCAAAGTGGGATGGCTGAGCGCAACGGGATGATCACCCGAATCCACGGCCGGCAGAAGACGTGGGCGTCCTCAAGGCTGCCGAAGCGTTCCGGGAAGTCCGGGCGGTACTTCAGCGTCTGGAACTGCGCCTCCGAGAACAGGTTATCGTCGTTGGTATCGGGTCGGCTGTGCGTTTTGGTATTCCCCAGGTCGGCGAGTAGGAACGCCACCGGCTTGGATGGCATGGAGGAGCCTCGACCCGCATGCAGGGTCAACAGTCCCGTCCCGATCTGCTGCTTCTCACAGGTGTCTGTGATGATCCGCTGGGCCAGCACCGCCGACTTCGCCGGGGCGACCATCCAGCCGACCACGTATCGGCTGAAGATATCCAGAATGCCATAGAGGTAGCCGTACGACCACTTCACGGGGCCCAAGAGTTTCGTGATCTCCCAGGACCACATCTGATGGGGGGCGGTCGCCAGGAGTTCCGGCTTCTGATAGGCCGGGTGACGGAGCTGGTTCTGGCGCTCCTTGACCTCCGCTTGCTCATCGAGGATGCGGTAGAGAGTTCGGATGGAACAGTGGTAGCGGCCTTCATCGAGTAGGGTGCATAGACCGTGGCCGGGGCGGTGTCGACAAAGCGGTCGCGGCGCAAGGTCGCGAGGACCGCCTGCCGCTCTTCGGACGACAAGGTGCGCGGGGGCTCGGACGCGGGGCAGGCGCCGTCGCAGGGCCCTGTCCACAATAGAACTCCGAGCGGACGAGGCCCAAGGCGTCACAGGCTGGCTTAATGCCGATCTCCGTGGAGAGCGATCGTGTGGCGGCCATCAGGTGCGCCCGCCTGCCTCGGGCATCTCCCGCGGGAGGCCCAGGATCTGTGAGACTTTTTTTGCACGTCAATAATGAGTTCGGCCTGTGTAAGCCGCGTAGACAGCCGGGTGTTCTTCTTGCGGGGGGTCTCATTCTCGGCCTGTAGCGGATGTCGGACTGATTCCGTTCGGCCTCGCGTCTGGGGCGTCAAGGCCGAGAGCACCCCCTCCGTGCGTTGGCGATGCCACGGCGTAAGGTTCGAGGCGTAGAGTCCTTCGACGCGAAGCAGGGCCCCCAGACTCCCCACTACGGTACAGGCATCGGCCAATTTCAGGATGCGCAGCGTGTCCTCCGCCGTGAAGCGTCGCCGTGTCGGCGTGGCGACGACCTCGGGGTTTGGCGGGACGCTCACAGCTGGTCGGGGGGAGGCGGTTCCTTGGGATGGACTCGTCCACGGACCTCGCCGTCGCCCGCCGGGCTCCTGCGAGTCCTCGACGGGCGTACTTCTTGTCAGCATGCATGAGGGGGGCTCCTCTCCGCCCACTACTCTAATTGAAGAGCGGCACCGTGTCCCACTGATATTGGCACAGGGGGCAAGACGCCAGAAGAGATGTAGTGCAACAACTTGGCGATACGGCTAATGGCTGAGTTGTCAGCGCACAGCGAGGCACCACTGAAGGAAGGAACATGCTGTCCAACCTGGTTTGGGCCATCTCTGAGAAGAAGCGGGGTTCCTAAGTGTAGAAGCTAGCACTTCATCTGACAGTCCAGTAGCGTCCTTGCCTTCACGAACGGAGTGAGGACGATGACCACCGAGCAGCAGATCATCAGGGCGAAGGTCGGCGTGTTGGAATGGGCGAAGCCACTGGGCAATGGCTCGAACGCCTGTCAGCTGATGGGGGATCGCCGAGGCCGCTTCTATCGGTTCAAGGAGCG
>JBBRRK010000103.1:0-13340 GCA_038200765.1 Nitrospirales bacterium
GCCGTCGCCGGAGTTCTGACCTCGCTCAAAACGGATGTCACCGCCATCGTCGCCGCGCTGCTGCACGATACCCTGGAAGATACGGTCGCGACGCCTGACGAACTCGAACGGGAGTTCGGGAAGGACGTCGTGCATCTGGTCGACGGCGTCACCAAGATCGGCAAGATCACGTTTCGGAGCTATGAAGAAAAACAGGCGGAGAATTTCCGCAAGATGGTGCTGTCGATGGCGGACGATATCCGGGTCGTCCTCATTAAGCTCGCCGACCGGCTGCACAACATGCGCACCTTGGAACATCTCAGCGTAGCCAAGCGGCAGGAGATCGCTCAGGAAACGCTGGAGATCTATGCGCCGCTGGCGAATCGGCTCGGAATCGGGTGGATCAAGAATGAGCTGGAAGACCTCTGTCTCAAGCACCTCAAGCCGGAGGTCTACGAGACCTTGCGTGTCCGCGTGGCGAAACGGGATGAGGACCGGCAGCAGTACATCGATGAAGTTCGCCAGCTGGTGCATCAGGCCATGAACGAGAACGGGTTGGTCGGCCAAGTCTATGGTCGACCCAAACATCTCTACGGCATTTACCAAAAGATGGATAAGCAGTCGATTACGTTCGAGGAGGTCTACGACCTGACCGCGCTGCGGATTGTGACCGATACCAAGATGAACTGCTATGCCGTGCTCGGGGTGATTCACTCAGTCTGGCGGCCTGTGCCGGGGCGGTTCAAAGATTACATTGCGATTCCGAAATCCAATCTCTATCAGTCTCTCCACACGACGGTGGTGGGCCCGAAGGGAGAGCACGTCGAGTTCCAGATCCGCACAGAGGACATGCATCGGCTCGCCGAGCATGGGATTGCCGCGCATTGGAAGTATAAAGAACAGGGTCACGTGGCAGATCGTGACAGTAAAGCGTTCGGCTGGCTCCACCAGTTCGTCGAGTGGCAAGAAGATTTGACGGATAACCGGCAGTTTATGGATTCCGTCAAACTCGACCTGTTTCACGATGCGGTCTATGTGTTCACGCCCAAAGGAATTGTGAAGGAGCTGCCGAGAGGATCGACACCCATCGATTTTGCCTTCGCGATTCATACCGAGGTTGGGGACCATTGTGTCGGCGCCAAGGTGGACGGGAAAATCGTGCCGCTCAAATATCAACTTGCCAGCGGAGATACGGTCGAAATTCTGACGTCTCCCACGCAATCGCCGCACAAGGACTGGTTGAAGTTTGTCCGCACCTCACGTGCGAAGACCAAGATTAAACACTGGATCAAGCTTGAAGAGCAGAAGCGGAGTATCGAGATCGGCCGTCGTTTACTGGAGTCGGAGTTCCGCCGTCAAGGGATGGCGCCGGCCCGGATGTTCAAATCAGCGGAGCTCGTAAATGCCGCTCGTCAGTTGGGATTCGACAGCACCGACGAATTGGCTGCGGCCGTCGGGTTCGGCCACATGGCCACGTCGCAGGTCATCGGCAAACTCACGGCTCCGTCATCCGGAGCGCAGGCGCCGGCTCAGGAACGTCCCGCCCCGCGTAAAGCGGTAAGTGGGAAGAGCGACGACACCGGCGTACAGGTCAAAGGGTCTCGGGATCTGCTGATGCAGCTGTCGCGCTGTTGTCATCCCGTCCCCGGCGACCGTATTCTCGGGTATATTACTCGTGGTCGCGGGTTGACGATCCATGCCGTCGATTGCCCCAATCTTGAGGCGCTGGACTACGACAAGGAACGGCTGGTGGAAGTGGAGTGGGACGCGGACACACCCAGCACGCACTCGGTTAAAATGTCCATTGTCGCGGTCGATAAGACCGGGGTGTTGGCGAACGTGTCCTCCGCGATTGCGGAATGCCATGCCAACATCAGCCGTGCCGAAATCACGACGCGAGAGGATCAGAAAGCCGCACTGGATTTTGTCGTGGAAGTGTCGGACACCCACCACCTCGAACAGGTACTCAAAGCTGTTGAGCGTGTGGATGGGGTGATTACGGCGAGACGGATGCGGGCCTGGCAGGAACGATCGTAAGGGCGGATGCTGAAAAAGTCGCTCTTCTCACCCGCCCAACCCCGGCGCGCCGAGACGCGCCTTTTCCCATGCTTCGTTCTCGCCTCGAAAGCATCCTCAACGTAGCCCACTCGGAGAACAAGCTGTCTTGGCAGCTTGGGGTGGGCGGGTGAGAAAGGCTACGCCTCCGGTGCTTTCGTCGGCTGCGGCCTTGCCGGACGGACTCTTTGAGCATCCGGCAAACTATTAGGTTCCGTCCACGCCACTATGGGATCTGGAATTGAAGCTTCGATCCCCGCTGCAACTTCAAACGCTCAGCTCGGCCCGCTGCGAGTTCCAAGACATAGAGCGCGCCCTCGTTGGGCCGATATTGGGGGCAGCTGTCGTCCGTTCTCGTGCAGATCGGGACTCGCTGTTCGAGATGGACGATCTGCTTTTTCTCATTGATCCAGATGAGATCGAGCGGCATCTTTGTGTTCTTCATCCAGAACACCCAGGCTTGCGCTTGGGAGAATGTAAAGAGCATGCCGCGATCGTCGGCTAAATGCTCACGATACATCAATCCTTCTGCACGCTTCTGGGGCGTGTCGGCCAACTCTGCCTGAATAATGACGTCCCCCGGGAGGGTAATCGGGATCAGCCCGGACGGGGACGGATCGTTTCCTGCCAAGGCAGGGAAGGGGAACGACAGGAGAAAGACATAGATAAGCGCGAATAATCGGCGTCGTTGCACGGCGGCATCCTATCGGCGAACCGGAGATGAGTCAAGCCGGAGACCCTGTGTGGTGCATAGGATTGTCGGCGATTCCGGCTGAGCGTATGTTGCAATCACGCGGTGGCCTGTGCCATCCTCGCACAGCCGAACCAAGAGAGGGGTGTATGAAAGAGACGCGGAAAGTACATTATGTCAAAGGTGTGTTTGTCTGCCCAAAGTGCCGGCAATCGTATGTGCAAGAAAAATGGATCGAAGAATGGCGGGTTCGCTGTCACAAGTGTGACTATCGCGGAACGTTGACGGAAGTGTCCGTTGAAGAACGGATGGAAGAGGAAATTGTCCGTCGTTGAGCCGGCGTCAATACTGCGCCCCAGTACATTCTCTCTGTGAGTCGATGTTGTTTTCTCTCACCGCCATTGTACGATTCGGTCTCATTCGTTCATTCTTTCTGTGCGCCCTTCTTCCAATACTAGGCGTCAGCTTCAGCAAGGCATCAGCCGACGAGCCGGCCCCGCTGGTGAACGTGCTCGTGACCTACCATTCGCGCTCCGGTCATACGGAACGCATGGCCGAAGCAGTGGCTGCTGGTGTGAAAAGCGTATCAGGCGCCGAAGCGCTGTTGAAACGAGTCGGCAAGGTGACGGCGGACGATTTATTCTCCGCCGATGCGGTGGTGGTCGGCTCGCCGGTCTATTGGTCGAATATGTCAGGCGAGGTGAAAACATTTTTCGACAACTGGCAGTTTAAATTCGGTGTGTTTCCCGACTTTAAGATGAAGAACAAGATCGGCGCGGCCTTTGCCACCGGGGGTCAGGTGTCGAGCGGGAAGGAAGTGACGATGTTGACGATCCTTGCCGCGATGCTGGGGAATCAGATGATCGTCGTCAGTGGGGGTGGAGCCTTCGGCGCCTCGGCCACCACGGAAGGTGACAGTCCAGGCATCGACAACAAGGAATTGGCCGACGCCAAGGCATTGGGCCGACGTGTGGCAGAAGTCGCCGTGCAATTCAAAGCCGGTTCTGCCAAGTAGCGCCTCTGGCTCGGTCTCCACATCGCGCAGCCGATACGACGAGACGGGACTCATATACCGATGAGGTTGGGTCATTCATCCGTCATCGTGCCTTGATGCCGTTCCGCTTTCGCGCTTATAGTGATGGGCTATGCGGAAGAAGACCTCATCCCGTCGCGGGCAGGGGGATCGTCCCCTGTCTGGGAAGGGGATTGTCGCGTCGAGCCCTGCCCCCGAATCATGTGCACTCCTTGCCGCGTTTCGCGCCATATCAGCCAATGCGGTCTACACATTGGCCCCGAAGGCATCCGTCGTCCGGGGATACGACTACTACCAACAGCAGCGACTTCAGCATTATGTCTGGAGCCAGGACCGTACCACGCTGACGGCGGAGGTAGAAGGGTCCAGGCTCTACGAGGTCGTCTTTTCCATTGAGGAGGGGTTCCTCGTGGCCTCCTGCGATTGTCCGGCCTGGGATCCCAGCTGGCTGTGCAAACATGTGTTGTGCGCCTACTTCACGACCAAGCATCTGCTCTCACCGGAGCTATTCAGATTATCGGGTGGGCAACAAGGCGATCTACCTTGGCTTCGGGCTGAGTTGCTCGGCAGCTCCCCGGTACCGGTCAGGGCATCAGGGCTGTCTCCCACCGGAGTGACTCGCAAGGGCGCGGCCTTTGAGATCGTCATTGATACCCGCCACCTGCATCCGCAGATCGTGATCCATAAAAATGGCGTGCCGCTGTCCGAAGGATTGGGCACTGCGATTCCACCTGAACTGCTGCTTCTTCTCAACGCGTCCTGGTTCATGTCCGGGTTCGGGGAAGATCCCTTGCTCCATTATCTCAGGGTTCACAACAAGCCCTACCCGATCATGCTGGTGTCGAGCCACGAATCGATCCCGCTTCACTGGAACCAGTCGGTCAAGTGCCGGAGTAAGACGGAGATCGACCTTGTCGGCGACCAGATCAGGGTCCGCGCGGTTTGCCTTGCCGACGAGGTGCCACTCGAACGGATTGTACGCTTCAGAACGTTTGTGGCTGATCTGAGCGGCGGGCGGCTTCTGTATTTGAAGGACGAACCGGGGTGGGCGTTGTTCCGTTCCCTGCGGCAACGCTTCAAGGGAGGCGAACTGTGCTTCGATCCCTATGACGACGTCGACGAAGGATTCCGTGCGATGCCGTTATCGAGCGAGTCCGGGTATGGGCAAGGCGTTAACCAGGATATGGAGTTTACGATTTCGCTGGATGAGTTCCAGTCCGCGCAAATCGAGGTGCTTCAACAGCAGACCAACCGGATTGTGCGCGATCTTATCTTAAAAATAGAGGGGCATGACGTGTCGGTGCAACGCCCTGCGAGTCCTTCGGCACGCGATGCGCTGTCGTATGCCCTGATCCTGAAGTCCCCGTCCGGCGACGAAGGCCTTCCGCCTACCTCATGGACGCTGCAGGCCCAATGTCGCCTCGGTGATGTCCGGTTTGCGCCGAGCGTCTCAACCTTTGGGTGTATCTCGGCGTTGGAGCAAGGTCGTGCCGTGTCCGGCTCGCTACGTTCGCACACACGAAAGGCCGTGCTCTATGAGATGTTCTTCAGCCTACTTTCTGTGCGCGAGGCGAAGGAGCGAGACCAACGCATCAACATGGCTCTCAGTCTAGAGGGGTGGACCCGCGCCGTGAGGGACGAGGCCGCACAGTGGCTCAAACAGCATCTGTCGGGCTTTGCCAAGATAGATGTGCGGCTGCACATTCACGCTGGGCGATGGGAACTGCATCCCGTGGACAAGGCCCATGAGGTGTGGCTGTATAGGATTCCCTTCGACGTGTTTGGTCCGGAAGTCTTCCGCGGTATGCGGCGCTGCGATGAGATGGTGATCGACGGGCCGCGGTTGTTCCAAGGATTGCCGGCTCTCTTGGACCGGCTCACAACCGCCGGGATCGAATTGCTGTACGAGGATAATCCCGTCAAGTCTTCTCGGTGGGATTGCGCTGCCCATGTGGAGCCTGTCGAGTCGGAAGGGGCTGGGATCGATTGGTTTGAAATCCGTCCGGAGATCCGGTGCGATGGCGTGGCGTTGGACGAATCGGAGTGCCGGGCCGCCCTCCAGCAGGGAGGGATGATCGACGCCGAAGGCCGCTTGCGGGTGTTGGATCGCCAGACCCTGGAACAGCTGCGCGCGATCTTTGCACTGACCGGAGAGGCGCCGGCGGATCGGGGCGCCACGAAGATTGTGCGCGTGCCGCGCCTGCAGATCCTCGATTGGCTGGCGTTGCGCGAGCAAGGCATTGCGGTCTCGTTGCCTACTGAAGACGAGGCCGTACTCGGTCGTCTCCTGGGATTCACACAGATCGCCCCACGGCCCCTCCCCAAGGGCGTCCAGGCCACGCTTCGCCCCTACCAGCAGGACGGTTACGCCTGGCTCGCATTTCTTTACGAGCATCGGTTCGGCGCCTGCTTGGCGGACGATATGGGATTGGGCAAGACTCTTCAGGCTATTTGTCTCCTGGCCGCCGTTCAGGACGGGCTCCTCAAGACGTCGGTTGGTGTGAAGGGACCTCATCTGGTCGTTGTGCCGACGAGTCTCCTCTTCAACTGGGAGCAGGAGCTTGCGCGTTTCGCGCCAGGCTTGAAGGTTCATGTTTACAGTGGCAGCGAGCGGACGCTCAATGCCAAGGACGGGGAGGTTGTCATTACAACGTATGGGCTGGTTCGCCGGGACATCGAGCGATTGGAAGGTATGCCGTTCCATGTCATCGTGTTCGACGAGGCGCAGGCGGTGAAAAACATTCAGGCCAACACGACGGGCGCAGCCCGCCGCCTCACCGGACGCTTTAAAGTTTCGCTGACTGGCACCCCGCTCGAAAACCATCTCGGCGAGTATTTTTCCGTGATCGATCTCTGCATGCCGGGGCTGCTGGGCGAGTATGATCGGTTCAAGGCCGGTCTCAAACATGTCCAGGGAGACGTGCTGGAGCGGCTGCTTCGCCGGACCAGGCCTTTTATCTTGCGGCGGACCAAGGCGGAGATCCTCCATGACTTGCCGCCGAAGATCGAGAGCGAGGTGTTCCTCGACTTGACCGATCGACAAAAGGCGCTGTACCAGCAGACGGTCGCGCAGGTTCGCACGACGATCGATGAGGCCTATAGGTCCAAGACCTCCGGCCAGGCGCAATTCATCGCGCTGACGGCGATTCTCAAGCTTCGCCAGGTCTGTCTGTCCCCACGCCTTCTGACGAACCGGACCGACGAGCCCTCACCCAAACTCAGTTTTTTGGTGGAGCGATTACACGTTTTGCTGGACGAGGGGCACAGTGCCTTGGTGTTTTCCCAGTTCACCAGCTTTCTCGATCTTGTGGAAGAGGCCTGTGTCCGGCATTCGTTACCCTATCATCGGCTGGATGGCTCCACGGTGGCCACTGCCCGTAAAACTCGCGTGGAGGCGTTTCAGACCGGCGAGCAGCCGAGCGTGTTTCTCTTAAGTCTCAAGGCGGGGGGGCAGGGGCTCAATCTCACCAAGGCGAGCTATGTGTTTCATCTGGACCCCTGGTGGAATCCGGCGGTGGAAAACCAGGCGTCGGACCGTGCGCACCGCATCGGGCAACAGCGAACCGTGACCATCGTGCGGATTCTCATGCGCCATAGCATCGAGGAAAAGATGATGGCGCTCAAGCAGCGGAAACTCGATCTATACGACGCCGTCATGCGTGGTGTGGTGCGCGGCTCCGGGCAAGGCGTGTTGACCAAGGCTGATTTTGAGTTTCTGCTCTCGCCGAGTGTGTCATGAGAACCTGTACGCGTCACGTCGATCGCAAGTGACTCGGTATCGAACGTCGTGTGGAGTAGTGGCGAGAAGCTTGTGCTGGCTAGCTTCGTACGCTATATGGGGGAAGGCACTTGGTGAGCACTCGTCGCGATTTGCACGAACTCATGGATATTTTTTGAGCAGCGGCCACAGCATCCTGCCTCTTTCAGCCCGAACGTTGCTTTGAGCTGGCAGGCCATGACGATGCCGTCTCGTCCGGCTTCACGGACGTCCGAATCGGTAATTCCCTTGCAGAGGCAGAGGTACATGGGCGGTACTCCGTATTGTCGAGCAGGGCTCCTACACTCCAGTAACGATTATGATAACCGTTATCAACTGAATGAATAATATACCCCTTCGTTCTTTCTGTCAAGAGGGGAGGGGCCTACAGGTGTGGTGTGGGTGGGCGGAGTGACTAAGGTGTTGAAAAGGTGGGGCCGTTAGAGGGTCTGCTCCAACTGATCGACCATTTCGTGGATCGTGTCGAACCCCGATTGCCAAAACTCTTCAGACGCCATATTGACGCCGACCTTGGCGAGAATCGTCTGAGGCGATTCTGAGCCACCAATACTGAGCAGTTCCAGATATTTGGGCACGAACGTCGCCCCTTCTTTCTGATACATCGCATAGAGGGCGAGGACCAATAAGTTGCCGAAGCTGTAGGCATAGCAATAGAAGGGGCTGGCAAAGATATGGGGGATGGTCAGCCATTCCCATTGAAACTCATCAGGGACTTTGATCCCTTTCCCAAACTGCTGCCGCACCTCGGCCAGATAGGTGTTGGCCAGGTCTTTCACCGTCGCGCCCTGGCCGATCATCTCATGGGCTTGGTTTTCGAATTGGACGAAATAGGCCTGCCGGAGGACCGTGGCGTAGATATCGTCCAGTTGGTTGAGCAGGAGTCCCTGCCTCACCTTCTTGTCCCGTTCCTGGTTCATGAGGGCATCAGATAGAATGCGTTCCCCGAACACTGAGGCGGTTTCCGCCAGCGGGAGGGTGGAATGGAAGGTGAACATGGAATGTTTCTCCGCCAGCATGCCATGGACGGCATGGCCGAGCTCATGGGCCATGGTCGCGATATCGCGCGCCTCGCCGGTAAAGTTGAGTAGCACATACGGGGTCATGCCTGGGACGACGCTGTAACAATAGGCGCCTCCGATTTTTCCGGGTCTCGTGCGCGCGTCGACATGTCGTTCGTGCACCACCCGCTCCGCCAAGTCGGCTAATTGCGGAGAAAATCCACGATAGGCCTCCAGCACCATGTTGATGGCATCCTGATAACGATAGGCTTTCTGCTCCGTGCGATGCGGCGCATAGATGTGATAGCGGTTCATCGGCTTGATCTTGCAGAGGCGCGCCTTGATGCGGAAGTAGTGCTGGAAGATGCCCGCGTTCTTCTGACAGACCTTGAGGAGCGAGGCCACCGCTGCATCGGGAATGTCGTTCCCGAGGTTGCGGGTGGCAATCGGGGAGGTGAATCGGCGTAGTTGGAGATTTTCCGCTTTCCAGTCGTTGACCAGGGTTTTGTAGATTTCGCCCAGCAGATCGTGCTGATCGGCGTAGACGCGGTAGAGCTCACGATAGGCGGCTTCACGCAGCCGTCCTTGCGCATGCCGGAGATAGGACGTGAGTTCCTCGCGCGTCATCGTCTTCCGTTTTCCGTTGATGGTGAGCGTGAAGGTGAAGGCGTTGGTCACCACGTCATAGAGCGAATGGACTGCGCTGCGGCCCGTGATGTTCTTGATGTTGACGATCTTCTCTTCCGGCTCGGACAGCGTATGAGGGTGAAACCGGCGTATAGTTTCAAGGTGATACCGGAATGTGCCTGTTCCGGTCATGAGCCGGCGCGCATTGCCCTCATCGACGCTTTGCCACCAGAGGTCGAAAAATACCATTCGATTCTGAAGCGCTGTGAGTCGTTCCTCGACTTTGGTCTTAAACGAACGAGCAGCGAGGTCTTTCGTGTTTTCGGAGAACCAGAGGTAGGCATAGGCGCCGATTTTGGAGGCCGCTGCCGCAATATTTTCACTCAGGGTCAGTAGCGGGTGGAAGGTCGAAGTTTCCATGGTTGGACGAAGATCGGTACGCGCAGCTTCGAATTGCGCCACCGTGGCCTCGATTTCTCCCAACAAGGTCTCAAAGCGCTCAACCGGCTTTTCCGCTAAATGTGAGAGGTCCCAGCGCTCGGCATAGGTGAGCGTCTTCTGCTTTGGGGAGGAGTGTTTGCGTGGAGCAGAGGTAGATCGGCTGGTCTTCACAGGCATAGGTCGCATCTCCTTCATCGTGCATCATCAGGGCTGGCTTGCCCGGACAGGATCATATCATTCCCACCGACGAGGCAGCAGAGTTTTTCATTGCCAGGAGATCAGGAGAATCTTCCATCTGCAGTCGCTTCTCGGTATGATGCGCCAAAATCACGGGAGACCTCATGACCGACCAAGAACTCAACCGGGCAGTTCAATATGTCACCGCCAGCACGTCCTACGGGCGCGACATGGTGGCCGAGATTCTTACGACAGGGCTAGGCGAAATGACGTCGTTGTCTATGCAATCGTCGGAACGGTTCGACCGGGACGTGCTGTTGGAATACGTCTGCCAATGGACCATCAAACGCACAGGCCAAACGGAACCGTTAGTCAGGGAGATCCTTGGCTGCGCGAGCCGCTGGCTCGATGAAGTGTATGAGGAAATTGCCAAGCGCCAGCCGGAAGCTCTCGGTCTCTCATCCGATGATGATGACGATGACGATGACAAAGGGGCGGAGCCGGTCTAAGAGACGTCGTTCGTGAAGTGTGAAGCATGAAAGGCGAGGAGCGGTTGATTGTTCTGGTTCGTTTGCCTTGTCTCGTGTATTTGGTTCAACCAAGTGCACGAGACAAGCCAGAGACTTGACGCAATATTGACTAGGAGCATAACTAGGGATCATAGTTAAGGCGCATAATCTTGACGACTTGTTGGGGGGATGTCATGGCCAAGCTCAATGTGTCGATCGATGAGCAAGTCAGAGAAGAACTGTTTCGGCTGGTTCCGCCTCGGCGACGAAGCCAAGTCGTCAATGAAGCGTTGAGAAAAGAACTGCTCAGGCGAAAGCGAGACCACGTCACGCAGACGTTGCGTGGCTTGAGGAAGCGGAGCGCCACGATGAGCGGAGAAGAGATCGTGACCGTCGTCAGGCGGGATCGGAGGAGAGCGGGCGAATGATCATCGTGCCTGACGCGTCCGTCATTCTGAAATGGGTGTTAGAGAAAGATGACGAACCCGATCATCGCCAGGCGTTCCGGCTTCAAGAAGCGCTGGTGGCGGAACAGATCGAGGTCAGGCTCCCGACTCTTTGGCGCTATGAAGTCGGAAATGTGTTGGGGCTGAAACAGCCGGCAATGGCGATGGAACTCATGAGCGCGCTGCTCGCTTATGACTTCGAAGAGGTTCCTCTGAGGACGGACTATGCCCTCGCCGTGTTAGAACACATGGCCGCTGTAAAGGGCGTGACGTTCTATGATTCGGCCTATCATGTGTTGGCGATCAGGACAAAAGGGCTCTACCTCACGGCTGACAAGGCGTATGTGAAGCGAGCCATACGCAAAGGCCATGTTGCGCTCCTTTCAGAGTGGGACGGCGCATCTTCTAAAAGATGAGTTTCTGAACCCGCTCCCTCTATCCCATTTGGCGACAGAAAAACATGCGCGGTCGGCTGGTGAGGGGTGGGCAGCTCCAATTAGCCAGAATGTGTTGGTCTCCATCCGCCACTGACGGTGTCGGTATCAGCCACCGGCTCCTCTAAAACTTCGACTCAACGTCGCAATGCCGTCGCAGGCTCTTCGGTGTATGCCGCTGATTCTTTGATAGCGCTCGGGCGCGAACCTCCGTCCCCATCCCCTCCAGCTGACATGATGTGAATAGGGATAATGGATCGTGTTTTGCCTGGGGCGACGGCGCATCCAGGCAACTCTCCATTCTAGCGGTATAGGTTTCTCTGTCGCCAGACTCACTGCATTGACACAACCTATTTTGCTAAGTAGCCTGGCAATGGTTTCAGCTCTCTGCGAAACTTGGTGAGACTATGAAGGATCAGCTGATTCAGCTGGCACGCCGCTTTAGGGGTTGCCATTTCCCTGATGGATTTGAAGCGTGGGTTAATACCCCATCGCCTTTGGGTTTGAGCAAACTCGATTTTTCACAGTTTGTGGGGGCTGCGAGAGTTACAATAGCAGCTGATCAGTCAATTTCTTTTTGCAACGAGATTACGCAGTCTGGAAAGCAGTGGGGTAGTGTCAATGTCAATTTTCCAAACAGTCAATTTTTCATCGACATGAAGATCCCTAATGCATCGGTCACCGAACACAAGGGGCTTTCTCCCTAATCTACAAACATATGGAACCTTCGGGTAGTTGGTCATCCGGGAAATGTTGCCATCTCTGGGGGCACAATTGCCCATCTATATCTTCAGATTGATGGGAGTCGGCAAGGTATTCGAATTGTCGACTGTACTCTTGGGCACCTGACCCTAGCTGAAGGGCACAAGATGGACATAGAGTTGTCAAACTGTTGGATTGGCTCTCTCCATATTGAAAAAGATTGTCTCAAGAACTTGAATATTGTTGGAGGTGGGATTGCGAACATTGAATGCCCGCCTGCTGATGGTCCTAACCCTTTTGTCGGAAACGTCCAGGTCTCCAGAGCGACATTATTTCCCACTTGAAAGGATCAGCTGGGACTATTTCAAAGCCCCCAGGCCTATCGAAGCCTTCATTCACACCTGATGAAGCATGACAACATTTTGGTTGCAAACAGGATGCGAGCACTACAACTCCATGCTGAGAGGCTGGATGAAAGAGGGTTCGGTCGCTTTTCGAATTGGTTCTAGGGGACGTTTACCGATTTTGGCACAAGTTCTGGTCGTTCCTCGGTTTGGCTGGTTGCAAGCTATGTCGTTTCGCTTCTGCTGGGCTGGTGGCTCTGTGATTATGGTCATCTAACTCGACGGTTGCTCGATGATGGGGGAGCACAGTCGATGTATCTGGACGAACATGGAGGGAGAATCGTCCGTGTGCTGTCTCTGCCATTGCAATCAATTGTGAATCCGTTTGGGACTCTTTTCGACTCTACTAGGCTTATCATCCCGGATACATGGCAATTTAACCTCTGGTTAGTGATCCAGGGGCTGTTTTCAGATTTCATGCTCTTACTCGCAGGCCTCAGCGTTCGCCGTCGGTTTAAGGCTGGCTGAGGAATAAGAGCTTGGTGGTAGTCCAATGCAAAAGTGCCGAGGGTCTTTCCTGAATTTTTAGGCAGGCAGCGAGCCTTTGAGGAGTTCAAAGTTCTTTGTCACCATCGCGTCGCCGTTTTTTGTGGAGACGTCGATGCCGGTGGTACAGACGGTTCGGCATTCTTCGATACGACCCAGCTTGTGCAGCGATTGGGCCCAGGCGAAGTAGGCGGCTGAGTAGGTGGGCTTCACTGTGACACATTGCTGCAGGGCTTTGGCCGCTTCTTCGAAGTTTGCATCTTCCATGTAGGCCTTCCCGAGACCAAACCAGGCCACGTCGTCGTTTGGGTCAAGTGCCAACACTTTTTTGAGCGGTTCTATGCGGCGATTTGCCATGTCTTCCTCCAATCCGATAGACGATAGCAGTGGCACGCGCTCGTTGTCTATGCTCTTTCCTGCATGCTAATCTGACTTCTAGCAGGATGCTGAAAAAGTCCGCCAGCGGCGTTCTCGCATCGCTCAGAGGCTCAACGTACCGAAGCGTACGCCTCGTCTCTTCGCTCGCTGCGGCCTTGCTGGACGGCCTTTTTGAGCATCCTGCGAGTTGTTCATGTGTCA
Source organism: Nitrospirales bacterium (assembly GCA_038200765.1). GTDB lineage: Bacteria > Nitrospirota > Nitrospiria > Nitrospirales > Nitrospiraceae > Palsa-1315. The sequence goes on from JBBRRK010000103.1 coordinate 13,340, forward strand.
A
>JBBRRK010000104.1:0-13219 GCA_038200765.1 Nitrospirales bacterium
CGCTCCTTGAACCGATAGAAGCGGCCTCGGCGATCCCCCATCAGCTGACAGGCGTTCGAGCCATTGCCCAGTGGCTTCGCCCATTCCAACACGCCGACCTTCGCCCTGATGATCTGCTGCTCGGTGGTCATCGTCCTCACTTCGTTCGTGAAAGCAAGGACGCTACTGGACTGTCAGATGAAGTGCTAGCTTCTACACCTTATTCTAGGGTGCGTTCAAGATGAGCCTACCTAGCCAGGGCCATGCGCTGATGCCCCACACGCGATCTCGATCCGACGCCAGCCTGGCAAGCTGGCGTCCATGGTGCGCACAAACCAGGACCTATCTGAACACACCAGGTTCGGAAATTCATTTTCACAAAGCTCCTCCCACAGATGCTCCTGGAGATTGAGTATGGCGAATAACCCGGTAGGCAATGGACGCGGATATTCTCCAGCACGACCAGCGCCGTGGTGCCGTGCGAACTGGTGCGATCAACGATCAGGACGATGCCGACCAGGGGATGAGCAGCGCTGACGTAAGTAGGCGACTCCCCTGTACTCCGTGTTCATGGCCTGGCCGAGATCATTCAGTCCGCGCACTGACCGTTCCATAGATCTCCTGAAACTCTCGCTCGTAACCGTTGTCGACCAGCGGGCGTTGCGGAGCTGGGGCCCGGCGGCGTCAGATGCGCGCCATCTGTCCAAAGCAAGTCGCAGTGTGAACCAGCACTCGCACATGGCGCCCTGTGACCGTAGCCCGAGTCAGCAGGTTGTCCCGCACGGCGACGCGAATCCGGAGCCACCGTTCGCCAGCCGCAGACCACGTACCAGCTCGTCTAATTTAACGGCACATCACTACAGTTCCCGGTTGAATATCGCTCACAGCGTCCCAACGACCGACAGGAGTCTGGCGACCAGTGGCACTTGATTGCTAGGTAGCATGAGGATCGCAAGCTTGCGCCCTGAAAGGTTGTACTGATACCGGAGACTCTAATCAACAGTGACAAAGATATCGAAGTGTTCTTCGGCTCGTCGGAGCAACTCGCGATTTCGCAAGCAGCCTAGCCCATCTCTTGAGCAGCCGAGATGTCTAATTAAGGTCATCGTAGCGTGAGCAAGCGGGAGTGGATTTGTCGAGCACTCCACTTGGGTACGTCAGCAAAGGCCTTCTCATTTGCCTGAAATTCGGGACAGAGAAATCGAGATAGAAGGTTTCGTGTAAAATGTGCATCGTCGGCGCGTGAGGAGATCGCTTCGGTAACCCGTAAGCACATGTTCGGGAGAGCTGCACTGCGCGCCCCGGATGAAGATTGTCATGTGCAAGTGGGGCTGGACCGACAGCTTCCGCGGTTTGCGTGGGTGGTGGCCCAACGTTGTGTCCGTTGATGGGGCGACTTCGCTCGATACGTCACGGGCGAGGCGTGCTGCTGAGCGAGTGTAGACGACACGGCACTCGGCGCTCGGCTCAGGACCTGTCCGATGGCTCGGAGGTGAGATTCAGCGGCGAACAGGCGACTCAACTCCTCGTATTTCATGAAGGAGACTCGTTGATACTCTGCAGGTGCAACTCTTTGGCGCCTGGGTCGACCAGGATACCGGTATTGCACGAGAATCTTGAGCCCAGACTGACCCCAGTGCTCTTCCCAGACCTACGTCAACGAGTGCGTGCGGTTGCGCGGTCAGTCCGTACGGCACGCAATGGCCCACACCGTTTGCCCAATATCGCCCGGCATGACGGGTAGCCACTTCCCCACTTGCGAGTTGGTATACACCACGGTTCCACGTCCCATATTTCCCGAAAATTCCTTGAGCGCCACCCTTCGACTGCGCGTGTCTGCGCAGTCGAACTCCCATTGTTCCTTGGCACTTAAAAATCCGACGCCCCCCACAGTTTGAACCGTCTTGTAGTCGTAGAATTGCCACATCTTTACCAAATTGCCGTTGCGGCGTATGGTGGCGGGATCCACATATATCGTCGTGCCTGCTTCGTCACCGTCATGAACCTTGACCCACTCCGCATAGGCCGGGCCATGACTCAGTATCAAGAGTGTGCACAGGAGCAGTCGTTTCATGTAAATCCCTCAGTGAGCCATGGTCGCGTATTTGCCCAGCGGCTTCCCTTCGGCAAGCTGGTCAGAAGTCATCCGTATGACGAGCTCATCCCGCTGCAGGGCGCCAACCGTTCCCCCATTCACGGTTCCCAGGCTGGCCTGGGGGTTCGCGTGTCCTTGGGCGGCGGCTTTCTCGTACCACTGCCGCGCCTGTACATCGTCGTTGGGAACGCCCTGGCCATTGGCATGGAGCAGGCCGAGATGGTATTGCGCGACGGCCTGCCCCTGCTTGGCCAGCGGTTGCCACTCGCGCAACGCTGTGGCGCAGTCGCCGCGGGAGTAGGCCTTCTCGCCTGCCTCGAAGTCCGCCCACGCAGGCGCGGTGAGGCAGCCGATCGATAGTACCAAGGCGACAGGGAATCGAAGCGACCGAGATCGATTGTCCCCCATAGGATCACCTCCTCAGGTTCTTGAACCAACCGTTTCACCCCATGCCGAAATCGTGTACGGGTGGTGAAGAAAGAGGGACATTCTACTTTCTTGAGTTAGTCTGGTCCACCTCAATGTCTCGGCATTGATCGAACTGTTTATTTCTCGCTCCCTCTCAGACTTGATGGGGATAGCCTGGAGTTCACCCAATGTGCACACGTCCAACAAGGGGGACCGCGACCTCGTGTTGCTCGAGCATAGGGAATTGCCAGGCCGTATTCCTTCTCCATGCCTCGTACAATAGCTCCGCTTGGTGTGAACCCCTCGGCTTTGTGACTGGTTCTTCTCGCTCGGCAGATTAGCTGAGCAGACTGGCATGAGGGTTGAGTCTCTGAAGGGTGAACGGGCTTCCAAGAAACGGATCGTGTTCTATCGCCAAACCTCCGAAGCTACCAGCGGGTGGAAGATGAAGATTGCCGTTCTTATTGGGCGAGGGAGGGCTCCTCTATCGAAGTGCGAGTGGAGGGGTTCATGCTGTTCTTGTTTTATCCAGGGCAAGCCGGCTCCGTTGTACGTTCACCAGAATCTCTTGTGCGGGTTTGGTCCACACCAAAGGTGTGGGATGGGTATGGCGCTGGGTCATGTACGCGTCAATGGCCGCCATCAGCTCCGAGACACTGCGCAACACGCCGCGACAAAGCTGTTTGGCCGTCAGGTACCAACGACGCGCTCCCTCAGATTGAGCCACGCACTACTAGTCGGGTGGAACTGCATAGGGGCGCGAGGGTGGCGCGTCAGCCACCGCTGGACCGTGGGGTGTGTATGCGTGGCGTAATCGTCGGTGATTAGATGCAGGGCCTGGCCATGTTCATTCCTGAGGCTTAGGTGACCACCGCAGCTTGTCTGATGGTGAAGACTCCAACGCCCCTGGTGATGACCACCTTTCCCGCCCGACTTAGGCGAGAGATCTCCTGATAGATGTCGCTAGAGTTGAACTCCGGAGCAGCCGCCACCAAGGCGTCGAATTCGCAATCCTTAGATCCTTGGAGTAGTCCGAGGATGCGGTCGGAAATGGGCCTCGTTGACATGTGAATCCCTCCTTGCCGCGCTGTGATAGACTCGTGAATCTGTACCGAGTATCGTGTCGGCGTTGGAGCGGCGGAGACTGGAGAATCGGTCGCGTTGGGAAGGGCGAAGAAGCGCGAAGGATGAGACAGTCGGCGTGGCTGAAACGTCTTCCCTGTGATGCTACGTGCTGAGAGCCCGCTGAGTCAAGTCGTCGTCGCGGTGCATGTTTCTGTCATCGACCCAAGCAGACGATTCGCTAAGAAATGTTGGATTTCAAGACCCAGCTCAGTGTGCCAAATTGATACGACGTTGATTCACCGCCGGCCATCATACCAAACCGACAAGTGCTTCTTGTCTTGCAAGGTTCGACGTGGATGGAAAATAACTCGCAGGATTTGGCCGGCAATCTCTCGCGCGGAGTAGAGGGCCACCTTACGCGACGACGATTCCAGTGGATGCGTTCTCAAGATGACGAATTGAAGGCCTCGTTGCCTTCCCCACTGCTTCAGCTGCGCACTTAACCCTATTTCCTCAGCAGCGTAGACGGCTTGATTGAAACCACCGACATCACGAAACGCATCGCTGCGACATACGATGAGGGCTCCCGACGCCCAACGAAAGAGAATCGACGTACTTGTCCACAGTTGCAAGGACAAGGTCGCCCACCAAGGCAATCCGTGCATGTGTATGGTGCTGCCACAACCCACACTTTTACCGTCTTTAATCAATCGAAAAATATCAGCAAGCAATCCTGGATTTAACACGCTGTCAGCATCCATAAACAGCAACCAATCTCCTGTTGCCTTCGCTGCACCGGCATTGCGTGCTCGACCGATTTGATTGATCGGTTCAAACACGACCTGAGCACCTGCCTGCCTTGCCAGATTAGCGGTGTTGTCGGTGGAATTATTGTCGACCACAATAATTTCTGACGTAAAACCTGGCTGGAAGTTGTCGGCGAGTGAGGCAGAAATAGACTGCAGACAGCGTGCAATCAGACGCTCTTCATTAAAGGCGGGAATGATAATTGAGAGATGCATGAACAATTGGACTCTGGTTTGTGGGGCCGCAACTGCTATCTTATGACGAAGGCTGTCTTGCCTCTCTCGTTCGTTGAGCCACAGAGATAGGATAGACCATCTAGACCAAACAAACCAGATGAACCAGCAGGCCCGCCACGAGGCGCGAAATGTCGCAGCAGTGAGGGATAAGGGGTGAGGCGTGAGGGGAAAATAGCGAGAGGCGGATGGACAAAGAACGCCGGGGAGCCACGCGGATGAATCCGGTGATTCGAACTTTTTCAATGATACGCGGGAGAGCGGCACGCCGTGATGGGTAACGGCGTGTCAGTCTGCTCGATGTGTTAGGAGAGTTGCTGCCCTCCGTGGCTTCCATGGTCTAATGCACCTTCCCACTTGCTGACGACCGCGGTTGCAATGCTATTCCCCACGACATTGGTTGCACTTCTCCCCATATCCAGGAGCGGATCGATTCCCAATAGCAACGCCAAACCCGCTTCCGGAATATTGAACGTGGCTAAGGTGCCTGCAATCACGACCAAGGAGGCCCTGGGTACACCTGCAATGCCTTTACTCGTGAGCATCAGGACTAACAGCATGCTGAGCTGTGTTGGAAGTGGTAAATCCATGCCATAGGATTGAGCAATAAACAGTGAAGCGAATGTCATGTACATCATGCTGCCATCCAGGTTAAAGGAATACCCCAGTGGCAGCACAAAGCTGACGACGTTATGCTTGCAGCCGAATTTGCCCAACTCTTCCATTGTTTTTGGAAAAGCGGCTTCGCTGCTCGAGGTGGAAAAGGCCAAGAGGATCGGTTCTTTGACCTGCCACATTAACGACAGTACCCGCCTACCGATGACACAAAATCCCGCCAGAATAAGTACGGACCAGAGCAGGAATAGACTCACGTAGAATTCACTGATGAACAAAAAGTATGTGTGCAAAATACCTGGCCCTTGCGTGGCAATGATGGCGGTCATCGCGCCGAATACCGCTAAGGGAGCAAGAGTCATCACGTACCCTGTCATTTTTAATATGACACGGGCAGCCGTATCAAAAAAATGAATAATGACGTGCCCCTGTTCACCGAGGGCGGCAGTCGCCACTCCGAACAATAAGGAAAATACGACGATCTGCAGAATTTCATTCTTGGCCATTGCGTCGATGACGCTCGAAGGGAATACATGGTACAGGAAATTTTTGAGCGAAAAATCCCCCCGTTCGATGTCAAGCCTTTCATTGAGACTGGGAAGGGGCAGATTCATGGCCTCTCCTGGCTTAAAGCCATTGACCATGACCATGCCCAGCAGGAGACTCACGAGAGACGCGCTGATAAACCACGCTAAGGTCTTTCCTCCGATACGCCCCACAGCATGGATGTCACCCAGCTTCGCCACACCGACCACCAGTGTTGTGAATACCAGTGGCGAGACGATCATTTTAATCAGCCGAAGAAAAATATCCGCGAGAAGGGAAAACGGCTCTACTTTCTTATCGCGCGCAGCCAGTACGGCAGTATGGTGTTGAGACAGCTCTTTCCGTTTTTGCTCCAGTTGGAGGCGCGTGCTGCTATCAGATATCAGCGATAATTGATCCGTTATCTCTTGTACGCCTCGCTCAATGGCTTGCAGGGATGTATTGTCTTCTTCCAGATAGTTCGTGTGTAACACGACGCCCAATAGGATACCGGCAAGGAGGCCGACGAGAATATACAGCGGAAGTCTGCGTTTCATGTTGGAGGTATTCGATGGCGTCATAGAAGTTGTCCCGATCGTAAGGGCGCCAACCTGGTTGTGCTATTTCAAGGCGCAGTTTCTATGCAGGCTCGACAAGGGGCTCCCAGCGATGTCCCGATGCTGTCATTCTTGACAATGAGGGGATTCACCATCAGCCAACGTGTGGGCTTGCTCACAGCGCCCGCTTCGTGTCGTGGCGCACTGTATCATGGAGGAAGAAACGAGGGCGGAAGTCTTTTTTCATGACCCTCTCGGCCGCCGGAGGTGTGGACCATTGTAGGAGGGGAGGGGGATGCAGCGGCAGTCTATCAGCCGTGTGGGTCTATTTTGTCTCGCTCGTTCGTATAGCCGTACCAACGAATCAGACCGAAGAAATCAGACAATCGGATTCTGCCATGCGCGGCGAACTGGTTGACGGAGGCGGTTCGTGGTAGGGGCTAGAAGGAGGCAACCAATGCTTGGGCAAGACAAAATAGACTCATTGCGAAAGAGCCGTAGGCCGTCAAATAGGCAAAGCTACGAACATGCTTGGGTCCCCAAATCATCTTGACCACGGTGGGGAAATAGATCACCGATGTCCACTCTGGTGGGTCGGTGATCCAGCGCCATTGCTGTTTGAGTCCGTATGCCAAGACTGCCCCATACACGACGCCGCCTGCGCAGACTAGAATTTCCATAATTTCGACAGACTGAGCTTCTTCCATCCTGCTTTCCCTCACATTGACGAAACTAGTCCATTCTACGTTTTCTGGCTTGGCGGTTCTATGGCTATGCAGTGGGGTGAAGGGTGATGCACGGCAGTCTATCTGGTGCGCGGGGCCGCCTGGTCTCATTCGTTCGTCGAGCCACACACACAAGGCAGGCTGAAGCAACCAGACGAACCGATCCCCATGCGATGCGAAATGGTTCTTACACCTTTGTAAATTCCTGATCTAGCATCTGGATGGCATGGGTTATGCGTCGACCTGTCAGAAAAAAATGACTGTCGCCCGTTGACACATTCGGTGAAGAAGCGTAAGGATGAAACTGTTCGCAGACTGGTCCCTTTCGACTCATTCCGAAACAAGGAGGAGGTGAAATGGAAGACCTTAGTCCACCTGATCACAATGGCCCGCCAAGTTAAGGGCGGGCTCCTCGTCAGTCACGCTAGCCAGTTCTCCATCGGCTGTCGCCTTCCCGCGTAAGGGAACACATCACCGATGAGCCATTGTGGAGAGCCAGAGCAGACGTGAGGAACGCGAGCGCTTGAGATAGAGTCGTATCTTCCCTGACGAGTAGCCTTTAAACCCACCCCTCGTACGGGTCTTCAGGATCAGCACACGAGAGACACGTTCGGCGTCCTAAGCGCCACACACGGGCGACCTCCCACCTAGTGCAGGGTCGCCCGTGCTGTTTCCATCGTGAACGAGCCAAGTAATCTTCGGAAGCTGGCGATCTGGACCGGGCGTTGTGTCATTCGTTTCCAGAACCACACTGACCAGACAGACCGAAGCAACCGATGAATCAGCTCCACGCCCCGCACTGCGGAATGGTTTCTCTATTTCCCCATGGCCTTCATAAGTATCTACGCATGCCGAACCCCAAATCCTTCATGCAGCAGCCGAAATGTTACGGTGCGGTCTGTGGTTTCGTTGCGGAAAACCGTAAGCGAACGTAATCAGCATGCCAATTGCCATGGGCATCACAAAGCACAGGACGCAAGGCTTCGACGACCTCGGAGATTACGCCTCGTGTTTCGGTTGCGGGCAAGGCAGACGTGTAAGGCTGGGCGAACGTCTCAATCCAAGCACCCACATCTCCTGGCAGCGGAGTCGAGCGGGGAAAGAGCGCAATGCTGTCTACCGAAAACCCTATGGCCTCGAGAAACCCTCTGTATCTTCAGGGCGGGGGAAGAACCAAGGGTTGGCGGCAGTCACGTCTCGCGAAGAAAGTGAAGACTCGATGGCGGTCACAATGGTCGCGACGTTGCCGTATTCGCCGAACTCAGCGACGAAGCGTCCACCGGGTTTGAGTGCACGCGAGATACCGGCAATAACATGTTCGGAATTCTTCATCCAATGCAACGCGGCATTTGAAAACACGGCATCAAATTCGTTGATAAAGGGGAGCGTCTGCCCATCGATTACCTGAACATTCAGCCCCAAGGATTTTGCTGCCGCGATCATGTCAGCGCTTGAGTCGACCCCGACTACGGTACAGCCACGCTCCACAAGCTTGCGGGTGAGCACGCCATCGCCACAGCCTAGATCAAGGATACGTTCGCCCGGCTGCAGAGACAACAATTCCACAACAGGCATGCCGAGATCGGAGACGAACCGGGCATTCTCAGCATACTGTTCGGGGTTCCACTGTTGTGCGGATGATGAAGACATAGAGCAAGCGAACATATGAGTTCAGTCTGTTGCGAGCAAGTCTAACGCAAAGTCTGAGGGGTATCCATCACTCCAGAGGCGATCGGGGAACGGTGGGAGGGGGGACGAGGAAGGAGTCGGAACGCCACGCGCCGAAAAATATTGGATGGTAAGACCGGACCTTCATTCTTTTGGCATGCTATAGTTCCATATGTGCAAAGGTGAAGCATGAAGAGAACGTACACCATCGTAGGGCTGCTATTGTTAGGGCTGAGTTCGACGGCTGAATCCGCCTCGAGTTCTGCAGACAATCAGAAAACCGAAGGAGGCAAAGGAACAACGGTGGAAGACCTCGGGCATGGCCTGAAGAGTGCGGTGCAGAACATAGAAAAAGAAATCCCCAAGATTGGTCCCGCCATCGGAGAGACGTTCAAGAAGATCACCGGGAAGGACTCAGGCCATAAGCCCGCTCAAGAGATTCCTAAAGACAAGAAGTAGCTCGCCTTACGATTTCAACAGGTTCACACGATCGTCGGCCTGCCAGGCGCCGGTGAATGGCTCCGGGTGTCTTTTCATCTCCACCACCTGCCATCGAACATTTACGGGCTCTCGATGCAATCACGGCATCGCGTAATGGTTGGGTCAGCGCCGAGGCGCCGAAGATCGATGTCCTCGCCACATTGAAAACAGGGGCCGAATCGACCGGATTCGATCCGACGCAAGGCGCCTTCAATTCTCACCAGGAGTTGTTCGCGCCGGCGCGCGGTTTCCAGCGACATCTGCTGAGCCTGCATCGCGTCCATGCGGGAAACCCGCCCGAGGCTCGATGGATCGAGTTCCACCGGTTTCACATCCTCGGCCGCAGACTCATTGACGGCGCGCAGCTCTCCCTGCATCGTGGTCAACCTCGTGCGGAATTGTTCGAGTTCCTGGTCGTTCATCGTCCGTTGCCGAGGGGAAGTTGGTTCAGAGGGAGGCTACGCGTCACGGAGAAATTCTACAAGTCGTGCTGGAAGCAGGCTCTTCCACGCGCCGGGACATATTTCTTTGCACGACCTGGCTCTCGCTCTTCTCTGTGCGTTGGCAGCTCAAGGTAGGACTCATCGCGCAACAAGCATGAACAACGCAGTGCACAGGGCCGTTACGGACATGGCTGTTGCTGCGATACAGAGAAACAGAGTCCGATGATGCCTTCGTTCCGCAATTGACGCGCCCTTCTCCAACGCCGTCACGGTATATTGGATCTGTGCCGCCAACTCCTTGATGTGGGCATCATTCTTAGATGCCGCCGCTTGAAGTTCCGTGATCTGTTGTTGAAGCAACGGCGGCTGATTGGCGGTGGCCTCAGCACTTTTCTTGGTAAATGCCGGTGCAGCGGCGGACACGATAGTTCCGACATGGGGGAGAACGGCCTTGAGTATGGGAAAGAGCCAGGCTGGCATGTGTCAATCCTCACGATGAAGTTTGCTGCAATCTGCCCCAGCAGTTTGGCAAGGAGGTCTCAGCGATCTGCTGTAGACCAGTCTACTGCAAAGCGGGATGGGTATCCATCACTCAGGTAACGCTGTGGGAGTGCCGTGTGAGGAAAGGGTATGCCCGCCGCGGGCCGGGAAATGTTGGCTTATGAGACCTGGCCCCGTTTCTTTGTTCGAGGAGCCGCCCACGAAGGCTGAGCGGCTCCGAGTATCCTCACGTGCTTTTTGGAAGGACCTGTTCTTGAGCTACGGGGTTACGCTTGTGAGGGGGGCTCGTGGGGGTGGCTCCTCGAAGATGACGACCTCGACCCGTCGGTTTCTGGCACGGCCTTCCTCCGTGGCATTATCCGCCACCGGCCGGAATTTCCCATATCCCACGACCTGGACGCGCGCGGGGTCCACCAGCATCGCATCAATAATATATCGAGCCACGGTGGAGGCGCGCGCTGCCGACAATTCCCAGTTCGTATCGAACTTGTCTTTAAGGCGGGGACCGATAGGGCGATCGTCCGTGTGGCCTTCGACTCTGATTCGATACGTCGGGTGCTGCAAGAGAGTGTCGACATTTTTTTGGATTCCACTACGGCTCGTCGAGTCCACATCATCTTCTCCGAACCCGAACAGCACCGCCAGTTTCAATTCCAGCCTGGTCAATTCCACCAATCTCCCGGCCGCATTGGTATAGGCCGCGCGGGCTGCCTCGAGTTCTTTGGCGTCCTTACGCCGCTGCTCTGCACTCTTGGCATGTTCCCCGGCCGTGCGCTCCTCATAGACCTTGCGCATCGCGGCAACCTTGTCGTCACATTCTTCCGTGAGAATCATCGAGGATGGCGGAACGACCGGATCGCCGGCACACCCGGCGAGGGCGAGTCCGGCCATAGCCATACCCGCAGCCCAGATGTGTGTGCGCCAGTTTCCTCGATAGATCGAAACCATTCTATCCTCCCTGGTTGCCTGGTTGCTGGTCTCGGCTGTGATCACGAGACCTCACCAACGCTACGGTAGGCGCTGCGATGGCCGTGCACAGCTCTCTTCCGGTGATCTGCATCTACGACGATCTCCTGCACGGCCGAAAGATCAGATGAAGCCTGGCGGCGTCAGTCTCAGAAATATGATGAACCACGGCCGATACTTAGGCAAACCTGCTCGGCTAGGCTAAGGAATAGCGACTCCAGCCTGCTCAAAAACGGGGAGGGCGCGTCAGAAGGGGGTCTAGGTGATGCCCGAGGCCGGCTGGTCTCGCTCGTTCGTCGGACTGCACACACCAGGTAGACCAACTGAGTCAGCTCACTGCCAAGCGCCGGGAAATAGTTCCTGCTACCATATTATTCTTTCCGTATGACTGATGAGTGGTAAATCGTTCGGACGGGCGGCAGGGGGTGGTGCCTTCAGCAGCCACCCCCTGCCTATCCGCACATCGCCGGTTACCTGTTGTGACTCTTAATGTACGCCGAGCACCTTCACGTCGAAGAAAAGCGTCTTCCCGGCCAGAGGATGGTTGAAGTCGAGGAGCACCGTATGGTCTCTGATCTCTCTGACGATCGGTCGAACATCTTGACCAGAGCCATCTTTCCCATGTAGTTGCGTGCCGATCTTGATGTCTTGAGGCATCTTCTGCTTGGGGATCTCCTGGATTGCTTGCGGATTGACATCCCCGTACCCATCCGGTGGTTTCACAACCACCAACTTGGCTTGCCCGACCGTCATCCCTTCGACGGCCACCTCGACACCGGGGATGATCTGATTCGAACCCTGCGTGTACGTTAACGGGTCTTTCCCCACGTTGCTGTCAACCACCTCGTTATCTTCCAACTTCAGGGTGTACTCCAGAGAAATCACTTTACCATTCGACACAGGTTCGGTCATCGGAGAGCCTCCTTTCGGTAATGATAATGAGGGCAATAGACGGGAACGGGGTGTACGTCACGAGGCAGGAAGACGAAAGGCGCGATCCCGGACTATTGCGATGGTAATGTTCGTCACTCTACCAAGCGAGACCCCCATGCGCAAGAGAACAGGGGACCAGGCAATCGGAACATTCTGCTTTGTCAGGTCAGCCGGGTTTCTTGGTGTGAGGAGAGGGCGATGAAGGAGCCGGCTCGCCACGCGCCGGGAAATGATTCCTGACACCCTAATCTTCTCACACACGGCGCAGCACGCGCACGCGCTCCCGGCCCTCGCGACCGGGAAAGGCCACGTCCGGCACATAATCATCGACGATTTCGTAGCCCTTTGCGAAGAGCGCCGTCAGATCAGTCACGCTGAAGGGGAAGGGCGGCCCCTCCTTACCCGGATCGAGCGCCGGATTGATGAACCACACCCCGATCAGTAAGCCTCCGCGCCGCAGCGTGAGATCGATGCCACGCCGGTAGTCAGCGCGCATCGCCGGAGGCAGCGCGCTCATGCAGGTGTGCTCCAGCACCACATCATAGACGCCGCGCATCTCTGTCTGCGGATCGAACAAATTGCCTGTCACGAAGCGCATCGCCAGATGCGGATACCGCGCGCGCCTCCGCCGCTGCCGTCGGCGCGATGTCCAGCCCCGTCGCATCCAGCCCGTGCTCCACCGCCAGCGCCACCTCATGCCCGCGGCCGCAGCCCGGCACCAGTGCGCGCCCGCCCACCGTATGGCGCGCCAGATACTGCTTCATCGCCGGCGCCGGGGCGCCCTTATCCCAAGGCACCTCGCCTTTTTGATAGCACTCATCCCAGTTCATGTGCTTTCTACTCCGTCGCTCAGTGGTGACGGTCTTGTTAGCACTGTGCTGAGCGACGTTTCAAGACGAAGCAGGCGAAGTCGTGTGGTTCGGTGGAAGAGATTTATTGAATAGGGAATGCCTGGAGCAGGTCAATGGGGGAGGTGCGGGGAGAGCCTGGGCGGAACGCGCCGGGAATGGTTCCGCAAACAAAGACTCCCGACCCCTTTTATTTTACCAATCTGGGTCGGCGGCAAGGGCCGCACCGTAGCCGACATGGACCTCTTCTTTGCCGCGCTGGGTGCCAACAAAACGGCACGCATCCAACTCGGCGCAATGGACATGTGGCAGCCCGTTCGCGCCTCGCTCAGGCGCCATGCCCCACAAGCGCGTGTCCTCTTCGACAAGCT
>JBBRRK010000105.1:0-13204 GCA_038200765.1 Nitrospirales bacterium
CAATGACATCTGTCGTCTCTCTCATGGTCTGGACTTTGGCTACACCGCTCCTTCCTCTCGCCTGGGCAACCGACGACGTCAATTCGATCCGATTCGGAGAACCTGCCATGGCCTATGCCGCAGGCTCTATCCAGCTATCGACGCCACAAGATGGATTCGTGAATCTGATTACCGGTGACAATCAAACCACCGGAGATCATATGATATTGGGGAGCAGGGACGTCTTGTATCTCCGATTGAAGAATCCCGGCGATGTCGCGCTCGGAGATCTTTTCACGATTTACAGACGAGCACACAAAGTATTCCATCCTACTACTGGTCAATACTTGGGTTATTTGGTCAACCGACTCGCGGTGGTTCAGGTGACCCACATCGACAAGGACTTGCCCACTGTTCAAATCCTGCGGGCCTACGCACCGGTATCGCCGGGAGACCCGATCATGAAGTTCGCAGTCCCGACTGACGAGAGGCCAGAGGTTGACCAACCTTCCGCAGGCGATGCGGAGGGACGGGTCGTGGAGTTCCAGTCCAACATGGGCATCATGAACATGGTGGCGCAAGGGAATATCGTCTATCTGGACCGAGGACGGGAAGATGGGGTCAGGCCTGGGGATCGAATGGAGCTGCTTCGGTCGGGCGGGAGCCTTCCGCAACGAGTTGTAGGCGAATTGAAAGTCCTGTCCCTAGAAGATAGAACGGCCACGGGGTTGATCACAAAGTCGATCTCCCGCATCCTCAAGGGCGATCGCTTCAGGGTGAAAGGTCATGCTCCTGAGGCCCTGCCCATCTCTCAATCCCCCCAGCAGTCTCTGCATGTCTCCCCTGCTGTGGCTCCTTCTTTAAGCAAGCTCCAAGTCAAGAATGCCTATGGCGAAACACGAATCAGCCTTAGTGATTCGATGAAGCAGCTTCGGTTTGAATCGGGCGAAACCACGATCACGTCAGAGGGCTATCAGACGCTCGATGAACTGATTGTCCATCTCAAGACCACTGCCGACGATCGATGGATTCGAGTCGAGGGTCATGCGGATAACACGAAAATTGGTCCTTCGCTCAAGTCGATGTACCAGACGAACTGGGACTTGTCGAAAGCTCGAGCGGGGATTGTCCTTCGTTATTTGATTGAGAATGGCGGGATCGACTCGGTGAAGCTCTCTTCAGTCGGCTATGGCGATACGAAGCCTATAGCCGGCAATGCGACCGAAGTGGGTCGGCAGAAGAATCGTCGTGTGGACATCGTGCTCTATTCATCCGAGTCATCCAAGGAACAGCCTGAGCAGGCGACGAAGCCAATTGAGACCAGCGACACCGGATACAACTTGTCCCGTCTCAGCTCAGCGGAAAGCGGAGATCTAATTTCCGCAGTGGACCAGACGGTTCCAGCGGCTCCAACTAATTCGTCCACGGGGAATCCCTCATCTGTCCCTGGGGATTCTGCTTCGGTGACGATTCCTGCAGTCGATCAGGGCAATTCAGATCAGATCCCTGTTGCTCCGGTCACCCCTCCACAGTAAATTTATCGAGTATCGTGCGGAGGGTTGATGAGTCATCGTCAACCCTCCCCGATCCCCCTTCAGAACACTTCCGTTCATTCTCTCTCGTTGTTCCCCCTTTTCCTGTGCTGCTACAATGCCGCATGAATTCGATGCAGGCACTCCCTTCACACACAGAGCCAGAGACCCTCTTCGCAGATGTCATTGTCCCGCGGCATCTGGCAGGCCCATTTACCTACACCGTGCCCTCGTCACTCCGACCCACGCTGCGAATTGGACATCGCGTACTCGTGCCCTTTGGACGGTCGATCCTCCAAGGAGCGGTGACCGCCGTTTCCCACGTACTTCCTCATGGTTTTGATCGAGCACGCCTCAAGGAAATTCTCTCGTTGCTCCCGGAGGGGGCTGCAACAGATGTGTCCTTGAACCTGTTCCAGCTCTCACGGCAAGTGGCCGAACAGTATGTTGCGCCATGGGGACAATGTCTCAGGTTGGTGTTGCCTCCGAAACCCAAACCACCGACGCAGGTTCACCACTACGAACTGACGGAACAAGGGCGAACCGCACTTGCAACTCGGGAGACCTGCTCAGTGAAGGCGCGAGCACTGCTCACACGTCTCGGGAGAAAGCCTTCAGGACTTCGCCGGTCGTCTCGCAATCCTGGCCTTCCCGAATTGTTGCACGATCTCGAAGCTCGTGAATGGGTGGTGAAGGTCCAGGACCTACCGCCTACTTCGACGGCACCTCTCGCCCGCCCAACCAGACAGACGAACCAGGGTGATTTCGGTGGTACCGTGCCGCTCATTCCTCCCTCAGCAATGTCGTGGGGGGAACCACTGTTTGAGGCGTTGAGAGGCCAAGGATCCACTCGGGTTTTGATGCAGGCTTCCTGGACCGATCGATTGATCCTGTTACAGCAGACCGTCCGCCTAGTCCTCGATAGTGGCCACACAATCCTCATCATCGTTGGCGAGGCAGAACGGGCCCAATGGATTGCCGACTTAATCCGCCATGATCAGAGTGGCATCTCCCCGGTCTGCTTCCATAGCGGTCTCTCAGACCAGCTGAAAGCTGAAATGTGGAATCAGATTCAGCGACAGATTACTCGCGTGGTCGTAGGAACCCGGTCGGCGATTTTTCTCCCCTTGACTTCACTCAGGGCGATTTGGGTCGAGGAAGAAGAAGATCCAGCGCTCAAAGAACCACAAGAACCACGCTACCATGCGCGGGATGTGGCCTGGCTGAGGGCGCAGGGTGAAGAGGCGGTGCTGGTCCTAAGTTCTGCTCACCCCTCTCTTGAGATCAGAGCAGCAGTGGAGCCACGAGGGATCGTTGTCCACAAGCCCATGCCGTCTGATGCGCGACCGAACATACAGGTCGTTGAATTACGCGAGTATGGTCGAGGCACAGTACTGAGCCACCCGCTCGTTCAGGCCATCGAGCAAGCGATCAGTCGTAGGGCCGGCGTCCTGTTGTTTCTCAACCGGAAGGGCTATGCCGGCGCCCTCGTGTGTCGCGACTGCGGCCAGATTCCCCGCTGCCCTGCCTGTCGTGTGGCACTGATGTACTCTCGGCAGACTAGTCGTCTGCTCTGTTCCTACTGCGGAGGCGTGACACCCCTTCCCGAAACCTGCACCTCCTGTTCCGGCCCTCGGATGCAGTTCATCGGGGAGGGTACAGAGCGCGTGGAGGAGGAGGCGAAGCGACGGTTTCCTCATGCAACAGTCATTCGGCTCGATGGAGATACCCTGCGGCGGCCTACACAAGCCGAGGCCCTCTGGCGGAAGGTCGAGCAAGGGGAGTGGGATATCATCGTCGGGACACAGCTGCTGTTACGTCGAGGCCCTCTCCCGACGATGGGCCTCGTTGGAATTGTGCAGGCAGACGCAGGACTCAGCGTGCCGAATTTCCGATCCGCCGAACGTACCTATCATATGCTTCTCGACGCGATCAGTCTCGCCGATCCGGCAGGGGCCGGCGGTCAGGTTATCGTACAAACCCATCTGTCGTCCCATCATGCCATTCAAGCTGTGGCTCAGAACGACGAATCCGTCTTTATATCGGAGGAGCTGTCCCATCGAACAGCATTGGGCTATCCACCCGTAGTCCGTCTGATTGCCCTCCTTGTATCGGGGACCAACGAGAAGATGGTTCAAGATGCTGCTACAGCGTGGGTGGTTCGGCTCACTGCCTGCGCTTCTTCACCAGCCATGACCGGGCAGATGTCCACGGTAACAACCCCTTCGACAGTTCAATCGATTGATCGGCCCGACCGACTCACGGTTCTGGGACCAGTTCCCTCTCCAGTGCCGAAACTCCGGGGGCGGTATCGGTGGCACATTCTTGTGAAATCGACCGAACGAGAAGTAGGACTCGACGTGGTGCGGATCACGGTCAAGGATATGGAGCGGACGTATCAGCGACGGGCCATCAAGTTCGATATTGACGTCGATCCGATCGAGATGTGGTAGGTGTTACCTGTTCCTGCGTGAGCGCCCTGATTACGGCGTCGGTGGATGGCTCTCGGTGGCATCGGTTGGTGAGGCGGCGAGAGGCTGGCGGGCTCGCTTGAAGAACCCATAGGAAAACGTAATCCAAAAGACCGCCGAAACGAGTCCCATCAGAGCGGCTGAGAGCATCGTCCCCAATTGTTCGTCGGTCGGCTCTATCGTGATCGAACGGACCTGAACCATTGTGACGATGGGCCAGACAAGACTCTCCAGGCCAAGCAACAGGGTCGCCCAAGCCCAGACCAATCCAATCGTCCGCCCCTGCCAGATCAGAAATCCTGCGACGACTCCAGCAATGAGAAAGACTCCCCAGGCTGGAAGCGAGTCCCACGCCAGCCACGCACCTACTGCGACGACAAGACTGCCAATCAAGGCATTGAGTTGGGGGCTCCACCATGTGGTGACCATACTACGAGTTGCTCTCCGTGGATGATACGCGGGCTAGTGTGAGTTTCAATGATGTGTTTGTCAATGGAAGTATCTGTCTCTGGCCTGCCCGATGAAAGCTCATCGCGCGGCGAATCCGCGATTACAGCAGAAGCACGCATGAATCATGTGGGCTAAAGACCGTTAGCGGAAGAGTCCAAGATTGATCCCTGCCACTATCCCATCTTGCCTCACAGCCCGGTAACGCCCGCGCTCGGCACGTCGTCCTGTGTCGTCCCCTTCCGGGTTTCCCTACCTACTGATCACCCTTGGCTGTTGCCTCGTCCAACCGCTTGAAAGAGCTGCGCACGTTCCTCTCCTGTGAGCGGTTTCCATTTTCCTGGGGCCAACCCGTCAAGTGTCACATGCATGATCCGAACACGATGCAAGCTGAGCACCCGATACCCCAAGACTTGGCACATGCGCCTGATCTGTCGATTCCGCCCCTCGGTGAGGATAATGCGGAACAGGGCTGGACCGAGTCGTTCAACCCGACAAGGTTTGCTCGAACGGTCGAGAATGACAACCCCTTGAGCCATGCGGTCAATAAACGTGTGATCGAATGGATGATCGACGGACACCTCGTACTCCCGCTCATGCCCATGCTCAGTTCGCAGAATCTCGTTCACGATGTCCCCGTCGTTCGTGAGCAGGATGAGACCGGACGAGTCCTTGTCGAGTCGGCCGATTGGAAAGATCCGCTCCGGATGGCCGATCTCCGCAATGATATTACGCGGTACCTGCGACTCACTGGTCGTCGTCACACCCACTGGCTTGTAATACTTGATATAGAGTGGGGCTGTTCCCCAGGGAATCACCTGTCCATCCCGCGCGATGACGTCGTCAGGACCGACCTGATCTCCCAAGCAGGCCGTCCGCTGATTGATGGACACGCGACCGGATTCGATCAGACGATCGGCCTCCCGTCGGGAACAGATGCCGTGCTGTGTGAAAAATTTATTGATGCGAAGAGTATCGGTCACAGGGTGGCAACCCGTGTTAGTGAACGCGGCGGCCTGCTTTGATCCGCCCCAGCATGCGGTAGATCAATCGGGCGATACAAAACTGAGGCGCGACAAACCCTTCGATTGGAGCAATCTCGCTGATATCCATCCCAAGGATACCGGGTCCATCGGCCAGGGCTGTGACGAGATTCAACGTGTCGTACCACCCCAACCCGCCAGGTTCGGGGGTGCCGAGCGCAGGGACTAACGACGCGTCAAGCCCATCACAATCGAATGTGAGATAGACCGGGCCGCGACAGGCCTTCACCACCTCAGGAACCCAGCGGGAGGCCTTGCCTTCGTAGGGGCCGGACTGGTCAAGAATGTCGGCGGCAAAGAACGTGGCAATTCGTTCGGTGCTCTTGATGCGATCGATCTCCTCAGGAGAAATGGAGCGAATGCCCACTTGGACTAGCGGCAACCCATCGTCGACCACACGGGCCATGACACTGGCGTGGCTATAGGGGTTCCCTTGATAGGCTTTGCGCAAGTCGCCATGCGCGTCGATTTGCACCACACACAGATCAGGATAGCGACGGGCATGGGCTCGGATGGCCCCAAGCGCTCCGGTATGTTCACCGGTCAAGGTGACGACGAACCGCCCGGTGCCGACGTGGGGAGTGACAAACGCGTCGATCGCATCCACCGCCTGCCGATCGACTTTGCCGTCAAGATCGAGAGAGCGAATGGTGGCCACTCCGCCCCACTCTCGGTAGGGCTCACATTGGAGTGTTTCGTCGTATAACTCGACTTGTTGGGACGCCTCAATGATGGCTGAAGGACCTCGATCGGAGCCCCGCACATAACTCGATGTATGTTCGTAGGGTGCAGGCAGGATGTAGACGCCCGCCTGATCGGGATGGCACCAGGGCTCATCGAGACCGAGAAAGTTCTGGTCGATGCCCTCCCAATCGGCGGGAAGTGTCATGGGCGTATACTCATGCAGCTGGGCTACCGACGCCGCTTCGGAACATTTTCCTCTGGGATGAACACGGCCAATGCGATCACCGTCGTCCAGCGATTGGGTTTTCCAATAGCGGACTGGGTGATGTTTTGGGTCCGCACGATCTTGCCGGCCATTTTGAAGACTTGCTCCCGCTCTTTCCACGCGATGTCCGGATCGAACTCGACACCGAGCGTCGTGGCCAACATCTGCGCCGCCAGGTCTTCCGTATACTCCCCCGTCTCTTCATCGGTTTCGCCATGCGCATGGTGTTCGGATAGATACCCATAGGTTCGACGATCGGTCGGGACCGCCAACCCAATCGACGCGGAGATCAGTCGGTTCCGTTCATTCGTTTCCGACCGCGCCATCACACAGAACGTAATTTCACCGGGGCTCAATAATTTCTCGCCTCGCGCACGCGGGAGAATTTTGCAATTCGGTGGAAGAATCGACGACACGGTGACCAGATTTAAATAGGCGACGCCGGCACTCCGTAAGGCCTCCTCGAAGGAGGCCAGTTTTTCTTTGTGGACTCCAACGCCTCGCGTCAGAAATATATGCGTAGGTACCATCGTTTTTCTCCTTAGTTGGTCCAAGCAATCGGGTGACGGGCGCTTCGTTCGCTGAAAGGCATTCCCACCGTACTACCTCACACGAGGCACAGGATCGCTGTTGTACCAAGATCGGTGCCGCTTCGCAATATCCTACGACGTTTTATTCTCGAGCCGGCTGCTGAAAAGTCCGACGTTGATCAACCTTGATTACAACCTCAGCCTACAGCAACCGTTCACCGCGAAATCGCAGAAGCCAGGCAAGAGGAAAATATTTCCTCTGGTCTCCCCTAGCCTCTGACCCCGCGCCTCTCACTCAAACCTGGGCGATTGCAACAGACGCATTGATGACATATGGAGGCTAGGTCCAGGCAGGTGGTTTGAGGTTCAAGACCAGCATGCGGGGCTCAGTCATATCCTCGATCGCGGCCTGAACCCCTTCACGCCCGACCCCGGAGTCCTTCACGCCGCCATACGGCATGTGGTCAGCGCGAAACGTCGGAATCTCATTTGCCAGCACGGCTCCAACTTCAAGGTGCCGAAACGCATGGAAAATTTTATTCACATCCTGGGTGAACACTCCAGCTTGGAGCCCATAGTCGGACTGGTTGAGTATCGTGATGGCTTCGCCGAAGTTTCGGTACGGGGTCACCGTCACCACCGGTCCAAACACTTCCTGACACGAAACTTTCATCGTGGGCGTGACGTGTGAGAGCACGGTTGCCTCCATCACTGAGCCCATGCGTTTGCCCCCTAGAAGCACACGCGCCCCTTGCGACACCGCTTCCCCAACCCATGCCTCCACACGATGGACCGCGGCCTGATCGATCAACGGCCCGACGACCGTGGAATCGTCACTCGGGTCGCCGGCCTTCAGCCGTGCGACTTGCAACAGGAGCTTTGTGGTGAAGAGATCCGCGATAGAATGATGGGCGAAGATTCGCTGCACAGAAATACAGGTCTGACCGGCATAGCCAAATCCACCGACCGCGCAACGCTGTGCGGCAACATCCAGATCGGCATCGGGTTCCACGATGACGCCCGCGTTCCCACCGAGTTCCAACACCACCGTCTTCTTCCCACACTTGGCCTTCAGCATCCACCCTACGGCGGCACTGCCGGTAAAGCTCAGGAGTTTAAAGCGGGGATCGACGACGAGCTGTTCTGCCACCGTATTGTCGCAAGGCAAGATGTTGAGTGCGCCGGGAGGAAGCCCAGCCTCCAGAACCACTTCGCCCAAGAGCAACGCGGTCAAGGGTGTCTGTGGCGCCGGCTTGATGAGAATGGAGTTGCCGGCGGCCAAAGCCGGTGCAACCTTGTGGGCCACAAGATTCAAGGGAAAATTGAAGGGAGTGATTCCGAGCACCGGACCGATCGGAACCCGGCGGAGAATGCCGAGATGGGAATCCGTCCCCGGCGTCCAGGCGAGAGGGATCACCTCGCCTGGAATGCGCTTGGCCTCTTCAGCTGCAATGGTAAATGTTTGAATGGCCCGACTGACTTCCCGCTTTGCGTCGGTGATCGGCTTGCCGGATTCAGCCGTCATCAGGCGTGCACATTCCTCACGCCGGTCATAGAGCCCACCTGCGATCTTTTGCAACGCATGATAGCGCGCGTGGGACGGCAACGCCCCCATTGCAGCAGCGGCATCGACCGTCGATTGAACCGCAGCATCGGCGTCCGCGGAACTCGCGCTCGATACTTCAGCGATTAGCCGCCCTGTAAATGGGTTACGTACGGGTATCACGGCCTCCCCGCGCTGCCACAGACCTCCAATCAAGAATGGACGTGGTTCCTGCACGAGAGACGCCCCATGAATCGTAAAGGCTTAGTCGACTGAATGAACCGATGCTGCAGAAGCCGGCTCAATATTGGCAGCCTGTTGGGCGATATCGGCCTTGGCGACCAAATCCTCTGTGCCCCAATCACGAATCGCCTCAAGCGTGAAGGCCTCATAGGTTGAGACACCATGGCACGTCGGGCAATCAGGCATCGGGACCTTGCGATAGAACACTTCTGACAAGCATGACATGCACATCCAGTAGGGTGGTTCCTCTTCGCGTTGGGGAACAGACCAAAACGATTGTGTTGCAGACATAGGTAATCCTTAGTGAATGATGGATGGACTGTTCTCTGCCACTGCCGTCGATCCGTGAGGCTCGGTGGATTCTCCCTGGGAGCGTGGGGCAGTGGCCAACATGCGATCAATCTCCTCGGCAAAATCGTTGAACGGGACTGCGCCGGGAATCGCAATCGCCGGCTCTTTCTCGGTCGGTCCACCGACCGTCCGTATCAAAATGAATCCGGGAGTGCCATGAAAGCCCCACCGGTTCGCCTCTTGGCGATCCTGGAAAATGGATTCGAGATAGTGTCGCTCGTCGAAACACTTGGCAAACACCGTCTGGTCCAAGCCGATCACCTTCGCGTACCCTTTGAACGATCCCGAGTCTAAGCGGCCTCGTTCGCTGAAGAGGCGATCGTGCATCGGCCAATATCGACCTTGGGCTCCGGCACAGCGTGCGGCCACCGCCGCCTCAACGCCGACTCCCTGGTCCGACCGAGGATAATCGCGATAGAGAAACCGCACTTTCCCCGTGTCGATATACTTGGCCTGCAACCGAGGCCACGTCTCCTGAAAGAACTTCGCACAGTATCCACACGTGAAGTCGGAATACTCGATCAAGGTGATCGGTGCGTCCGCACTCCCTCTGATTCGTCCGTCGTCCGTGATCGATCCAGCACCAGCTTGAGTCAGCTGCGTGAGCAAGAGCAATCCCGCCGCAGCCACTGTGCGAAGGAGGTACGTGCCCATCATGTGCGAAGAGCACGCTTTGCTTTAAGGCGCTCCAGCAACCCGACCATAAGGAGGGGCCAGACAACCGTCGCATCGCTCAACACTTCAGCAAAACGCCCTCCTGCTTCCGGCAGAACAAACTTTCCCCAGGAAAGGCCTTCTTGATACGTGCAACCGCTCAATCCACCCAAATGATCCGGCTCAGGACAAATACGCACCGCGTACTGGAATCGAGGGGGTTCGACATTGAGGCCGAGCCTGGTATTACAGACCTCAATGTAGGGACCGACTTGTTGCGCCCAATTGCGAGGCACGCCCCCACCAATCGTGAAAATCCCACGCCGCTTGGCCGAGATGACATGGCTCGCATAACTGTTGAGGTCGAGGTAGGGATTGAACGAAGGATGGGAGCAAAGAATGGTGCGGAGCACCTCAAGATCACCGTTCTCCTGTTTTTGTGCACGAGCCTGGTCGAGATTTCGATTCATGGCCCAAGTGCCAATATCCAGCCCCATCTCGGAATCGGTAAACGCAGGAATGAAGACCGGAACGTTTTTCACATAGGCGCTTTTCAGAATACCTGTTCCGTCATATTCTTCCGCGAGCGTCTTCCCCAGCTCACGAGTGAAGAGTTCGGATGAAAGCGATTGGTCCTGATCCATCCGCTTCATGGTTCGGGCAACGACTTGCTCAACATAGTTGAGGTTAGACTCCATCTCTAGTGTGTCGTAGACCCGATTGTAGCCCTTCTCGAACAATTCCTGATCTGACATCGACGGATGGTGCCGATAGTGCGTTTTCCCCACTGACTCACTCAGCCCATGGGCCATCAATGCTCCGGTCGAGACAATACATTGCACCATCCCGTGATCGATCATCGCGCTGATAATCTTGCCCATCTTGGCAATGGTCATGGCCCCTGACAGCGTCAACACGACGAAGCAATCGGGGTCTTCGATCATCGCCCACAGTACTTCATAGGCTTCGCCTACTCTGCGGCCCCCGAAGGCGGTCTTGCGCATTGCCGTCAACAGGCCGTCGAACGATCCGATCTGTTCCGGGTCGAGAGGCTCGAGCGCTTCAAGTCCATCTTGCGCCCCGTCGTGGAATTCACGTGCACCCATAAAACGTCTACCTACCATACAAGACAAGTGAAGAGAGTAAAGACGCCTTCTTTATACACAACCGACGACAGAGGCGTCAACGAAGCTGCATTCCGAGAAATCCCTCGGCACATCCTGACTCATGATGAGGCATGATCTGTTCATCGAACTACCATGTAGAGGATGGCGGAGCCCGATCAACACAATCCTCAATGGTCTTGGGCAGTATTCTCGGTGTCACGACGCTCTATGTGCTGATCACGCATGTTCGTAGGAATTCCTCGAGTGAATTCATCGACACGGAGAAAACCGTGGAATAGGAACGTGCACTGAGGCGTCCCGCACGGTGCTGCGAGACGCCTCATCTCAGCCATCCCGCTCACGGCTTTTTCCGGTTGGGCAGATGGCCGGAGCGCACCTGGCAGGCCAAGACGTCCATGATGACGCGAGTAGAGATCAAGGCAGTAATTTCAGCTGCATCATAGGGAGGTGCGCACTCGACGATCTCCATGCCGGCGATCGGCTTGCTGTCCGCGATGATCTGAAGAAACTTCAACACTTCGCGGGGCAAAAACCCGCCTGGTTCAGGCCAGCCGGTTCCTGGTACGAAGGCAGCGTCCAAACAATCCACATCGAAACTCAACCAGACCGCATCGACGCCGTCCCAGGCCACCTCGAGCGCGCGTTTGGCCGCCGTCTCAATCCCCATCTCCACGCAATCGGTGATGGTCATGATGGTGGTGTGGCGTTCACGTCCGGCCTTCACCCCAGGTCGCGGTGACTGCCAACCGCCAATCCCGATTTGCACAAGATTCTTTGCCGGCACGTTGGGAATGTTGGTCGCGTGAAACCAGGGTGTGGTGTGCATGCGCTCGTCGAGATCGGTCTCTTGCGTGTCCACATGCCGGTCGAAGTGAATGATGCCGAGCTTGCCGCCATGAAGATTCTCGGCGATTCCCCGCACGGTCGCAAAGCCGAGGGAATGGTCGCCGCCGAGCACCACGGGAAACGCCCCACTGGCGTACACGTGCGAGACCGCCTTACTGACCTGATCGAACGTCTTTTCAATGTTGGCAGGTATGGTGAATACATCGCCGAGATCACACATGGTAATGGACTCCCGCAGATCCACGCCGAGCTCAAAGCTATAGGATCCGTACAGCGCCGAGATCTTGCGAATACCTTGAGGACCGAACCGCGTGCCGGATCGATAGGTCGTGCCGCCATCGAACGGCGCCCCAAGAATGGCCACATCATATTGGCCACACTTACGGACGTCTTCGATGTAGGGCGCTTTGACAAACGTGTTGATGCCGGCGAAGTGGGGGAGTTCTCCCCGACTGAACGTGGGAATCCGGCGGTCTTGAATGGAATCGGCGCCTGGTAGGCCTATTTCCAGACCCCGGGCTATTTCTTCTTCATGCTTCGTGGTCGGGAGCAGCGCTTCCGCTTCAACGGCATATTTCGCCTCCGGACCATATTGGTCATGCAGGGGAACCTTGCCTCGGTATTTCCGCTTTTCAGCCAAGAGATCACCTCCTTCGTGTCCGCACGGTGATATTGTCGCAGTCAGGATACCGAAAAAGTTGCTCTCAAGAATGGTGAAAGGTAAGACGTAAAAAGGTGAAACGTAGGGCTGCTGAGCGCGCTTCCTCTGAAACCTTGTACGTTTCACCCTTCGCGAACGACCAGACGTCAAGTTTGAGCGGAATTTTAGGAGCACGGATAAGGGGAAGTCAAACGAAGCAAGCCGCGTTTTCCATGAACACTTCTGCTGCAATTGCCGACGTCCTGGCGAGAGACTAGGAGTCTGTCCGGCATTCCTTCATCCCTTCGTCACGCTTGTCCGCAAGGCCGATTCCAGCGTCAGGTAGTGAAATACTCCGGGAGGCCTCAATAGCCCCAGAGTGCTCAAAAAGACCGTCCAGCAAGGCCGCACTTTGTGTAGGCCGTTCGCCCTTTCACCGGATCTTGGCGAACGGAAAAGCCCCTCCAGTGCTTCCGACCTCCGAGGAGTTCCTCCCTCAACGTCGAGCCTCTGCGCGATGCGAGAGCGATACTGGCGGACTTTCAGCATCCTGTTAGGACACTAAGACCCGCGCATGACACTCAGATACCAGCATCTCGCGCCAGCCTACCTTCGCAAGGCGATGACCGTCCTTGAGTCCTATACGCAGGAAGCTCCAGCCCAACCCCAGGTATCGGGGCAGGCGGTAAAGCACTATTTAGGCACTGGGGATTTTGAGCAGTGCGTAAATGATGGTGGTCCCAACGGGATTTGAACCCGTGTTTTAATCCGACTACGACTTCGCCTTTATTTCTTATAGACTTCGCCGATTTTCTTAAAGCCAGAAAGGGGCGCGACTAAAACATGCGG
>JBBRRK010000106.1:0-13176 GCA_038200765.1 Nitrospirales bacterium
TCGCCCTGTACCGAGCCTTGGCGATCATCGCTGAATTGCGCAAGTCGCTCAATTTCGAAGCGGGGGGTGAGATTGCGCGCAATCTGGACCGACTCTATCTATATATGCATGAGGAGTTGGTGAAGGGACATCTTGCGAAACAGGTTCAACCGTTGGAGAGGGTGCGCACGTTGTTGACCGATCTCAATAGTTCCTGGAGACAGGTGGCGGAACAGGCGAACAGGCCCAAAGATGCCGGGATCGTGGCACCGCCTCCATCCGTGAGGCAGGCGGGTCTCCCGGCCTACACGCAGACCGACTCAATTCCGCGTCTTGCCCTCAAGGCCTGACAGATTAGGCGTTAAACGTGAAACGTCAGACGTAGGAGTTTCACGCGTTTCAGGAAATGAGGAACGAGATGATTCCCTTGCAGCAGATGGAAGATCAATACCGGACGCTCATCGAACAGATGGAGCAAACTGAATCGGCCATTGCGGGGCAAGACTTGGAGCGCGTGGAAGTCTGCATGTATGGCATTGAGCAGACCCTGGCAGTGCTGGCGCAGACTTCGTCTCAATGGGAGGGGCTGGTGATCGCCCCAGGGGAAGAATCGGCATGGGGTGGTCTTGCCGACGCGATGCGGCAGGCCTTCACTCGTGCGGAGCAGAATCGCGCTCACATTCAGCGATGGATCGGTCAGACAGAAGCGACCTTGGCGCATATGGGGACGGGCGGGCGCGCCGTGAACGGATACGCTGCCTCAGAAATACCTGACGTCCCAGAGTTTCTCAGCGCGAGAGGCTGAGCTCGTCTGCCTCACTGAGGAAATACGATGGGCATCGAATTCAGTCAGATTCATAACCTGGTTCGCACCTATCAGCGGATGTTGAACGCACCGCCGAGCACACAGGTGTCCGGGGAGAGGACTACCAGGGAGCCCGCCGATCGTGTTTCGATCTCGCCTCAAGCGCGAGAGCACAAGGGTCCGTCCCACACGGGTCCAATACCAGATGGACTGAGTCAACAGGACAAGGAGCGTCCGATATGACCATACAGACCGATCCCAACCATTCCGTTTCCCTTCCCGATAGCGCCGTCGCATGCCGGCCGGCAGAGAGTCGATCGCCCTCCCTGTTCGTCATGGGAGCTGCCGCCTTTCATCGCAAGAGAGTATGGAAGGGTCTCGGAGAGTCGGGGTATCGTCTTCGCCGATTCACCAGGCCGGCGGCGCTTTATGCGGCAATTGGGTCTACACCTCCTGACGCCATCTTGTGCGAAGTGAGTGCAGCAATCGAGCCTGTCTTCGAGTTATTGAATCGATTGGCCAGTCAAGAAAGCGATGCCTGTGTGATTCTGATTGGGCCGGAGATCGGCGCCGGGCAGGTCGCGCGATGCCTGCGAGAGGGCGCATTCGATTATTTGACGGCTCCCGTTGCCACTTCATGTGTGGTGGATTCATTGCAGAAGGGTCTCATGAATCGCCAGACATTTCAGGCCGTGCGCGATCTTTCCGGACAATTTACAGCAGTGAATGCCGCCTTGGCGGGGGAGCGGGATGTCCTTCGGCAATGGAATATGAACCTCTCCCTACTCAATCGATTGACGCAATCGCTGGCTGGTTCTTTGAGCAGCGAGGACATTGTCCAAGCCCTGTTTAGCGGCCTCGCGGGGCTCGTTCCGGTAGATGTCATGGGACTCAGCCGGCCCGATCCCTCTCGAGTCTGGACATGGATTCGATCCACGGCGCACGAGTCCCAGGAGCAGCGAGTGCGGGAGCATCTCCTCTGCCGATTGACCGCCGCCGTACCGGTTTCTCAGGCGCATGTCCCTGTGCGTCCGACGTCAAACGGCCGTCCGTTGTCCGGACGATCCGCGCATCTCCCGTATACCTGTGCCATGACGACAGACCGCTCGATCGTGTCGATCCCACTGACCTTCACCCCGGAAAGACAGGGACTGTTGCATGTCGAACGGGAGCAGGGGACCTTTTCAGAATCCGATCTCCAGCTGTTGTCCATGGCGGGCGCGTCGCTCTCCCTTACGCTCCATAATGCCGCCATTCACCAGCAGATGCAGGAGCTGGCCTCGCGCGATGGGTTGACAGGGTTGCTGAATCGGCGCGTATTTGAAGAAGTCCTTGCGCGAGAATTTAAGGCGAGTAGGCGCTACCACGCCCCAGCGTCCCTCATATTGGTCGACGTGGACTACTTCAAGCGCGTCAACGATCTTCTCGGGCATGCCGCAGGGGATGATGTGCTGAAGGCCGTGGCGGCGTTGATGCATCGGGCAGTGCGGGATACCGATTCCGTCGGCCGGTGCGGTGGTGAGGAGTTCGGGATTGTGCTGCCCCATACCAGTCTCGTCTCTGCTGCCGTGCTGGCGGAACGGCTGCGCGATCAGATCGGACGCCACGAGTTCGATACGGACGGAGGCCGCGTCAGGATCACGGTCAGTATGGGCATCGCGCAGCTTCCGGATGGGGCCATACACGCGGTGTCCGAGTGGATGGCCGCAGCCGATACCGCGCTGTACGACGCCAAGGGTAGCGGACGTAATGGGGTCGTGATTCATACGCCGGACCGTTACGCGTGCGCATGAAGCGTCGTTCGTGAAGCGCAGCACACATGAAGCGTCAGTAGCCGTAATGCTCAATGTGTAATGTTGAATGTTCAATTGAATATCGAGACTGCGCATTGAACATTCCATGGAAGCACGAGATACGATTCACGAGTTTCGAGAATATCGGGGGTTAGCAGGATGCTCAAAAAGGCCGTTCAGCAAGGCCGCAGCGAGCGAATAGGCGAGGCGTACGCTTCGGTACGTTGAGCCTCCGAGCGACGCGAGAACGACGCTGGCGGACTTTTTCAGCATCCTATGAGAGAACATTCGACGATGCACACACCTATGCACGCCAGCGCAACACAATCTGAAGACCGGCGGGAATGGCTTCGAATCGACGATCGTCTCCTCTTGGAATATCGGCTCGTCACAGACTCGGAGGATGTCTCTACGCCCGGCCTGCCTCCGGCAAGCGACCAGGCGATTGCGGACGCGATTCACAAACCGGCAGCCGACTTCTTTGCGCAGCAGATTGAACACCTGGCGCATTCGCCGCTGCTCCCCTGGATGATGAAAGTGGATTGGCTGTTGGAAGTCATCATCAAGACGCTTGCACAGATGCATTCAGGCGGAGTGCCCATTGCGCAGGTCGCCGACGTCAATCTCAGTGTCGGCGGAATCAGCTTCCACTCATCGCGGCCCTTTGCCGTCGGTGACCGGTTGCTCCTCAAGGTGGTGCTGCCACCCTTCACGCTGATCAGTACGACGGCACAGGTCATCCGGTCGATCACGAGAAAAGGAAGCCTGGACCACGACATTGGGACCGAATTTATCGGGCTAGCCCCCAACGATCAGGAACATCTCATCCGTTACATTCTTCAGACCCAGGCTGAACGGCTACGGGCCAGGCGGGATACATAATCTGCAGGATGCTGAACATGCCTGTCAGCGTCGTCCTCGCTTCGAATGCATCCTCAATATAGCCGAGAAGCGAGGCCCACGGCGTTTTCATCGCCTGCGGCCTTGTCCGCGGACGAACGGGTTGAGGGTCTGCGGGTTTCTCTCCCATTCCCCACACGTGCGGTGGATCGACGTGCCATCCTCAAACCCGCATGATTCATGAGCACGTCTGCTGCAATCGCCGCTCTCTGACTCAAACGAGACGGGCGAGAAAATCGTGACTGCAGAGACAGGGTTCACACGTCACGCGAGTCTCGCTCCTCGCGCTTGTCGCGCGCGACTTCACCGTTTCGCGACGAACCGTCATGCGTCATGCGGGCTCATGGCTGCGCGACCGCCGGCTGATTCCAACACGTGTCATGTCTTCCCTGCAATGCTCCAAAGAATCGATAGGCAGACTGTGTTGGCCCTTCCTCTATCGTCCGGCGGCGATCGAGCGGCCTTTCTGCGAGCGCCCCTCTCAAGAAGATGGACATCGGGCGTCTATTCGTTTGCATTGTAATCCATTCATGGATGTTCCTCGTCGTCGTCATCTATCGGCCCGGCTCGCCCTTTCTACCATGCCCCTACTCGCGTTTCTTCAAGAGAGTGGCTGCGTGAGCGTCCTTGCTCTCACTTAAGTTCTGTTCCTGGCAGACCGATAATACATCCGTTATGAACAACAGCATGGCAGCAGCAACTCAGGCGATCGCAGGTGAAGCGGCATCAACGGACAGCGAGATTCTCACCGTCATGGACGTAGCCAGGTTCCTCCGGGTACCGAAGTCGACGGTCTATAAACTCGCGCGTCTCGGTGAGCTGCCGGCTTCCAAAATCGGGAAGCATTGGCGCTTTCTTCGCCTCGACATCCATCAATGGATGCATAGTCGCTCTTCGCAGGGATAGCGCATCTGGCAACGGGTGGATGTCGTCCGACGGCACACCAACCGGAGCGGATGTGCCCCACGAGCGCTCGCGCTATGGCACGCCGGACACACCTGTTCAAGGTGCGGCGTTCATCGACATCGATTCCAATACCGGAAGGAGGACCGTCCGATGCCCGCTAACCCAGATATGAAAATTCTCGTTGTGGACGATATGTCGACGATGCGCAGGATCGTCAAAAACATTCTCAAGCAGTTGGGCTTTATCAATGTCGAGGAAGCCGAGAACGGACAGGAAGGCCTGAATAAACTCAAAGAGGGGGGGTTCGGCTTCGTCGTCTCGGACTGGAACATGCCGGTCATGACCGGCATCGAGATGTTGCGCGCCATTCGCGCCGACGAGGCGACCAAGGCCATCCCGGTGCTGATGGTCACGGCAGAAGCGCAGCAAGAAAATCTGATCGAGGCGGTCAAGGCCGGCGTCAGCAATTATATCGTCAAGCCGTTCACCGCCGAAACGCTGCAAGAAAAAATCAACAAAATTTTCCCGTAAGGAGCATTTTATGGAGGACACGAATGGCCACCTGTATTCGGAACTCGGCGAGCTGGCGCGATCCCTCGACACCATGTTGCGTCAACTCGACGACGCGGGCGCGCCTATCGCGACGATGTCGGGTCAGCTGCCTCAAGCCGCATCGCATCTCGAAGGGCTCACGAAACTGACGGAGGAGGGGACGCTCGAGGTCATGCGTCTGACGGAAGAGCTTCAGGACAATCATGCGCTCATCCTCGGCATGCTGAAGCAGTCCGCCGCGGTGTTGGCCAAGGGGCAACATTCGCCCTGTCTCGCCTGCCTGCTCAGCGAATCCCAGCAACTCGTGGCGCAAGATGATCGACAACTTATCGACAGCCGGGACCGTCTTGCCGGGACGTTGACCAAGGCCAGCGACACGCTGAAGAAAGGCCAGACCGGGAGCTGTCTCGTCTGCGCGATCACCGAATCCATAAAGTGCTTGGCGCAAGACGACAAGCGGCTGATCGAGATCATGACCGCGTTGTCGTTTCAGGATCTCGTGGCGCAGCGGGTCAAGAAACTCACGGTCATCATCCATGATGTCGAACGGAAGTTGCTGGAACTCGTCGTCGTGTTCGGACTCAAGGGCAAGGGAGAATCGCCGGAGGTCAGGACCGATGCCACCGACATGCTGAAGCAATTAGAAGCGTCGAATTCGAGCTCCATGAAACAGAACTTGGTGGACGACATTCTCGGAAAGTTCGGATTCAGCTGACAGGGGTAAGGGGGGTATAGGGGAGGGAACGGGGAGGATAGAGGGTAAAGGAATAAAGGGGTACCGGGGATAACGGTCGGCAACTTCTACTCCACTACCCCTTTATCCCGACTATCCCCATCCGCTACCCCGTCCCAATATGCGGCTCCCTTCCACCCCGTTACCTCTTACCCCGACAGGGTCACGTTCAACTCACAGGAAGAGGCACCGTGGATATCGCGACCATCGTAGGGATTGCCCTTGCACTCGGGGCGATCATCGGAGGCCAGATCCTGGAGGGTGGGCATCTCGGTTCCATTATGCAGCTCACCGCCTTCATCATCGTGATGGGTGGAACGATTGGGGCGGTCTGCGTTCAAAACTCCCTGTCCGTCGTCATCAGGTCCGTAGGCAGCTTAGGCCTGGTGTTCGGGAACCATAGTCACGATGTCGGGGGCACGATCAAGGTGATCATTGAACTGGCCAATGTATCCAGAAAGCAGGGTCTTCTGGCGCTGGAAGGAAAACTGAAAGACATCCAGGATCCGTTTTTCCGTAAGGGTGTTCAGTTGATCGTGGACGGGACCGATCCAAAAGTGGTCCACGAGATTCTTGAGATTGAAGTAGAGCAGCATGAGGAGCAGGGTATTCTGGCGGGAAAAGTGTGGGAGGCCGCAGGTGGGTATGCCCCGACGGTCGGGATTATCGGCGCGGTCCTCGGGTTGATCCACGTGATGGAAAACCTGGCCGACCCGTCGAAGCTCGGCAGCGGCATTGCGGTGGCGTTTGTGGCCACTGTCTACGGGGTCGGCGCCGCGAACCTCTTTTTTCTTCCCTTTGCAAACAAGATCAAATTCAAGATCAAAGAAGAGTCTGCTGCGCGCAACGTCATTGTGATGGGGCTCGTCGGCCTGGCTCAGGGCGATAATCCCCGGATGCTGCAAGAGAAACTCGAGAGCTTCTTGCCCCTGAATAAGCGGACGCAAGAAACCAAGAAGTAACGTGTCGTTCGTCTCTCGCCCAAAGAAAAGAGCCTATGTCGAAGAAGAAACACGAAGAACATGAAAATCACGAGCGCTGGTTGGTGTCCTACGCCGACTTCATCACCCTGCTCTTTGCCTTCTTCGTCGTCATGTACTCGATCTCCTCGGTCAACGAGGGCAAGTTCCGAACGGTGAGCGAGTCGATTAAAGCGGCCTTGAATCCTATCGTCAGTCCGCCGGCCACCCCGATACCGTTTCAAGTCGGCAACAACAAGCCGACGACCATCGTGCCCAATGCGGTTCCCACAAGGGATGTGGCGGTCAGACGCCTGCGTCAGGCCCTGAAGTCGCTCCAGACGCCCGTACCGATCGAGACGATTCACGTGACTGAGCCGGGAGACAGCACGATCGTTCTGTCGCTGCCTGAGTTGGTGTTGTTCGAGAGCGGGGCCGCCACGCTTCGTGCCGAGGCCCTGCCGTTTGTCCAGGCGCTGGCCGAGGTGCTGGTAGAACTCGATCGCCAAATCAAGGTACAGGGCCATACGGATAATGTCTCGATCCATACGGCGCTCTTTCCGTCCAATTGGGAACTCTCGGCGATCCGAGCGGTGACGGTCGTACGCGCCTTGAGCGAACTGTACGGGGTGCCGAATCACAACCTGTCGGCCGTCGGATATGGCGATTCTCGCCCTGTGACCGACAACACGACGCCGGAACATCGCGCGAAGAATCGGCGGGTAGAAATCGTCATTTTGGAACGCAAGCCGGCGGCCTCGCCGGATCGGCAAGCGGCAACTCCGGTACTGGTCGACAGGGAAAAAAGTGCCGGGTTCGTCGAAATGGATGCTGTGAGAGGGCCTGAACCGGTTGCCGGACAGATCGCCCCCTCGAATTCTACGCCTCGGTGATCGGTATGACAGGCTCTTTCTTAACCGGCAATCGAATTGAACGCTTATGTTTGGCTAGCCGTTGCCGATAAGAGAACTATGATGGCCTGTTCTTTGCTTAAGACTTGTGCGGGCGCGAGGCAGGAGGTTGGATCCGATGGAGAGAGCAGATTCGACTGACCCCCCCACGAACGATCTGACGATATTTGAAGCGACGGAGTTTCGGAACAGTCTGGTGACCCTGCTGTCCCAGGAAGGGCCGGTCAGTCTGAATCTCTCCCACGTGCACCAGATGGACAGCTCCTGTATGCAAATACTGTTGGCAGCCCACCGTACCGGGCGAGTGACCGTCGTCGGACTCTCCGAACAGATCCGGCAGAAGGCGATGCTGGTGGGTTGCCGAGAACTTGTCGGCAGCTGACTGATACGTCAGCGCAGGGAGGCCATGGAGCGAGCGCTGGTGGGGAGCGTCTGGGGGTTGGTCATTGGCGTAGGGCTGTGAATGGCCGCGACCCTCTGGTGGCGCCGCAAACGAAAGGCAGTCGAGACCACGATGCAGAGACAGATCGCACAACTCGAACAGACCAAATATGCATGGGAGCAGTTCGCGTCCCATGCCATACCCTTGATCCCGGTGTTGACGCGGCAGATCACGACCGTCATCGAGCAAACCGAACAGGCTGCATTGGACCTCATCGTCAAGATTCGCTCGATCTCCGAACGGGCGCAGAAGCAGGCGGCCTATGCCGGTTCATCCGCGCGCATGATGGAGCCCGTGATGGACGTCAAGAGTCAGGCCGAAGGTTTGGCGTCCGATGTGTCGAGCATCGTCATGGCGATGCAGTTTCAAGACATCACCAAGCAGAAACTCGAACACGTCATGCAACCCCTCTTACAGATGAAGACCTATATGGAGTCGTTAGTGGCGAACCCGACCGCCCCGGAACTCGCGAAGGCGCTCAACTTGCTCGAAGAAGTAGAGCGAAGTTACACCATGGAGACGGAGCGCGCGGCGCACCGGCATGCCATGGAGGGGCGCGAGCACGTCGGCGTGCGGGTGCCGTCAAGCGCTAAGGAAGAAGATGAGAACGTCACGCTCTTTTAAGGGGCCGACAGCATTGGGATTTTTGGCCGGGGAGGATTCGGTATGCCACAGATAGTGTTAGTCGTAGATGACTCCAAAACCATGCGGGATATGGTGACCTTTACCTTGACTGGCGCCGGCTATCAGGTCGTGCAAGCCGGCGACGGCAAAGAGGCGGTCGGCAAGCTCTCGAATGGATCGAAGCCGGCGTTGGTCGTCACCGACCTCAATATGCCGGAGATGGACGGTCTTGAATTGATCAAGGAAATCCGAAAAATGCCCGCGCTTAAGTTCACACCGATCCTCATGTTGACCACCGAATCGTCCGATGAGAAGAAAGCCGCGGGGAAAGCGGCCGGCGCGACGGGTTGGATCGTCAAGCCGTTTAATCCGGAACAGTTTCTCAAAATATTGAAGAAAGTCTTACCGGCGTGAAAATCAAAAAACATCACACGTATCTCGCAAAGCGTATTCCGTTTCTGATTCTGACGCCTCACGCTTCACGAACGACCGTTCACGCATCGGAGAGGCTTCACGAACGACGAGGCAAAGAATGAGCGACGATTTCGCGCAATTTAACGCTGCTTTTTTCGAAGAAGCCGCCGAGCACATGGCGGTGATCGAAGCCGGCCTGCTTGATCTCGAACAGCGTCCAGCCGACCTCGATCTGCTCAACAAAATTTTCCGCTCTGCCCACTCCATCAAGGGCGTTGCGGGGATGTTGGGTTTCACGGCCGTCGCGCAGTTCACCCATAAGATGGAGACATTGCTCGACCAGCTCCGGAACGGCCGCATCAAGGTCACCCAGCCGATGACGGACTTGTTGCTGAAATCCACAGATTGCCTCAAGGCCTTGATTGAGTCCGCACAGAACGAAACGACGGTGGATGAGGCCATGGTGCATCCGCTGGAAGTGCAATTGGCAGAAGCTTCCACCGTCGGCATACAGGTCAAGGATGAGGCGACGGTTGAGAAGGAAACCGGTTCCTCTCCCCCCGCGGACTTGACTGCAATTTCAGGCTCTCTTTCTTCAACCGCCCCCTTGCCCCAAGCGTCAAACCCGTCGCCTCTCCATCGATACACCATTGCCTGGACACCTCCGGCCTGTCTCTTCCAGCGTGGACTGGACCCTCAGCAGATCTTCAAAGAACTGCGCGATCTCGGAACCGTCAGCGGCGTGCAACTGGACAGCAGCCATTTGCCGGATCTGGTCGGCATGGACCCCGAACAGTGCTATCTCTCCTGGACCCTCTCGCTGGAGACCACCAAGAGTAAAGAGGTCGTCGAAGGTGTGTTTGAATTTATCCGGGAGGACAGCACTCTCACCATTGAAGAACGTGAGGCGGGGGCGTTGGAGGGTGGAGGTTCGAGGATGGAGGCTCCGGCCTCAGAGAAACGTGAAGCGTTAAGCGTGAAGCGTGAAGCGCAGGACGAGAGACGAGAGACGAGCGCCTCGACCGACGATTTGCCAAAGCCCCTCGGCGAGATTCTTGTCGAAAGCGGGGTTGTCTCGCGCGAAACGCTTGACCACGCACTCGCGCAGCAAAAGCGCGTCGGCGAGATCCTCATCGAACAACATGCCGCCTCCCCGCAGCAGATCTCCCAGGCGCTTCAGAAGCAGCAAGAGAGCGCGGCCCATGCTGCTAAGAAGGGGACCGACACCGCCTCCATTCGCGTGGACACCGCCAAGATCGACAAACTTATCAACCTTGTCGGCGAGTTGGTCATTACGCAGTCGATGCTCAGCGATCTGAGCACGCGCTTTGAGATGTCGCAATTGGCGGTGCTACTCGAGCGGGTCGCGCAACTCGAACGCAACACGCGTGAAATCCAGGAACGGGTCATGGGCATCCGCATGTTGCCCATTGGCAGCGCCTTCAGCCGGTTTCCCCGGCTGGTCAGAGATCTGTCGGGAAAAGCCGGCAAGAAAATTCAGCTCGTCCTCTCCGGCGAGGAAACCGAACTGGACAAAACCGTCATCGAGTCCATCACCGATCCGCTCACGCACCTCGTCAGGAATTCAGCCGACCATGGGTTGGAACAACCCGAAGAACGGCTCGCCGCCGGCAAGGACGAACAAGGCACGATTCACCTGAACGCCTTCCACGAAGGCGGCAGCATCTGCATTACGGTTAAAGACGATGGGCGAGGCTTGAATCGGGACAAGATTCTGGCCAAAGCGATCAAGTCGGGACTCGTTGGCGAGCAGGAGAAGCTTGCGGACGATCAGATCTGGCCCCTCATCTTCAAGCCGGGGTTTTCTACCGCGGAAAAGGTCACGGACGTATCGGGCCGCGGCGTCGGCATGGATGTGGTCAAGCGGAACATTGAGGGCTTGGGCGGCGCGGTCAGTATCAAGACGGTGCCGGGGAAAGGTACGACCTTCACCCTCAAGTTGCCGCTCACCCTCGCGATCATCGAAGGCATGACCGTCCGCGTCGGCAAAGAAACCTATATCGTGCCCTTGCTCTCCATTCTGGAATCGATTCAGCCGAAGGCAGAATCGGTCAAGACCGTCGTGGGGAAGGGCGAACTGATCAATGTGCGCGGCACGTATTTGCCGATTATGCGCATGTACGAGGTGTTCTCCCTGGAGCCGGAATACACCGAGCCCACCAAGGCGATTCTTTTGATCCTGGAAACAGAGGGAGAGCACGTCGCGGTGATGGTGGATGAAATTTTAGGGCAGCAGCAAGTCGTCATTAAGAGCATGGAGCAGAACTTCCGTAAAGTCGACGGCGTCGCCGGCGCTACCATCTTGGGCGACGGCACGGTCGGCTTCATTCTCGATGTCCGTGGCTTGCTGGAGATCGCGCGCCGAGGGACGGCGGTGGCGGTGTAACCGAAGATCGTGAAGCGCAGCAGAGAGTGAAGCGTACTTCGTGAAGCGAGGGAACAGTACACGGCTCTTGCGCTTTACGGTTCACGAACGACGTTTCACGCATCGGAGACACTTCACGTTTCACGAACGATGCCGAACGAACGACGCTTCACATAGGAGGATCCGATGGCCACAGGAACGCTTGAAATCTCGACGAAGGAAATCAATCAGCAAATCGGGCTCACCACGGATGGGAGCCAGTTCTTGACCTTCCAGCTCGGTGACGAGTTGTATGGGGTGGACATCCTCCGCGTCCAGGAGATCAAGGGCTACACGACGGTGACCAAGATTCCCAACACGCCGCCGCACATCAAGGGGGTGCTCAATCTTCGGGGAACCATCGTCCCCATCATCGAGTTGCGCACCAAGTTCGGGATGCCAACCATCGAATACACGCTGTTCACGGTGATTGTCGTCGTGGTGATTCAGGAGAAGATCATGGGGCTCGTCGTGGATGCCGTGTCCGACGTCCTCAATATCGACAAAAAAGACATTCAGCCGCCGCCGCAGTTCGGCGCCAAGGTGGACGTGAGCTTTCTCAACGGCATCGGCAAATCTGGCGACAAATTGGTGGCGTTGCTGGATATGGACCGCTTGTTGTCCGACAGCGATTTGCAGGAAGTCGCAGCGGTCGCGGTAGCGTGAGGAGATGGGATACGTGATCGTCACCCGATAGCAAAGACGGAGATCTTGTTTGGTACCGAGTTGCGGGTTGAGTGCTCGCAAAGATTGATGGGCGAAGAACAATTCATCGAAGGGAGCAATAGATCATGTTGACCTGGTTTGGGAATCTCAAGACGATGTGGAAACTGATGATCGGTTTCGCGCTGATGGGTGTGATCATGTCTGTGATGGGGTGGGTCGCCGGGCAGGGACTGCTGTCAGTTCGTGAAAGTATGCGGGTGGTGTATGAGGATTACACCGTGGCCGGAACCGACCTGGCCAGTGTCGCGGGCAATCTGAACCGGACACGTAGTAACGACTTCTTGGCACTTGATGCCTCCACCAAAGAGGAGTTTGAGAAGGTGATTGGGCGAGATGCAGAGATCACTGAGTCGGTCAAAAAGCCGCTGGAAGCCTATGCGGCGACCGTCCTTCGGGTCTCGAAAACCGGCAGAGATGAGACAAAGGATCTCCAAAAGTTTCGTGACGCCTATGCGTTGTACGTGGCCTCAAGCGACAGCATGTATGACGTTCTGAAGCAAGCCTGGAATGCACCGACGAAGGGGGACATGGAAGCGCTCCGGGCCAAGGCCCGCACCATGACGATCCAAAATTCCGGGCCGAAAATGGAAGCGACCATTGCTGCGCTGAATGAGTTGATCACCACGGTCAAAGATGTCGCCAAGGACATGAATGCCGAAGGACGGGAGACTGCGGCAAATGCCCTGTTCACGCTGGCTGTCGGAACGGTGGTGGCGATTGTGATCGGACTCCTCTTGGGCTGGGCGATCGCCCGGGTCCTGTCCGGAAATCTGGCCAACGTGATTACGGCTGCGCAGAACCTCGGTGGCGGCGACCTCGCGGCGCGCGCAACAGTGACGACGACGGACGAGGTCGGGAAGTTGTCGCAGGCCTTCAACGAGATGGGGACGCAGCTCCAGGCAAAGGTGGTGAAGGAACGGGAGCAAGCGGCGAAGACGGAACAGTTTATGGGCGAAGCCAAGCGGGTATTGGGGAACCTGGCCCAGGGGGATCTGACGGACCAGATG
>JBBRRK010000107.1:0-13157 GCA_038200765.1 Nitrospirales bacterium
GATGCCATTGCCTGGACACTGAACACCCGGCCACGCAAGTCGCTAGGCTTCAAGTGTCCCGCTGAGCTGTTTACACCGGACGCGTTCGATTTCAGGCAGTATCATGCTGCGCTTTTTGCACTTGGTCATTGAAACCGCCCAGAGAATTGGGAGCTTGACCTTGTCAAAATTATTCACCCTTTTTTCCATCTTGCTTCTATCGACTGCTGCCGCATCAATTCAATCTTGCACTCTACAGTCACGGGGCGACGCGGAGGCTAATGCTGTCGCTGCCCAGCTGGAATCTAGACGTAAAGATTGTCCCTCTCTATCGACCTTTCGCGAGTCCAACGCCAAGCTACCTTTGCCAACCAAGGACGAAACTCGCGTGGTCTTCCATGGCAATTCAATCACAGCCCTGTGGGCTGATCATGGGTTTGGGATGTTCTTCCTCGGCAAGCCCTACATCAATCGAGGCATCAGTGGCGAGCTCACGAGTGTGATTCTCTGCCGCTTTCGATCTGATGTGATTGCATTAAGGCCCAGCGTTGTAGTGATCCTCGCAGGTACAAACGATATCAAATTTGCCAACGTACACGACGTTGCGGGCATTACAAGGCCGACCACATTCCAAGCTATTACAGATAATCTCGTCTCTATGGCTGAACTGGCTCGCGCGAATGACATTATCGTCGTCTTATCTTCGCTGTTACCCGTCAGTGACTATGAGAGGGACAAAGATGGAAAGCAAATCATCAGGACCGCGCACAGATCTCCTGATCAAATCAAAGCACTTAATGAATGGATAAAAGAATATGCAGCAAGAAACGGTCACACCTATTTGGATTACCATTCAGCGATGATAGATGAAAAAGGTTTTTTGAGAGATGAACTGAGTGATGATGGACTCCATCCAAACGACAATGGGTATGCTGTGATGGCACCTCTTGCCCAACAAGCCTTAGCGACAGCTCAGAGGAGCAAGAGATAGGTCCAGAACCGAACCAAGAGAAGAGCGACCACAACCATGACGGAGAACTTGATGGGAATGATTTAGCAGGCTGCGGAAAAACTCAATTGACGCTCAAATCCCGCGGTGTTCTTACGCGTGGGGTTGACACATGAACAACTCGCAGGATGCTCAAAAATGCCGTCCAGCAAGGCCGCAGCGAGCGAAGAGGCAAGGCGTACGCTTCGGTACGTTGAGCCTCTGAGCGATGCGAGAACGCCGCTGGCGGACTGTTTCAGCATCCTGTTAGAAGAGAGGCGCCGCTCTTCTTCGCCGATGGCCGGAGCTATACGATTTAAGAACTGCGTGGTCGAGCTTCGGCTTCCCACCCACTCGTTTCACTAGCGAGGCGATCCTTCGGATCATCGGAGCGTTCCGATTTCCATTCCATTTTCCACCCGATCCAGGTGCCCTCGACCGGCTTCCCCATGACCTCTGATCTGTGAGTCAGCACCGAGATCCGAAGGAAATTTGAACCGCGTTCTGCCCCTCCTAAGCAGGCTCACTTGACAATTCAGTCCGAAAAGATTCCAGGGCAGGTGTTAACTGGTGTTAGCCATGAGGGCGCTGAGACGCGGGAAGCCCTTGATGGGAGAGAGGAAAGAAGATGGTGCCGAAGGCGGGATTTGAACCCGCACACCCTTGCGGGCGCTAGACCCTGAATCTAGTGCGTCTGCCAGTTTCGCCACTTCGGCACATCAAGGTGAGTCACGGATTATCCTGAATTATTGAGGTCCCCGTCAAGCAAGCGGCTTCGATTGCCGATGCTCTGACTCGCGTGAGGCCCACAGTCCGGCCGATGCGATGTCGCGACGATCACCACTGATCACGATCCGTTCGTGGACGAGCCCGGCGGCGCCGAGCAACGGGGCCGCTGCGATCCATGGCGCCTCATCGGCGATTAAGATATCGAATCGGACGCGATTAAACAGGGGATCGTTCAGCACTCTCGATGCTGTGGTGACCACGAGACGTCGATTCTGAATGAAGGCCTGGCGGTTCGTGTTTTCTTCGGCTGCGAGCAGTTCTCGGATCTTTTTCGTCCCGCCTAGCCGGACGATCTCCTCTCTGAGTTCGTCAAACTCCGGCCGCATGTCTTTCGGTATTGCGGCCTCCGGCACGAGTGCATCGATGCGCACCTTGGCGACGTCGAGTTCCTCTTTCAATTCGGCGCACTGACTCTCATATAGTTCGAGATATTGATGCAGTGATTCGACGTTTTTCCCCACAACCTGCAGCCTGAGCCGCTTGAAGAGAGGAAGGCTCTCATACTCGGCCAGCGTGGCATTCACCTCGTTGATCTTGGTCTGTAGGTCGCCGTGCTGCGTCAGCAGTCGCCACTCCAGGAGACGCACTTCATCGAGATCTTTTTGCTTCTGCCTCTTATACGCCAGTACGGGCGTCAGTTCGCGGAATCGGTCGTATTTGCGCCGGAGCGCGGCCTTATCTGCGCGGGACTTGGCATAGAACTGGTGCATCTGCGCTTCGAATCCCAACTCCTGAATTCCGATGCCCTCGGCTTGCTGGGCCAAAGGCATTTCATAGCGACTCATCCACGTTTTATATGTAAGCCCCACCGCTTTCATGGCTCGCGCGATGGTTCCGACGAGTGCGTCCGCCGCCTGGTGGTCAGGGCAGACCACCAGGATGCGCTTATTCGCGCGAATCAATTCGATCGCCAGCACGGCTAATCGCTGACGTCGCACTGAAAGTTCGTCTGCCCAGGCGGTCGTGAGGATTGACGACTTGGTGCCTGACCCTGAAAGTTCCTCCGCTCCCGTCGTCGCTTCGAGGAGGGGAGCAAGACGGTCTGCCGGACCAAGTCGATAGGCGTCGGGCTGTGCCAGCATGGTGCGCAATCGCTTGGCGGACGTGGCCAGAAGCCCGGCCCGATCGGGAACCACTGTTGCCTCGACACAGGACTGTCCAATGGCATCAAATGTTTGCACGAGGGCCACGTTGCCTTGGCCCCTCAACACGATGCCTTCGGTAGGTTCCATGTCGTCCGGAGGAATAATTGAGAAGGGGATGTCATGCTCGATAGACGAGCCTTGCGGAAGAGTCAACTCATAGAGATGTAACGTGCCGATTGTGTGTACAAGTCGGCCTGCCACCTGACTAATTGGCTGATCAAGCGCTGTACCGCTCACCCGTGTTTGTTCGGATTCAAGGCGGAGCGCCCATGTTTCGAGAAGGTCTCGCGCGGTCATAAGATTCTTGGGGGATTGTCCTCGTATCGCGGTCGCCATCATACGGTCGGCCTCTTCCACCTGTCCAGCCTGCCTGCTCGGGTATGCGCGTGATCATGATCATGCCGAGCCGAGGAGTCAGCGACCATCTTCCGCATAGTGCGAATGTAATTCAATTTAGCAATGTCCGTTTTCTCACCAAGTAGAGATCTCCGGTTTACCTCATCGGGGTCGCCACGGTTTTGTGACGGTCGGACAAGATGCAGCGATGCCACGGATGGGTCGGCTTCGGGTTGACGGGACGCTGTGGCACCGCGGGTGCGTGGGGGGCTTCACCCTGACCGGCCGTGCGATGATGGCGTGATAGCGAAGCGGCTGGCCACGATGGGTGATCCGCATCGTCCCGTCCAGATGATACTCCACGAGCACTGCCTGGGTGTGGATCGGCGTCTCGACCTGAAACAGCTGGCCGTGGTGGGCCACGGTCGGCTCACCCAGGGCGCGATACGTCATATGTGTGTCCGTGCGCCGCACGTACCGTTCGAAGCTGTCCGTCGCGGGGATCGTGCCTTCATACTCATAGAACCGGGCACACACCCGACTACTGGCATCGTCGATGTAGGCCATCCAGACCTCGCCAGCCTCCCGCTGCCGCGGGGCTTTGTTCATCGCTTGCCGGATCACATGGACCCTCTTCCACTCCTGCACACTCATCTACACCGTCTCCTCTCTGACCATGCGGCCCTCTCAGTGAGAGCATTTCTACGTCGGCCAACGCGGACATTTTCAGGTTGGGATGACAGTCCGGATATTGCGAATTGACTTTTTGCCGCCCCCCCAGTATCCTCTTTCCCTTTCCACCAAAGGAGTTAGGGGCAATGAAGGTCATTCTACAAGAAACGATGGAGGGGGTCGGACATCTCGGGGACCTCCTCGATGTGAAAGCTGGGTATGCACGGAATTTTCTGTTCCCACGTAAGAAAGCGGTGCTGGCCGATAGTCGCAGCATCAAAGCCTTTGAGCATATCAAGCGCGTCGTTGGTGAGCGGGCGAAAAAA
Organism: Nitrospirales bacterium; assembly: GCA_038200765.1. Lineage (GTDB taxonomy): Bacteria > Nitrospirota > Nitrospiria > Nitrospirales > Nitrospiraceae > Palsa-1315. The sequence goes on from JBBRRK010000107.1 coordinate 4,236, forward strand.
GAAAAGCTGGAGATCGAAACCCACGCCCAGAGCATCTCGGCTGTGTCCCTCACCATGCAGGCCAAGGTCGGTAAGGACGACAAGATGTTCGGGTCGATCACAACCAAAGACATTGCGGAACAATTGGCAGAACAGGGCTTTACCGTGGATCGGCGCAAAATCCAACTGGACCATGCGATCAAGGAACTCGGCACCTTCACTGTGCCGATTAAGCTTCCACGGGACGTGACGGCCACTGTGGTCATCCATGTCGTGAAGAAACAGGAAGCTGAAACGGCCCCCGCTGAGGCCTAACGGACCGCGGGGAAACTCGGTTTATACATAAAACAGTGTCGGAGTCTTACAACGCAACGTTGATGCGCAAATAGTCGTAGGATGCTCAAAAAGGCTGTCCAGCAAGGCCGTAGCGAGCGAAGGGGCGAGGAGGTACGGACCGCACTTCGTGGGGCCGTTCGCCCTTGTAATATGTTTTGGTGAACGGGAAAGCCCCTCCAGTGATTCCGACTTCCGAAGACTCTCGTTGAGCTTCTGAGCGATGCGAGAACGTAGCTGGCAGAATTTTTCAGCATCCTGATAACGAGGGAACGAGCTGTCATGAATGACGTGGTCGGTTCTTTAGCCGCACTCCAAACCACAGACCCGGATGTCTACGCCGCGATTATTGCCGAGGGAGAGCGGCAACGTGACAGGTTGCTGCTGATCGCTTCGGAAAATTTCGCCAGTCCCGCCGTCCTTGCCGCTCAAGGCTCCATCATGACCAATAAGTACGCCGAGGGGTATCCGGGAAAGAGGTACTACGGTGGCTGTGAGCATGTGGACACCGTGGAGGATCTCGCGATCCAGCGTTGTCAACAAATTTTCGGCGCGGAGCATGTGAATGTACAGCCGCACTCAGGGTCGCAAGCCAATATGGCGGCCTACCTGTCCGTGCTGAAACCAGGCGACACCATCCTGGGCATGGACCTCGCCCAAGGGGGTCACCTCACTCACGGCAGTAAGGTCAACTTTTCAGGGATCCTGTTCCGTGTGTTTTCCTATGGCGTAGAACGTGAGACCGAAATCATCAACTATGATGCGGTGCAGAAGGTGGCGGAGGAATGCCGCCCACGCATGCTCGTCGTCGGCGCCAGCGCCTATGCGCGCACCTTCGATTTTCCACGATTCCAACAGATTGCCAAGTCGGTTGGTGCCTATCTGCTGGTCGATATCGCCCACATCGCCGGGCTGATTGCCGCAGGGCTCCATCCGAATCCTGTTCCTTATGCCGATTTTGTCACCACGACCACCCACAAGACCCTGCGTGGACCCCGAGGTGGCGTCGTGATGTGCAAGGCTGAGCATGCCAAAGCGGTCGACAAACTCCTCTTCCCAGGAATACAAGGCGGACCCTTGATGCATGTGATCGCGGCGAAGGCCGTCGCCTTCAAGGAAGCCCTCTCACCGGCTTTTACGCGGTACCAACAACAGGTCATCGCCAATGCGAAGGTGCTGGCCCAAGGGCTCCTCGACCGTGGGTACAAGATTGTGTCGGGCGGAACGGATACGCATCTGATGCTGATGAATCTGACGAACAAGGGCATTACAGGCAAAGAAGCGGACGCGGCTTTGGGCACTGCCGGCATTATCGTGAATAAGAATGCCGTGCCCTACGACGAGAAGCCGCCGGCCGTCGCCAGCGGCATTCGACTCGGCACTCCCGTTGTGTCGACCCGTGGGATGCGGGAAGCCGAGATGAAAGAGATTGTGGGCTTGGTCGACCGGGTCCTACAGTATCGGCAAGACCCAGCGGTGCTCGAGGAAGTCCGCACTCAGGCCAAAGCACTCTGCGGCCGTTTCCCAATCTTTCATCCCTACTAACCCGCGTCAGACGGGGCAGGATCACCGCCTGTGAAATGTCCGTTCTGCGATGAACACGAAGATAGGGTCGTCGACTCGCGCGCGGCGAAGGATGGCGAGGTGATTCGCCGCCGACGCGAATGTCTCGGCTGCAAGCGCCGCTACACGACCTACGAACGTGTCGAAGAAATTCTTCCCATGGTGGTGAAAAAAGACGGCCGCCGCGAGTCGTTCGACCGTACCAAAATTCTTGCCGGTCTCAAGAAAGCCTGCGAAAAACGGCCGATCAGTACCGCCACGATCGAAGTCGTGACGGATCGTATCGAGAAACGCATTCAGGAAATGGGCGAAACCGAAATCGAGAGTCGGATCGTGGGCGAAGAGTTGATGAAAGAGCTTCATCAGCTGGATCAGGTTGCCTATGTTCGCTTTGCCTCTGTCTACCGCGAGTTCAAGGACATTGACCAGTTCATGGACGAGCTGAAAACACTGGCCCAGCAACGTCGCGAGCGGTGAGGGCTGCGGGATTCCTCCTTCTCTTCATCGTCCTCTCTCCATGTCTATCCATCGTTCGTCGGGTTATCACATGGTGCCATGTCTCAGCGAGTACGTGTCATGATGCCGGCATTTCAATCCAAGTCTCCCAGGCTGCCACCCAAGACCGGAGCGTCGAGCGGTACGCATGTGGCGATCATCGGTGCAGGCCGCGGCGGCACGGCACTGATGGAGATCTTTGCGACAGACCCGCTGGTCAAAATCGTGTGCGTGGCCGAAGTTCAGAAAAACGCTCCAGGCGTCATACTGGCGAAACAGCTTGGCATCCCTGTGACCCGCGATTACCGGCGGCTCCTGGACCTTGAGCGCGTGGACCTCATTATCGACGTGTCGGGCGATGCCAAGGTTTGGGAGTTGCTCCAAGACTTTCATCGAATGGGCGTGACCATCATCGGTGGGGCCAGCGCCAAATTCATGTGGGAACTCATTGATGCCCGCATCCGCGCGACCTCGGAGATCGAGAAAACCTTAAATAAATACCAATCCCTCTATCGATTGTATGTTAAGGAGACAGGTGTGGCGGTGACGGAGGAACGGACGCGTATCGCGTGCGAGATGCACGACGGCCTTGTACAGAACTTGGCCGGGGTGAATTTCAAGCTGGATCTGAGCCTTCAACTGATTCGAAAAGACCCGAAAGCCAGCCTGGCCACCTTGCGAGAAAGCAAAGCTCAACTGAAGCTGGCCATCCATGAAGCGCGGCAAGTCATCTTCAATCTCCGCCCCCTCCACTACGACAAGATGGAGTTGTTCCCGGCCCTGACCAATTATCTTACCTCCTACGAAACTCAATATCACATTAAGACGCAGTTTCGGGTCTCCGGCGATGAACAGATTTTATATCCGCGTACCAAGATCTTTCTGTTTCGTATTGTGCAAGAGGCTCTCAGCAACGTGGAGAGACACGCGAAAGCGACTCGGGTTACTGTGGGGCTGGACATCGACCTCGAACGCCTCAAGGTGACCATCGTGGACAACGGCGTGGGATTCGACATGGACACCGTGCTGCGCGATCCCGACAAATGGGACCATTTCGGGATTCGCGGAATCCTGGAGCGGGCTCGACTCGTGGGCGGTGAAGGCAAGATCGAGTCTAAGAAAGGGCGCGGGACGACTATCGTTGTCGATATTCCCCTGGTGAATAAGGAGATGATATCCCATGGAAAAAATTAAGGTGCTCATTGCGGACGACCATCGCGTCGTACGCGAAGGACTGGCTGCAATCCTCAAGACGAAAGACGACATTCATATCGTAGGAGAAGCGCAAGATGGCATGGAAGCAGTCGAGAAGGTCAGGACATTGGTCCCCGATGTTGTGTTGATGGATGTGAGCATGCCCCGGATGGGCGGAGTCGAAGCGACCAGACAAATCAAGCGTGAGTTCCCTCACATCGGAGTCGTGGCCCTGACCATGTACGACGAGCAGCAGTATATCTTTGATTTGGTGCGCGCCGGCGCCACGGGATATCTCTTGAAAGATTCCGAGTCCTCCCAGATCGTCGCTGCGATTCGTGCGATCTATAAAGGCGAGTCACTGATCCATCCGTCCGTCGCGAGTAAGATCTTGGCGGAGTTCTCCTTGATGTCCCAGAAGAAGGGGAAAAAGCCCGGATGGGTCGAACATGATCTGACGGAGCGAGAGATCACGGTCCTACGCTTAGTCGCAGACGGCAAGACGAACAAGGAGATTGCCAATAACTTGGACCTGAGCGAAAAGACCGTCAAAAATCATGTACGCAACATTTTCCATAAGCTGCAAGTCTACGACCGCACGCAAGCGGCCATCCTGGCCATTCGGAAAGGCCTCATCGAGTTGGATCCCCGACCATAGGTGTTGTGGCCAGCAAGTGAAAACCTTCTAGTCCTAAGCTGGTTGCCGTACGTCTAAAAATCCGACCGACGACCTTGTTCCCCTTCGCCGTCACTTACAGTGTGAGCCATTTCCGTCAATCCTCGTTGCAATCACTGAGATCCACTCCATTCCCAGCTGTGTAGGCTCATCATGTCGCCAGGGATCAAATTACGATTCAATAATCTTTGAAAAGTCACAGGTGTCATGTTTTTGCAACATGACACCATATTGTTCATGTAAGCATATGTGCCGTACTATCAATACCATACGATTATTTTCCGCAAAGTAATGTATTGGTATGTAAGTTGCTCTACCTCTCAGTATTATTTAATGAGGTGATTGTGTGAGAGCTCAACAAACCTTAGCGAATGCAGTGAGTTGTGCGGGAGTTGGGCTCCATTCAGGCCAGCCCGTGACCCTGACGCTCAGGCCTGCTCCAGCAAATACCGGCGTCGTGTTTGTCAACCGGAATGGCAAAAATGGAGCGTCTCTTGCCGCTTCCATCGAGCATGTGGTGCCGACGGAGTTGTGTACTGCCATCAGCGGCAACGGGTTTCAGGTTAAGACGATTGAGCATGTCTTGGCTGCCCTGGCCGGGCTCGACGTCGACAATGCGTATGTGGAGCTTGATGCCGGTGAGGCGCCAGCTATGGACGGCAGCGCAGCACACTTCGTTCGATTGATTCGGTCAACCGGAATTGTTCTCCAAAGCAAACGGCAACCCTATCTGAAAATTACTCGGCCTCTTGAGGTGGTGGACGGGAATCGCCGAGTTCGGATTGAGCCGTCCTCGACCACCAAGATCACCTATTCCATCCACTACAATCATCCGTTGATCCAGACTCAGACCTACGCCTACGAGCACTCAGCCCAGGCATTTGAGCGGGAGATCGCGGATGCCAGGACATTCGGATTCTTACAGGAAGTCGAAGCCCTTTGGGCTCGCGGGCTTGGCCAGGGAGGCAATTTAGACAATACCATCGTGCTCTCGCAAGACGGTATTCTCAATGAGTCAGGTCTTCGCTTTACCAATGAATTTGTGCGACACAAGATATTGGACCTGGTCGGAGATTTTTCATTACTCGGTGTACCCTTTATCGGGCACTTGATTGCCGAGCGCTCAGGGCATGCGATACACACACGCCTGGTTCAACAGATTCTCAACAACCCCGATAGTTGGGTGTTGCTCAATGCCGACGAGCCAGTCGCCTCATCTGAGCCTCGTTCTGCCATGGCCGTACCGCGATTCGCATCACTGGTGGCCCTCCAAGCCTCCTAACCCACAGTATTCATCACGCATCTGCTGCACATGCGATGTGACTGAGAGTTTCGCCGCTCAGCCTTTCGACATGTTTTACGAGTATGCTCCGGGACATAATGCCGCCGAGTGCCCGTCTCGTTTCGTGTCAGCACGCGTTCGCGACGAACCCTCATACATCATGCGAGCTGTACTTATCCTCTTGAAAGGAAATCTGTGCTGGTCTTGCGAAGACAGGCGAGATGATGTGTGATGCACGGGTCACTGAGATATGATTTAACGTCGGGAGCAAGTGGCCTTACTCCCGACGCTAGAATCAAGACGGGGACTACTTCTTCTTCTTCTTTGCTGCTTTCTTCGTCGCCAAGACTCTCACCCCCCTTCATGTCTGTTGAGGTCTCACTCAGGCACACTACACTGCATGGATCAGAGACTCTTCCAATGCCTCAAACGTATTCGGACCCACTTTCCTAAACCGCTTATCCCGCTTCAAGGACGTGGCCACAGATGTCAGCGGTGTTTTCCCCTTGATCTGGAGCCCTCCCTCGACCAATCGCTGCACAAGCTCTTTTGCGTGCATCGAACGATTCGCCTCACGGAGCATTTCGTACGCGGCTTCCGACACGCTTTTCCCGGAATACTTGCTCCGCCCCATGAGAATTTCTCTCGACTGGTCGGTGACATCCGTATTCGGTCGCTGACGAGCACCTTTTTCATCGGAATAGAATTGACTAGAGAGGTTGGCGAGCTTGGCCTTGTCGGCTTCAACGCGATAGAGCGTTTCTGCCAACTCCAAGTATTTCTTAATTGTGGCGATTTCGTCGTCCAAACGACGCCGCTTCTTTTCGAGTTCCTGTAGCCGGTTCTTGTAGGCGCTGATTCGCTGTCCAAGGCCAACCAATATATCGGTGAGTTCTTCCACAAACTAGCCCCCAAATGAAGCACGCTTGCTTTATAGCACTGCTTGCGAAACAAGTCAACAAATAAAGCTACAATAGTGCCTTGCATAGGTTGATCGCTTTTAAACTGGTCCATGTTTGCACTCAATGCCATCTGCTCGGTGAGAAAGAGTATAATGAAATTGCTCAGATCTTGTCCTCTCTGAGTGGGAGAACTTCCCGTTCGAGATGCCGCTTCGCAGACATTGTAGAAACGTCCCCTCGTGCTATGATGCCGTCTCATGTCCTTACCGTACGCCCAAGATATTCCCCTCGACGCACTGGTCTCAGTCGCCACTGACGCGGCCCGCCAGGCGGGAGCCGTTCTCGCAGAATGCACACGCACCGGCTTTCGCATTGAACATAAGCAGATCATTAATCTTGTGACCGACGCCGACCACCAGGCGGAGCAACGGATCATTGATGTCATCCATGACGCCTTCCCGACCCATCGCGTCCTTGCTGAGGAACGTGGACTCACCGAGCAACCTCCATCCCGCTACCAATGGGTGATCGACCCGCTTGATGGTACGACCAACTTCGCTCACGGGTTCCCCGCTTACTGTGTGTCCATCGGGGTGGAATGCGACGGGCGTGGAATTATTGGGGTGGTGTACGACCCGACGCGGGATGAACTCTTTACCGCGCAAATTGGTCACGGAGCGTATCTCAACGGCGCTCCCATTTCCGTGTCCACAACGGACCATCTCGATCGTGCGCTCCTCGTGACAGGGTTTGCCTACGACATTCGCGAGACCCCGAACAATAACTTGAACCACTTCGTGCGATTCGCACTAAAAGTACAGGGACTGCGCCGGACCGGAACGGCCGCGCTGGATCTGTGCTATGTCGCAGCCGGCCGGTTCGATGGATTTTGGGAAGTGACGCTGAACCCTTGGGACATGGCGGCAGGAGTCGTGATCCTTCGTGAATCTGGCGGCAACGTAACGGACTTTACAGGCGCTCCTCACTCAATCTACGGGCGAGAATTGGTGGCAAGTAACGGGCTCATCCACCAAGCGATGCTCAACCTGCTTCAAGAAGATACAACTCAATAATATGTTCCCAGCCCGCGCCGGTCGTAATCGACTAGGCAGGTCGCTGTTAGTTCAGATTGGCGACAGGGGCCTCTGGCAGATATACAGACAGAATGGCGATGAAGTATGATCTCTTCCTACAAGCGTGAAGGAAATAGGCTGTATGGCACGTTCAATGCCTCCATCGGGAGATTCACACGGAAGTCCGTCCCCATCCGCAGGGGCCGAACCCCACGCCAAGGATATGGAACTGCTTCGGGTGCTCGTGAGCCGAAAGGGAACACAAGTCGATGCACAATGGGCAATTCATCCCCAACTGAAACAGGATCTTCTGCCGCAGGAATGGCAAGAGGTGATCGACCTCATGACCAAGGTGACCGGCATTGTCGGCACCAGGTTTTCGCAGGTGCTCGAGCGAGCCGATCTCGATCCGCCCAGCAACGCGTAATCGAACGGCAATGTTGAATGATGCGTTGTCATGAAGAAGCGGACCCCGCTTTAGTATTCAACAGTGAACACTCACCATGGAGCCGCGTATGGAGACCTATTACCATCCCCACGATCTAGGCAAGTTCGCCGAGATGGGCAAGGGCAACAAAGATCTGTGGGAAAAGTTCATGGCCTACTATAGTGCCGTCTTTGCCGAAGGAGCGTTGACGGAACGAGAGAAGGCCCTCATCGGCCTCGCCGTCTCCCACGCCGTCCAATGTCCCTACTGCATCGATGCCTACACGCAGGCCTCCCTTGAAAAGGGGTCGAACATCGAAGAAATGACGGAAGCCGTTCACGTCGCCTGCGCCATTCGAGGTGGGGCCTCACTCGTGCATGGCGTCCAGATGCGCAACGTCGCCGACAAACTATCGATGTGATGAAGTCGGTGTCCCACTCCAGCTGCCGCTTGAGGATAGTCTACTGAGACGAGCATTCTTTGCAGGATACTCAAAAAGCCTGTCCAGCAAGGCCGCAGCAAGTGAAGCCCCGGAGGCGTACCCTCTGGGGTACGTTGAGGGCCTGAACGATGCGAGAACGACGCTGGCGGGCTTTTTCAGTATCCTGCCCTGTTAGAGGTAGGGGTTTTCGGGAATGGCCAGAGTGAAGTATTTCTCCCGCTCTTCATAGAGAATCCGTGCCGCCGTCAAGACACCGAGTGCCTGATCGATTTCTCCATCAAGAATTTCGCCTCTCTCAGGTCGCTGGGCCAGCGACGTGCGGATTTGGTCTGCACTCTTAGGTGCTTCATTGCAGACCTCTATGATGCCTGCTGCGGGCCACTCGTAGCGCTGCCGTATCGGTGACGTTGGGCTCCGACCATCGTAGACGGTGACATAGTCCATCGCCTTCGAATAATAGAGAAACGGCCGATCGTTCGACTCGGCCCGTTTCTGCCATTCCTCAACCAGGTCGACCAATTCTTGGTAGCGGTGCTGGTCTACATTCCAACTATCC
>JBBRRK010000108.1:0-13059 GCA_038200765.1 Nitrospirales bacterium
GGGAGAATCGATGCGGAAGCGGCTGGCGAAGAAACCGGAAGTCGGCCACGACTGAGTAACATTGGAGAGCGTGCGTCGCTCCGCTCCGAGGGGTGGCCGCATTCGCTCGGAATCAGTGGCCGACTTCGTCGGAATACGCAATGTTCTCAGGATCGAGGCCCTCGTACAATCGGCGCGCGGCATCCAACGGTCTCTGCCGTGTCACTCCATGATCTCTAATCAGGAGGTCCAATTCATTGAAAAGATCACGTGGTATTGGAATATCTTGGGAGGACGACGAAAGGGTCTTGGATTGAGATTCTTCCCTTAGAGACGAATTCATCTCTTTATGCTTGTTCCACTTTTCTTCGATCCTATCTACTTGATTTACATAGTCAAGCCGCCCTACTACGCGTTCCCCAGTTAGATAATCAGGCAAGCGATTCCCAATCTCACGCACGGCATGAGCAATCATTCGTATTCGTCCAGGAAGTGGATGCTGATATAGCAACCCTACTGCACCCTCATAAAGATCACCCAGGGAGGGGGCTTCTCGCTGAAACCAATCTCGGAGTTCCACACGGGAAGGGTTCCACGGTGAGCCTATTGCGCCATAGGGCGGAATCGCCGGTGGTGTTGTTCCATTGGCCATGGTTGCCTACTAGAAGCTTAAGGAAGCCATTCTAGCAAACGTCAACTCTTGCTAATAGAAGTCTTCTTCAATTTCTGGCCGGCTCTGCTCCTGCCAACAGAGATTCAGAGTCAGGCATGACTATTGACTTATTGGAGCCGGTCGCCTCGCTTGAAGAAATGGACGGCTCGGCAGTCCCTCCTCCATAACCCTCATCCCACACCCTCCGTCACAAACCTCTGAAAATGAGATCAACTTCCAAACCGACGGTCATTCCCAACTCACCGCCCAGCGAATGATCGCATGTTGCGTAATCTAAGCTCCGGGATTTGATCAGCGCGCGGAGTGAACGCGATGTTCGCTATGGCCATTTCGCCACTTTCACTTGTCGCCACGATTTTCGCACCATAGGTGTCGACTGGAATCCAGCGATGACTATCCTCCGGCAACGACGCGACACTGAGGGAGGAATATCCTTCTGGACCGGAAAAGTATCTGAACACATCCACAAAAACGGCATCCATATATTGCGGATCTTTCGTGGGATACACATTACAGTTCGTGGTGCCGACCCGGTTCTGTCTCAAGGTGAGATGATTGCCGACGGCATGGAAATTCGGCGGCTTCTTCTCCAAGGACGTCAACTTCACTTCCACATTCCTCAGAGTCGAATCATCGCTGTTGACCAATGCGACACGATAGGTATACAGCTGTCCGGTGGTGTGCGTGGCCTGCGACTGATCGACGCCTGGATTCATCTGCACCCAGGGCTCTCCTTCATGAATCAGAATGGACAATTTGCCGTTCCTTACATTAACTCGCATATAGAGGTGAATCGCCCAGACACAGAAGCCTGCAAACGCCATCCAATATATCCACGTATCGATGGACTTATTCGTCAGCCATGGCGGGACATTCTCTATGCCGAAATAGATGAACCAGGCCTCCACATTGGAACGGGCTTGCCGAGGGGTCACGGTCGAAAGCAACATGAGCAATCCACACAGCAAACTTGGGATTGATTGAATCACCCATTTCCAATACACACTCATTCCGCATTCCTTGGAAGAAAAGAACCGCCGCGCACACGACCAGTCTTCCCCCATGGTACCCAGATTCGTGAGAAATCGCCTCAAGAATCCTGCCAACCTGGTCTGTGATCTATTTTGATACCAGATCGCTCGGTGCATGGGGCGATCGCTGGCTCAAATACCAGCGACAAGATGGAAGGATTCGAAGCCAAGCATGCCTAGTGAGTGACCGGAGCTGGTCGCTCGCTTGAAGAGATGAAGGACTCAGCAGTCTTCCCTCCAAGGTAACCCTCCGCCCCTTTCATCATGAACAGCTGAAGGGCGCGCTCAACATCGGTGAAGCGGAATTTTTGGGCTGTCTCGTTGTCGCCCCGTCTCTCTGGTCTGTCTGGCGCCAGACGAGATAGACGAAGCAGACCAAAGAGACCAGACAGATGAGTGGAGTCCGCGACCGCGCGTTGTACGAGCACAGAGATCATCGGGCTTCATCCCGCTGCCCTTCCCTCTCTATTTATCGTACTGCTCCTCTGACACCCACCTCCCATGGTTTGTGTTGCGGGGGTCTGCTGTTTCCTCTCCTCAGTCAAGCATTCGGAGAGGGTATATTTATAAATCATTGATTATATTGAAATATTTACTCTTCTTTCACGGGAATGTTCATGGTAAGATTCGCCCGCTGCTTTCCTCACGCTATGGGCTCTCCCCCGCGCAGAGGAAGTCGGGGAGGTGATGTGGCCATCACCTCCCCTTTTTTTGCCTCTCAGGCTTCTTGTTTTGCTGATCTCAGCCCGCCCGAGCGTCTGCTACTGCCGATCGCACTCCTCATCTGGATAGCGAATCTTAGCTTCGACTGCACAACCAGTTTCGACATCGTCACCTATTCCAGGATTCGCCAGACGACGTGGCCACCCCTGCTGTCAATTCAATGTTGGTGAGCTTGAACCACCCCGGTTGCATCCAGACACACTCGCCATCCCATACCGATGAAGGTCTGGTCTTGGAATACCGTCTCTACCTCTTGACGTGTTTTGTATCAGGTAGCCGCCGCCGGCAGGAAGTTCTGCGGGTGAATGCCTCTATGGGTCAGCTGCGTGTGAAATGGAACTCTGGTCTGAGGAAAATCGAGGAAGGGAGAAGGTGAGGAGGCGACGTGGCCGTCGCCTCCTCATAGCACGACGGCTACTACTTCTTCTTGGCCGCCTTCTTTACCGGCTTCTTCGCTGCTGCTTTCTTCGTTGCCATGAGCACTCCACCCCCCTTCGGTGTCTAAATGTGAATCGACGTGTATGAGGTATAGCAGAGTTTGTGCAGCGAGTAAAATTTTGTTTTCTAGATTTCTCCGGCAGGAGTCAGCAAGGGCTGCGTTCCCGCAAGCCTGCGCCCGCTCGCCATGGAAAATGGCTGTGTGTTTCGAAACTCCTGAGGCCGGGCGAATAGCCCTCGCGGTCCTTTTTTCTTTTAAATTGATTTGACGATACCAAGCAAATGAACCAAAGAAACCAGACAGACGAGCGACGAGTTAGGACTGTCGGAGCGCCTGCCTCACATCCTTGATTGGAATTTCTCTCCACGCTCCGGATGGGAGATCTTCCAGTTTGAAAGGGCCGTATTGAATGCGCCTGAGCCTGGTCACTTCATGCCCCAACGATTTGAACAGTCTTCGGATTTCACGGTTCTTCCCCTGGATCAGGACCACTTCCAGATGCGATTCGCGTCCGGAACTCTTCTGAATCTTCACGCTATGACACTGGAGACGCTCGCCACCATCGACCACTCCGACTACGGCCTCGGTAGCTTGGGCCTCAGTGAATTCTCCTCGCACAGAGACCAGATATGTCCTCATGACTTTATGGGTCGGATTGGTGAGAAAGGCCGATAGTGCAGAATCGTTGGTGAGCAGGAGGAGACCACTGGTCGCCTGATCGAGCCGCCCAACGGCATGCATATACCCCAAATCCGGCGGCAGCACATCGAAGATCGTCTGACGGCCCTTTTCATCACTGTGCGTCGTGACGGCCCCTTTGGGTTTGTGGAAGAGGACAAATCGTTTGACCGAGTCTTGAATCGGCTGGTCATCAATCGAGACGGCATCTTTCGGCCACAAGACCCATGTGGCAGGATCGCGTATGACTCGACCGTTGACCTGGACTCGCCCTGCCCGGACCCATTCCTGGCTCGTCCCACGGGACGCAATGCCAAGCTTCGAGAGCAGTCGATCCACAGTGAGACGTTTGGATGGAGAGGCTTTATGTACCATCCTGAACCCTATCTATCCTGGAAGCTGACCGGTGGATGCTGCATGTGCATCTGAGACAAGAGCAGAGCGCCCGCAGAACGCTCAAAAGTCCGTCAGCAAGGCCGCAGGCGAGTCGAAACCGGAGGCGTAGCCTCTCGGGTACGTTGAGGATTTCGATGAGCCGAGAGAGAAGTTGGCGGGCTTTTGGGGACATCCTGTTAGAGGAGCCCGCGCTTCTGGAGATAGTCTTTATCAATGACGGGAGTAGGTTTAGCGGGGAGCTGTCCCCGTTCCTGCAGCAACCGTTCGACGTATTTCCCAATCAGATCCGATTCAAGATTGACCTGATCGCCGACTTGCTTGAGGCCCAGGGTAGTGACCTTCGCCGTGTGCGGGATAATTGAGACGGAGAACCCACGATCTGTCACCTGGTTGATCGTCAAGCTGATACCGTCAACGGTGACGGACCCTTTCACAATACAGTGGCGCAGAATCTCCGGCGGGGCCTCGATCATGAACAGGATGGCGTTCCCATCCTGCTGGCGACTGCGAACCGTGCCGATGCCGTCGACGTGACCAACCACGAGATGCCCGCCGAGCCGTTCGTTGAGCTTCATCGCCCGTTCCAGATTCAGCGGTGCACCGGCAGTAAGCTGCCCGAGGGTGGTCACGGACAGCGTTTCAGGAGAGACCTCCACGGAAAAGCTCTGTTCAGCCTTGTTCACCACGGTCAGACAGGTGCCATTGACGCTGACGCTATCTCCGATTTTGAGGTCGCCCATCACAGCTGAGGCCAGAATCGTCATTCTCGTTCCGGCGAGAGTCTTGTCGATCGAGATGATGGCGCCGAGTTCTTCGACGATGCCTGTGAACATAGCAGGATATTGAAAAAGGCCCCCAGCTTCGTTCTCGCTTCTCGCCTAGCCTCGACGTACTTACAGACAGTACGCCTCGGCTAACCGCTCACTGCGGCCTTGCCGGAGGCCATTTTGAATATCCTGGAGAAGCTCAAGCACAGAGCCTATTCCCCTTTCTGACTGAAGATTTGCCGAACCACATAGACACACATCACGAGCAGGACAACCACGCCGATGCCGGCCAGTGTACCAATGACGATATTCTCTGTCGCAATCGCGTTCATCACCAGCCCAGTATATCGCATCAGCTCACATTATTCATGCCGGTTCATCGCGAAATCTCGCTGTCGCATGGAGAGACGGGCGTGCAGAGCCTCGAGAACCCGAGGCGTATGTGAACAGAACGTCGAGGGAGCGAGCGGCGAGCCTGCCCGCCGAAGGCTCGTCGCAGCAGCGAATTCGCGATTGCAGCAGAAGCGCTCATGAAAAATGTGGGCTAAGACTACATCCGTCTCATCGTCACCCAGAACACCGCCGCCGCGACCAGTTGCAGCCCTGCGATACTGGCGAACGCGTTGGCATAGTCTAGCTGTGCAATCAGGATCCCCGCCAGGAGCGGCCCGCTCGCATGGCCGATGTCCCCGATCGTCCCTTGCATACCCATCCCAGCCCCGAGCGTCTTGAACTCGGAACTGTCCGCGACCAGCGCGGACGATGAGGAGGAGACGACGGCTTCGCCGAATCCGAATCCCGCCGAGAGCAGCAAGAGCAGCCAGAACATCGACACCTGTGGAATACAGACAAACGTCGCCGCGCAGATCACGAGGCCGATGACGATAAGCGGCTGACGCCCGATGCTGTCGGACACCCGACCCATAATTGGCTTGGAAACGAGCGACGTAAGGGCCTGGACCGTAAACAGCAGTCCGACTTCTCCCGGATTCAAGCCTGTCGAAACGCCATAGAGCGGAAGGAAGGCCATCAAGGCCCCATTCGCAACCATCTTGGCTGCGTCGGTCGAGCTGGTAATAAGGACCTTGCGATTCTTGGCCACCACCCTGAAGCCCTTCCACATCTCCGCCAGCAGCGGGGCCATCCCCTTCTCCTGAATACGTGGGGGAGGCGGCGTGAGATGAAGACTATAGAAAATGACAATGGCGATGCAGCCGAATAAGCCGGCCGTCACGAAGGCGGAGGAAAACCCCGACGCGTAGATCAGATAGCCGCCGATAAACGGCCCGAGCAAGGCGCCGAATTGCGTTGAGGCCGTGTAGGTGCCCAGCGCAGCGCCTCGCCGTTCTCGATAGAGATCGGCCACAGTCGCCAGCGCACTCGGCGCAAAAATAGCCGTGGCCAGCCCATGGAAGAAACGCAAGGCGGTCAGTGTGTCGAGATCTGTCACCCAGGGGTACAGAAACGGTGGCAGCCCGAAGGCCACCACGCCCATTCGTAATAGATACCGCCGCCCGTAGATGTCGGACAACGCACCGGACGGCAGCTTGAGGAACACCCCGGTCAGGGTGGAGACCGACACGATGAGCCCGATCCGTTCAGGGCTGGCTCCCAGAGATTCCGCAAACAGCGCCAATACCGGCATCCGAACCATGTTGTAACTGATAAAGCAGAACACGCCGACGGTGCAGAGCAACGTGAAGCTGCGCGACGTCGTCATGGTGACACTGTCCTGGATGGAGTCACGCTGCTGGAATTCGCCAGATCCGCCAGCGCCTGCTTCAAAAATGCCACCTCGTCGAAGGGCAGTCCAGGAGACTTCGCTGCTTCGGACACCACTCGATCAGGCTGTTGCCGCATCACCTGACTCAAGCGATTGACGGTATCGACACCCTTCTCCAACCTCCGCGTCACGGCGCTTCCAACTAACGGGCGAAGCAGCGAGACAACTCCCGCTAACACGCGATTGTCCAACCTGGTGTAGGAGACCAACGTGCTGTCTGTTGCCTCGACTCCGTTCGAGTCTGTGACCTGATTGATCCTGAGCAGCACCACGGCCTTTCCGGTAATGCGAGGAAGGAACCGGCTGTCGTGAGACCCTTCCAGATAGTAGACCCTACTGGTGCGATCCTGATAGACGAGTTCGACAATCCCCTCTGTCCCTTCGCCATCGTTCCCCCAATAGTGCCCAGGGCCTCGCATCTCTGATTGATAAGTCGCGATGCCGAGGCGATTGACCAAGGTAGCAGTCATGCGCGGATGATCCAATAGATAGACATAGACATCGTTAGATAAGGGCGTTCGTAGCGGCCCAAGCGTATTCGCCGTGGTGTAGTGGCTAATGATCGGTTGCAGCCGGCAGGCCCAGTAGGCCTCAATCTGTTCAATCGGAAAGGTCATGCCTGCATGCTCGGATGGCAAGGAGCAGCGCTCCGACTGGGCCTGACTTGAGTAGATGGGCGTACACAGCCCGATCGCGACGAGTACAAACAGAGAGCCGGCCCCCCGCGAGGCCAACGATCTGGAGACCATCACGGCTGCGTTCGAACCTGGATGGTGAGATGGATCGGAAAGAGTTGCCGAGAATCTTGTCGCAGGCGCGCCTGCCGCAGCAAGATTTCAAGCGACGGCGCCACGGAACCTTCGAAGGACACCTGCCCATTGGTGAGCACGACAAGCGGTTTGGAAGAATCGATGAGCTGCTCGTTCAGAAAGAGGCTATAGCGCTGGACTCGGTCGGTCCGGACTTCAATGCGATTTTCCGCCACGATAGAGACGTCCAGTCTCGCATATTCTTGGCGCTTGATCAGGTCGTCTCGCTTGCTGACCAAATCTTCGGAGAATGCGGCAATGGAATCTGTCGCATCGATGCGCACCCATCCAAACGGTTGAAAGTGGCTCGCCTCACGCACCACGGTCACGCTCGTCGGCAAGGGGTTGCGCCGTTGAGCGTTGAGCCAGGTCACCAGTGCAGGCAACTCTTCCCTGGGGAAATAGTGCCCGCCCGCCATGGGGTGCTCACGATCATGTTCTCGATACACATAGGGATAGCCCAGCCTGGTCAATTCTTCCGCAATCGTGCGGCTTAGCTCCACCGGCATCACCTGATCTTTGGCCCCGTGAATGATGTAGATCGGCGTGGAGCGCAGGTTGGCTAGGAACGGCATCAACACATGGTCGAGGCCGCTAGCCATAGGGGCAATCCCGGCGAATAGGGGCGCATCGTGCATGCCGATGACCCAGGCGCCGATTCCACCGTTGGACATGCCGGTGAGAAAGATCCGGTCAGGATCGATATGGTAGCGCCGTTGCACGGAACGAATCGTCGCCAGTACCAGCTCCTCCGCCCCTCGCGTAAACCAGGCGCCCATCGGAGCAGTGGGACAGGCCACGACATAGTCCTCCCCCAATCGAGTCTGCCAGCGTTCCAGATAGGCCTCGCCGGTAAATCCCGCGCCATGCAGGCAGACAATCAATCCATAGCTTTTCGTCGGCTGATAGGTTGGGGGAATAGAGAGCGCTAGGTTGTAGGCACGCCCCTGCACATCGACTCGCTCGTCAGGAATGGTTCCAGTCGGCTGCGGGGCATAGTCCCGCTCAGTTTGAATGATCCGTGCCACCTGGTCGATCGTGGCATAGGGATCGGACAGTATAGCCTGAAGCGTATGTGCGGGTTCGTCTGCGCCCGTGCTGTCCAGGTAGCGGAAGACCTGCTTTTTAAGATCAACAGGGGGGACAGCCGCCGCATCCGTTTCATGACCGGCAAGCGACGCGAGGATCGCGACAAGGACGCCGAAGAGGATCCTGCGTTTCACAGATCTCCTTCCACAAGCACATCACTCCCGATACGGCGAACCGTCATGTGATGCAAAGCGAGCGCTTGAGCCAAGCGAGCCGGGCTTCGGCCGCCGATCACCGCTTTGGCATCCTGCCCTCCCATCAGAGTCGGAGCGAGATAGAGCGCAACGTGATCGACCAGTTTGGCGCGTAACGCCGCGGCATTGACGGTGCTGCCTCCCTCGATAAGTACGGACGTGATCCCTCGCTTGCCCAGCATCGTCATCAACGCCGGGAGAGAGACAGGCCCGTTCTTCGTCGAAAGGGATACGACCTCCACCCCGGCCCGTTCAAATGGGCGGCGGCGTGACCGGGGTGCTCGACTTGTGGTCACGATCAACGTCTTCGCTTGGTCCTGCGTGGCGCAGACCCTCGCGGTCGGTGGCGTCCTGAGTCGGCTATCGAGCACGACACGCAATGGTTGCCGCGGCGCCAGCTTACGTGGGTGATCGGAGAGTCGAGCCGTCAGCGTGGGATCATCCTGAATGACGGTGCCGACCCCAACGACCACTGCATCCACCTGACTGCGAAGTCGATGCGCGTCTTGTCGCGCGCGCGGACCCGTAATCCATCGCGACTCCCCCTTCGCGGTCGCCACCTTGCCATCCAATGTCATCCCAGCTTTGAGGATCACATAAGGACGGCCGGTCGTCACCCAGTGGAGGTACGCGCGATTCAACTGCGTTGCGTCCTCTCGCGCAATCCCGGTCGTCGCCATGATCCCAGCCCGGCGTAAGGCTGCAATCCCTCGCCCTTTGACCGATGGATTGGGGTCAGCCATCGCGACCACCACCTGTCGCACGCCGGATTGAACCACTGCCGGTACGCACGGTGGGGTTCGCTTGAGAAGATGGCAACAGGGTTCAAGCGTGACGTAGAGCGTTGCGCCGCTGGCGCGTAACCCCGCTTCCTTGAGCGCAAGAATTTCTGCGTGGGGTTGCCCTGGACCCTGGTGATACCCGCGGCCGACAATGCGGCCGTTCTTGACCACGAGAGCGCCGACCATGGGATTCGGGCTAGTCTTGCCCCGGCCCTTCGCCGCGAGACGAAGCGCCAGGGACATGAAGTGGAGGTGCGCGGTGGTGGCGGTCACCGTTTCTTGCGCGTGACACGCGATCGGCTGCGAGGCCGCTGAGCCGACTTCGTCTTGGTGGTCTTCACCGTCGTCTTCTTCGCCTTCGTACGCGATCCTGACGCCTTGCGCGTGGGAAGAGAACGGCTCGATCCAGCTTCGGCCAAGGCTGCATGGGCCGCCGCCAGCCGCGCAATGGGGACGCGATAGGGTGAACAGCTCACATAGTCCAATCCGAGCTCATGACAAAACTCGACTGAACTTGGATCGCCGCCGTGCTCACCGCAGATACCGAGCTTAATCCCAGGACGGGTCTTCCGACCGCCGGCGATGGCCTGCTTCATCAAGGCCCCCACCCCTTCTCGATCGAGCACAGCAAAAGGGTCGGACTCAAGAATGTTCGCGGTTCGATAAAAATCGATAAACTTCGCCGCATCGTCGCGGGAGAACCCAAACGTGGTTTGGGTCAAGTCATTCGTCCCGAAGGAAAAGAACTCCGCCTCTGTCGCAATGCGATCCGCCGTCACGGCAGCACGCGGCAACTCAATCATCGTGCCCACGAGATAGGAGAGCTTCACGTTGTACCGCTTCATCGTCTCCTGAGCCACCTCGCGGATCAAATCTTTCTGCGCCTTCATTTCCGAGACCATCCCCACCAGCGGGATCATGATTTCCGGAACGATCTTCTTCCCTTCCTTGGCCAACTCGCACGCAGCCTCCATGATCGCCCGCGCCTGCATACGGGTAATCTCCGGCATCGTAATCCCGAGTCGGCAGCCGCGTAACCCGAGCATGGGATTGAACTCATGGAGTTCCTCGACACGGGCCAGCAACCGGCGCTTCTCTTCGAGCCTGACTCCGTCGCGCCCGGTCAGCTCCAGTTGTGCAATCTCCACCATCAAGTCTTCACGCTTCGGCAAAAATTCGTGCAATGGCGGATCGAGCAGACGAATGGTGACTGGATAACCAGCCATTTCTCGATAGAGCCCAATGAAATCCTGTTTTTGCAGCGGCAGGAGCTGATCGAGAAACTTCTCCCGCTCTTCTTTAGTCCGGGCCAGGATCATCTTCTGCATAATCGGGATGCGATCCCCGGCGAAGAACATATGCTCGGTCCGACAGAGTCCAATCCCTTCCGCACCGAAGCCACGCGCGATGTTCGCCTGATCCGGCACGTCGGCATTGGCGCGGACGCGAAGCGTTCGAACGCTGTCAGCCCATGACAGAATCAACGCAAAGCGCTGGTACTTGTCCGACTGCTTCGCATCCAACTTGCCCTGGATCACTTGAATGATTTCAGACTCGACGACGGGCAGGTCCCCCTCATACACATTGCCGGTCGAACCGTTGATCGACAGATAGTCCCCCTCGCGGAACACTTTGGCCCCGATGCGAACGGACTGGCTGTCCAGCACTTCCACTGCATCGCAGCCGGCCACACAGACTTTGCCCATTTGCCGGGCGACCACCGCTGCGTGGGAGGTCATCCCGCCCCGTGCCGTCAGGAATCCCGCTGCGGCATTCATCCCATGAATATCGTCCGGACTGGTTTCCTGGCGGACTAACACCA
The DNA here is from genome assembly GCA_038200765.1 of Nitrospirales bacterium. Lineage (GTDB taxonomy): Bacteria > Nitrospirota > Nitrospiria > Nitrospirales > Nitrospiraceae > Palsa-1315. The sequence goes on from JBBRRK010000108.1 coordinate 11,166, forward strand.
CGCGGCTACCAGCCGCTTTCATTGTGACGGCTCGATCGGGAGTGAGGGCAATCTTGCCTGCTGCTGCGCCAGGACCGGCTGGGAGCCCTTTCCCAAGCGGATTGGATTTCGACTCTTCATTCGTGTCGAAAATCGGATAGAGATATTGTGCCAATTGCTCCGGCCCGATCCGCTGCACCGCTTCCTGCTTTGAGATGAGGCCTTCTCTGACCATATCGACCGCGATCTTCACCGCGGAGATGCCAGTCCGTTTGCCGACCCGGGTTTGCAACATATAGAGCTTGCCCTCTTGGATCGTAAATTCCAAATCGAGCATGTCCCGGTAATGTTTTTCAAGCTTCTTGTAGGTGTGCTCCAGTTCCTTGTAGGCCTCCGGCACATTCTTCGCGAGCGCATTCACCGGGAGCGGAGTCCTGATACCGGCCACGACATCCTCGCCTTGGGCATTCATCAAGCACTCGCCAAAAAAATGCTTGTCGCCGGATGCCGGATTGCGCGTGAACGCCACACCGGTGCCACTTGTTTCCCCCATGTTCCCGAATACCATCGCCACCACATTGATGGCTGTGCCCCACGAGTCGGGAATCCCGTAGAGGCGCCGATAGGTGACGGACCGCGCGCCGAACCAGGACGAAAAGACGGCGTTGACGGCTAAGCGAAGCTGTTCGAGCGGCTCATCGGGGAACTCTTTCTTCGTCTCTTCCTTGATGAGCGCCTTAAAGCTGGAGACCAACTCCCGGAGATGCCGCGCATCGAGATGGGTGTCGTGCGCCACCCCCACCTCGGCCTTCTTCTGCTTAAGGATCGCCTCGAAATGTTCACGCGGCACGCCCATGACGATACTGCCGTACATGGAAACAAACCGCCGATAGCTGTCCTGGGCAAACCGATCGTTGCGTGTTTTTGCCGCCAGCCCCTCGACCGTCTTGGTCGTCAGACCGACATTCAACACTGTGTCCATCATGCCGGGCATCGAGGCTCTGGCCCCGGATCGGACCGAGACCAGCAACGGCCGCTCAGGATCGCCAAAACCCATGCCCATCGACCGTTCAACCCGCTTGAGCGATTTCAACGCGGCGTCCCACATGCCGGGAGAATACTGTTTCCCGTTCTTGTAATATTCGACGCAGGCCTCGGTGGAAATCGTGAAGCCGGGCGGAACGGAGATACCGAGATTTGTCATTTCAGCAAGCCCGGCACCCTTCCCGCCGAGGAGCTCCTTCATGTTGGAAGTCCCTTCGGCTTTGCCGTCGCCAAAGTAGTACACGTATTTCTTTGCCACGCTGCCCTCTCTTTCGCGTTGAGTTCAGTTCAATGGACGAGTGCTGCCCCATGGCCAGCGGCGGATTCCAGACGCTGCCGATACCGGCTGACCAGATACCATTTTGCCACCAGCCCACATGCAATGACTGCCACCACAAAGAGCATCAATATGAGCAACCGATAGTCGGCGTGAGTCCCCCCATCCGCATAATACTGCCCGTTCGGCCCTTGCCGAAGCGTGATCTCCCGTTGAATCTGATGGGTCTTGCCGGACGGATCGGAGAGATTGATCCACTCCGTGCAGAGAGATACCGGATCTGCCGCTCCTGTGACGGACTGCCAGCCGAGCCGCAGACAAATATCCTTTTTGGCGTTGAACACATCGGGGGTCGTCGCCAGTTCATCCAGGTTGATCCCACTGGCCCATAACCCGACCAGCACGATCGCGTTGCAGAGAATCATCATGGCAAGAGACACACCGATGGTGAACCGACGGACTCTCTTTGCCCGGCGCTGATCCTCTGACAATGGTTGGGAAAGAGACGCTGTACCCATGGACTGCTCCATACCGTACTGCACCTTTGTTATTCCCTCGCCTATCGCTCCCTAGGAATGGCACCCGTGCTGGTCC
>JBBRRK010000109.1:0-13025 GCA_038200765.1 Nitrospirales bacterium
AAGGAACAGGCCGTGCAGATGAGAGGCCGCAGCGATCGGTGTACCTCGACGAGTTTGCTATCGATCAAGTCGAAGTGACGAATGCACGGTTTCTGGTGTTCGTCGCAACCACGGGCCATCGAAGTCCTCCAAATCCATATGGCACCGACCCGCTCCTGTCCGTGAAGGGGATCGAACAGCTTCCGGTTGTGCAGACTACCTGGTACGACGCCAAGGCCTATTGCAGTTGGGCCAAGAAGCGGCTCCCGACGGAGGCAGAATGGGAGAAGGCCGCTCGCGGTACCGATGGGCGGCTGTTTCCCTGGGGCCATGAACCAGCGACGTCGAAGCGGGCGAACTTTGACCGTGAGTGGGAGGAGGAGCACACCTTGCATCCCGTCGGGTCTTTGCCCGACGGTGACTCACCCTACGGGGTCAAGGATCTGTCTGGTAATGTTCGAGAGTGGGTGCAGGATTGGTATGATGCTGAGTACTACCAGCATGCGCCGAATCGGAATCCGCAGGGCCCTGACAAGAAAGGCGTGGTCCGATCGATTCGCGGTGGGTCGTGGCATAGCCCGACCTCGGATATCACGACGACGGCGCGCGGGCGCGGCGGATTCGCGCTGCAGACCCATGGAACAGGTTTTCGCTGTGCTCGGGGGCTCGAAAGCCAGGCCCCGCAGAAATAGACGATCGACGTGGGGGTGCAATGAGACTAGATGATCACAGCGAAAACCTTACTATCCGACGAGAGCATGAAGATGTGATGACTGTTTCGAGCACGAACACGAATGGTTAGTAACCGCCTTGCTTCACATTCTATGAGGATTTCCAATTTACGGCCAAATCGGCTGCGATAGACAAGGAGGCCATCATGGCGGGCAAATTACGGCAGTACTTGAGCGTATCCGGCGGTGCCCTGCTTGTCGGCGCACTGATTATGGTCGGAGCCATCGCCGTGGTCTTCGGTGGGGAGCACGCCCTCTCTAGGACCGAGTTCTGCGTGAGCTGCCATTCCCAGACCTACCCGTATGAAGAGTTAAAGAAGTCATCGCACTACGGCGCGCTCGGGGCCGATCCGGGCTGCAAGGATTGCCACGTCCCCCAGGGCCTAGGCAACTTCCATCTGGCCCTGTGGACGCATGTGTATGACGGGACGCGGGCCGTGCTCGCGGAGATGAAGTATGACTACTCGACGATCGAGAAATTCAACGAGCGCCGGCAGATCATGGCCCACTATGCGCGCATGTCGCTCAAAAATTGGGACAGCGTCACCTGCCGGGAGTGCCACAAGAATACCAAGCCGCCTGGCGCCTCGGCGAAAGCCGCACACAAGAAGATGGAAACGGAGGGCGCCACCTGCATCGATTGCCATCAGAACCTGGTGCATAAGAAAGTTCCGGAGATGGACCTCAATGCCAGTAAAGCCCAGGGCATGATGGTGTTAAAGGAGGAGAAGAAAGAGAAGGACTGACGTAACCCGCTTAACCGGTTCTGATGCCATCCAAGCACTCTCCGGTGAGCACATTATCAATAGGTCTGGTTGTTTCACATTTAACCGAGGAGGTTGCCATGTCATCTATTCCTAAAGTCGTCGGTGTCCTGTCTTGTGCGTTCTTGCTGTGCCTCGGGCTGTCTGGTACTGCGGCTCTGGCTGCAGACGATATGCAACTTGGCAAATCTGGTGAGAGGATAGGCGGTCAATCCGGTCACAGAGGCGATGAAGATAAGCTGCAGGGTGTGGAAGGCGACTCTTCTGGTAAGAGGATGGGCGGTCAATCTGGTCACCGAGGCGATGAAGATAAGCTGAAGCGCAGCCCCATGAAAAAGTGACGTTGGTCCTGTTCGAGACAGATCTAACCTGGGCCGGATAAAGGTACCAGGAACCATTTCGGCCAGATCGGTCGGTGCATAGCCTGCCGCTGGTTCAGGAACCAGCGGCAGGCTATGTCCTTCTGCAAATAGCGTCAACTCACAAGGGTTGAACTCCAAATGAGAGAGCGGTGAAGCACCGCTCTCTCACCCATTCCGCTAATTCTAGAACGCGCATTTTTTGGCAAGGAGGCCTTTCATGATATGATCGTTGAACAAAATGTCTGTTTCGATCATGACGCCTTCTACGTCAAGGATGGGATGGGCAGCAGCATCCAGGCCGGACTCCAATTTAACCTCCCTGCCGCATTTCAAGATCCTCGCCACCTACCCCTCGGCGATGATCTGGGATCATCATGAACTCGTGGGAGCCTTCATTGTCTCTACCGCCTGTTCCACCAATCGTTAGACCTGCTCAAGCCCTGCGGACACTCGGATCAGCCCGCTCATCGCGTGGTGACCTCGCCCGTACGGCGGAAGCGGGACGAGGTCTTTCTTCAAATCCTGATTTTCGATCGTGCGCACTTCTGGGCGAAATCAGATCGTCAGGCCCTGGAGTTCCTGGCCACTGCGGAGTGCCTGCAGCAGCAGCTGGGAGTTGACGATGCTGCAGGGAACAGCCGGCGACCGTTTAGGAGTCCTGCAAGAGCCATATGATGGAAGCCGAAAAACCAAGGAGCTCTGAAGTATGACACCGGTTTTCCGTCGGCTTCTCATCGTAGGCGTGCTTACACTGCTTGCGGTTGCGGGAGTGCTCCTCTTCCAAGCGATCTTGACCCCCATAACAATCCTGTCTTTTGGCCGCACCCCACACGGTCAAGCCACCGGATGGATCGGCCTGGCCGCCATCCTGTTGGTGTTCGGATACCCCATCCGGAAGCGGGCCAATCAGAATCGACGATGGCCACATAGATGGCTACAGATCCATATGGTGGCGGGAGTGGTGGGCCCCCTGATCATCATACTGCATGCTGGCGTCCTTCATATGCATGCCGTTGTTCCGATTCTAGCGATGGTGGCCATGGGCATCGTCGCGCTGAGTGGACTTATCGGACAGCACGTGCATTATCTGGCGTTTCGAATGCTGTATCAGAAGCGGCACGAACCCTTGGAGCAAGGCGTCAGTCCGGAGGAGGCAGAAACAAGTCTGCTCGATACAGCCGCACGAGAGAAAATGTTTCGGGTATGGCAAATGATTCATGCCCCTATGACGCTCCTGTTTGTTGCGCTGGTGGCCCTACATGTCATCGGGGCACTGTACTTCGGGGGTCTATATAGCCCATGAACTATGTGCCTCTTCCTCGCGCGGTTGTTCCGATTGTCGCGGTGGCGACCGTCGTCGTTCTCGCATGGGTGGGCTGGGAATCTGTCATATCTCCTGAAGCCTTCTGGGCTCCCGGAGACTTGAGTCAGTATCACGCGAACGTGGAGCGCTGTGTCTTTTGTCACGAGCCCTTCCAAGGCCCGAGCCCGGTCAAGTGCCAGGCCTGCCATTATGCAGAAGACTTTGTCGCTCGCTTTGAACCAACTGTACGCGACCACCATCTCGATGTGATCGACCAGCGGAAAACATGCATGGCTTGTCATACGGAACATCGTGGGGCGCTGGCCGAAATTACGACTGGGGTACTGCCGGGGCAGAGCACAAGCATGAGCAGGGACAGGCAGCCATAGATAGGGATGCTGCTACTGTCATTGGCCTGCCAGCAAAAATCAGTCCTGCACGCCACGAATGAACGCAGCGGTGGGGATATGAATACAACACCGACAATTAAAACTGGGTTGGAAACATTAATTATTACCGGCAGCAGCGGGCTGATCGGCAGCTCCTTCCTTGATCGCGTTGGGGAAAACTACACGGGGATGGGTTTCGACCGCAAAGGACCGCCTCATCCGCCGCCTAAGACCGCACACGTCATTGCGTGCGACCTCAGCTCGGATGAGAGTGTCTACAATGCGTTGGAGGAAGTTCGTCGGCTCGGGCACAAGCGGATTGCTTCAATTCTTCATCTCGCGGCGTACTATAGCTTCGCGAGTGAGTCGAGTCCCCTGTATGAGCAAGTAACCGTGCGGGGCACCGAACGGCTGCTGCGCGGGCTGCGCGACTTTGAAGTCGAGCAGTTCATATTTGCCAGCACCATGCTCGTGCATGCGCCTTGCGAACCAGGAGAACGTATAGACGAAGATTGGCCGCTCGAGCCGAAATGGGCTTATCCCAAGTCGAAGGTCACGGCGGAGCAACTGATCTTGCGTGAAAGGGGCGACATACCGGTGGTGCTGATGCGCATCGGTGGTGTGTACGACGACCGCTGCCATTCGATTCCCCTCACGCAGCAGATCAAGCGCATTTACGAAAAGCGGTTCATCAGCCGTATTTTTTCAGGCGACATCTCGCATGGAGTGGCCTTCGTGCATATGGAGGATATGGTCGAGGCGTTGGTGCTCGCCGTCGAACATCGCAAAGAACTACCCCAAGTAACGACGCTGCTCATCGGAGAATCGGAAACGCTTAGTTACGATGAGCTACAACGCGCCATCAGCCGCCAGCTTCACGGCAAAGAATGGAAGACGTATCAAATTCCCAAGCCATTGGCCAAGCTTGGCTGCTGGCTCCAGAGCTTGTTGCCCGGCGCCGACCCATTCCTCAAGCCGTGGATGATCAATCTGTCTGACGATCATTATACGTTCGACATCTCCCGCGCCCGCACGCTTCTCGGCTGGGAACCACGCCATTCTCTGAGCAAAACATTGCCAAAAATAATCAACGAACTGAAGTCCGGCCCAGCGGGCTGGTATCAGGAAAACAATCTGAGGGCGAAAACCAATCCGGAATAGTTTTCGCCCTTCCACTCCACATATGCCTGGCCACTACTCCGCAATAGGAATGTGTTCAGAAGCCGTCGTTTCATGCGACTCTCGGGAAGTCATGGCCACTCATGTCTTTAACGGCTTCCACTCCCGCGCCAGCTGCTGCGCCTCGGCGATCTGGACAGGGGTCATCTGTTTGGCCAGATGATTGCGGTATCCGGTCTCGATTTGGTATCCGTTTCCTGCCGCCAGGCTGTACCACATGTGGGCTTGGACTAGGTCCTGGGATCCCGCCCAGCCCGTTGGCATAGAGCATTGCGAGATCGCTCTGCGCACTCGCGCTTCCATCCACGGCGGCTTTCTCCCACCACTGGCGTGCCTCTGTGTAATCCTGCGGCACGCCCCATCCCTTGAAATGCAGCGTCCCGAGGAAATCCTGCGCTTCTGATTCCCCCTGCTCGGTCAGCGCTTGCCATTCACGCAAGGCTGTTGCGTAATCTTTACGGTTATACGCATCCATGGCAGTTTCAAAATCGGCCCACGCAGGCAGGACGAGACAAACAATTGACAGCACAAGGGCAAGAGCGAATCGGAACGGTATGGGCCGATCGTGAATCACTGGACAATCTCCACGAGTTCCCGGACCGACCGTTTCACGTAATGCTGAAGCCGCGCATGGAGCTGCGACTCTATCAACATATTTTCCGCGACAAACACCCGCCTTCTCAACCACCGCACGACTACTTCATGGGTTTCGATCCGTTGCTACTTCGATAGCGTGACGGTCAACGAGATCGTTTCCCCTGGCCTCATGGGTAAATCACCAGAGAGTCGCCAGCCAGCACACGAGAGATTCACACCGCGCCGTGTCCTTGAATCGGAACCGCTTTGTACATGACGAAGCAATGCACAGGAAATCCAGGTGAGCACCGCAGCACGAAGTGCATAGGGGTCTCGCAATGTGGCGTATTGTAGAAAGGCTTCGAACGAGCGCGCAAGGGTCTATGCGCGCCGGCCCTTAGGGATCATGCCAAGGGTTCTTCGGTCCTGTCAGGTCAGTGTGGCATTGACTTGGCATGCCCGTGGCTCAATTTGTAGGACGAGCACGTTCCCTCGCCGATTGAGTGACAAACACTAGGCGCAGGTATACTTCACCGTGCATCTCTTGCTCATCCAGCCATTACGCTCCGAGACTGTTACCAACACATTCACTGCCGGGTGCCTCAGACCTAGCAGGGTTGCAGCGTCCGTCAATTTGACCCCCGCATAACGACGGAGGGAAATGAGAGTGCCAGCTTGGAGCGGAGTCATGTAAATCAGCTCCAAGCATATTCTGAAGTTTTCTTCCAACCGTAACAGCAGTTCGAGTTGCGAGGGGTTGGTCTCCCTCTCTTCATTGTGACACTTGCCAAGGTCCATGGTGCGAGTTCTTTGCCATCGACGCATCTTAGGAAATATACAAACAACAGCCCTAGGGGCAGTGTGACTGTTAATGTCGAACCGTGGCAAAGGTCACGTTTGACGTCGATCAGGTCTTTATGGGATTTGGAAATCCATGAACAGATGGCGAGGGCGAGTCCTATCGAGATGGGCTGCCGTGCGCTCCCGCCGGACCCTTCGGGAGTTTGTCGCTGGCCACACGTCTGATGAAAATTTCGCGAGTGTCTGCCTCACCCTTGACCCTCAGTCTCACGATGGTTCCTGCTTTTCCTCTGATCATCTTGACCACCTGCTCATAGCTCTTTCCCGTCACCACTGTCCCATCCACTGTCATGATCTCATCCCCATGTCTGAGCCCTGCTTGCTGAGCCGGTCCCTCCGGACGGACCATACCGACATACAGCACCGCTGGATCACCGACACGCTCGGCCCCGACCTGGAGTGACAAGCCGATCACGCCATTCGGCAGTTTGACCTCGCTTCCATGCGCATAGGGCGTCTCGCTCACTGGCTGGTCAGCGGCCCCAGCGGTGCCGGTCAACAAAAGACCCATCATCAGACCTGCTGCAATATGGATGCTCTTGATCCTCATGTGTAATCCTCCTTGTGAACTATCGTTAACTAGCCTGTCCTAGTGTAGTGTCCAGGAATTAACTGGACAGTTGTTTCTTTTTCTTTTGGCGGCCAGGTTCCGTGCTACCGGGTTGGATCTGTTCGAGGGTTTGGCGGCAACGAGCGAGCTTGTGCTGAATGGATTCGACCGTCGCCGTCCAGACGAACGGTCGGGGGTTCTCATTCCACGCCGCCAGGAACTCGGCGATCGCGTCTTGCAAATCTTTCACGCTCTCGAAGGAACCGCGGCGCACCCGTTTAGAGGTCAGTTCGCCGAACCAGCGTTCGATCAGATTGAGCCAACTGGAACTGGTCGGCACGAAGTGCGGGCGGAAGCGGGCATGTCGCGTGAGCCAGGCTTGCACCTTGGGATGTGTGTGCGTGCCGTAGTTATCCATCACCACGTGCAATGGCGTGGCTCCCGGAAACTCCTGGTCCAGTCGACGCAGGAATTTCAAAAACTCCTGATGCCGATGCCGCTCGTAGCACTGGCCGATGACCCGGCCCTGCAAGACTTCCAGGGCGGCAAACAGGGTCGTCGTGCCATGGCGCTTGTAATCATGCGTCATCGTGCCGCAGCGGCCCTTCTTCAAGGGGAGGCCCGGTTGCGTGCGATCCAAGGCCTGGATCTGGCTTTTCTCATCCACGCAGAGCACCAGGGCTTGCTGTGGAGGATTCAGATACAGCCCGACCACATCCGTGAGCTTCTCCAGAAACCTAGGGTCACGCGATAGCTTGAAACGCTTGACCCGGTGCGGCTTGAGATGATGACGGCGCCAGATGGTGCTGACCGTCGACTTGCTCACGCCCTGGCTCGCCGCCATGAGTCGGCAACTCCAGTGCGTCATCCCCTTCGGCTTGGTGTGGAGGGTCGCCTCCACGATGGCCTGAATCTTTTTCGTTCCATAGGTGGGCTTGCGCCCACGGCCGGGTGCCACCTCCCACAGACTCTTCAGGCCGTGCGCAGCGAACCGGACACGCCACACGATCACCGTCTTCCGATTGGTCTCCAGTAGCCTGGCAATCGCACTATCCGACTGGCCACTGGCGGCCGCTAGCACGATTCGGCCGCGCAGCACCACGTGTTGTGGGGTTCCGTGGGCCGCCAGCCACTGCTGAATCTGGGCTCGGTCGCTGGCGCTCACTGTCAGGGGCGGCATCGTTCGCGGCATGATGCAGATTACCTGAATCCCTCTCATATGTCCATCTATTTGCTGGACACTACACTAGTACATACAATCCCTCGAACAGTCCAAGAAGTGCGACACCGCTCGCCGCAAAAACAGATCGATGAATCAGTTGTTTCATACTGTCCTCTCGCCGAATAAAAGCGGCGGCCGTGTCTGGCCTCTAAGAAGTACTAGGAGCAGGGTAACAACCGGCGATGAGAGATGGATTAGGAAGGTATTAAAAGATCCTCATCCAGTCTTGACGCAAAGGGTGAGTGAACGGAGCGGACACCCCTAACCACGAAAGAGACGTCAACAGCCTAGACACAACCAACTCTGCGCCATGACATGAGCCACACGAGAGTCATTGACAGGCGAGCGAATACCTCCCGTGCATCTGTGACGTGCCACCCGCAGACTGGGTAATGCCACTGCGGGGAAATGGAGAAAGATATCAGCCACTAGGCGGCTGTGAGATCAACGTTTGAACGTACACCAGTTCATCTTGCTCACCGAGGCCTAACACATCCTTGAAGCCTGGCGGTTCGACTATAATCAGCGCCGTCCTCATAGCCCACTTGGACATCCCACCCCAAATCAGTTCGTCGAACAACCTCAGACCTTACAGGCTATGGAATAGGCCGTCTGCTCTAGTTCTTAATTGCGTAAGTTCACGATAGTGTTTCTGAGTTGAGCGCCTTTGACTTCTCTCTTGCGCCAGACAAACGGTTTGGCTGTGGGGCCATAGGCGGCCACAAAGGCTTCGATGGCCTGACGCAATTCCTCGATGTTTCGAAAGCTGGCACCTTTTAGCGCCTTTCGCGCAAAGATCCCAAACCAGATTTCAACCTGGTTGAGCCAACTGGCCGACGTCGGCGTGAAATGGAACACGACAGTGGGGTGTGCTGCCAACCAAGGATCGTTCCGTTTGTGAATGCAGTAATTGTCCAGGATCACATGAATGTCTGTGCCCTCGGGCATCTCCGCCATCAGATGATCCATGAAGTCCAGAAACTCCAGTCGGCGCTTTTGCCGGGTGATTTGCGTGTGGATCACCCCGGTAGCGACTTCCAGAGCGGCAAACAGATTCAACGTCCCGTGACGCTTGTAGGTGCTCTTGAACCCGCGGACGATTTTGCCATTGTCGGTCTCCACGTACCCAGTCGCCCGCTCCAACGCTTGGATGCTGGGTTTCTCGTCTACGGATATGACCAGCGCCGTTTCCGGCGGATTCAAGTACAGCCCCACGATATCGGCGGCCTTGGCCGCAAATTCAGGGTCGGTGCTCACGCACCAACTACGCTGCCGGCCCAGGCAGACGCCTTCCTTGCGCAGCACACGCCAGACCGCATGCACGGAGGTCTTGAGATGCCGGGCCACTGCTGGACCGTCCCAGACGGCTTGTCCCTTCGGCGGTGGTGCTTCCAACACAGCCAGCACCTGCTTGCGAAAGTCCGCGCCATACTGCCGCGGCTTGCCCGGGCGCGGACGATCCGCCAGACCGATCACGCCTTCACGGTCGAACCGCCGCCGCCAATCGATCACGGTATTCGGACGCACGCGCAACCTCCGCGCAATGTCGCTGACCGAGTGTCCCTGCACGCATTGCAGGATAATCTTGGCGCGCTCCACCAGGCGCGCTTCCTGGGTTCGGCTCCGCGCCCACTCCTCTAGTGTCTTCCGGTCTGGCTCAGAACAACGCAACGTGTGTGACGGCTTGGGCATGGTCGGCCTCCTTGCCCAAGACGGTACGCTATATCGATTACTTATGCAACTAAGCACTAGTTCAGATCTATCTCGGAACGGGACAGACGTGAGCAGTCAGTAGCTCCCTTGTGAAACGGTCTCCTAACAGGGAAGCTTACAAGGTACAACACGACTTTAATCAACCCCAACATCGATCCTCTAGAAGAAGTTTTCGTGGCGGATATGGTCAACCTTCATGCATTTTTGGATGAGCAATCGTTTGGCCTCCTCAATCATTGGACGCCCTCCACATAGGTATGCGTCAGTGTTTGAGGCTTCACCGGCAGACACCTGTTCACTAATCAAGTCTGTGACGCGACCTCGCAATCCGGGCCATCCAATCGGGTCAGGTTGTGAGAGGATGATGGTCGGTTCGAACCAGGAGTGCGCCTCTCTCAGATCGCTCAGGATGTCGGCATAAAAGAGGTCAGATACATTGCGCAATCCGAAGAACAATCGGATACGGCGCCTGCCCGTTTGCCCAAGGAGAGACAACAGCATCGATTTGATTGGCGCGATACCGGTTCCAGTCGCAATCATCAGAATGTCTCGCTGTGATTTGTCGTCCAGCCGAAAGTCACCGTAGGGGCCTTCGACCTGGATACTGTCCCCGTGGCGGAGCCGATGAATGAAATTCGAGCAGAAGCCACCGGAAACAGCTCGCACGCAAATCTCGAAATGTGTCCTGTCGGAAGGATGCGACGAAATCAAGTAGGACCGACGAATGACGTTGTCGATTCCTGGGACATGAAAGATCATATATTGGCCCGGAGAAAAGGTGACTTCCCCGGACTCGACTGTAAATCTCTGCTCACAGACCGTCAAGGCAAGTGGGCGATACTCTTTGACGCGCACCGTGCACACACCGAGTGGGGCTGTCGCGTGTTGCGTGTTGACGCTTGCCCCCAGGGTGAGTGTTCCGTGAACGTCCGCGAGGCACAAGAGTCGATACCGCGTTGGGTCTAGACCATTGTTTTCCAGAGTCCGAATCTCTCGGGCTCTCTGAGGCCCTAAGCTCTCTTCGCCTTGTACCACCTACGTCGCACAGGTACCACACGCCCCCGCTTTACACGCGAACGGGACAGAGGCTCCAGCCGCCTCGCACACGTCATACAGCCATTGTCCCTCTTCCGCATCGTAGGTAATCTCGTCCTGTTGAAAGGTGATGCGGTGCATTGCGCTCATCATCTGTTGTGGAATGGTGACAAGCAGTTCACGGCTTGTGTCGGCTTGAAATGGCTGATCTACATGAGTCTTCAGTACATACGTGCGAGCGCCCGGTGAGCCGCATGCGGTGACGTGCGAACCATGCATAGGCATTCAAAACAAGTGGCTCGACTAAAGAAAGACGGCTGAGCCTAGCCAAAAATCCCAGGCCGACTGCCTCCCACATGGCTCGGAACACCTCGACGCCGGTGATCACGCTCCCATCAGCCCAACGGGCGTGAATCACTGTGGCTAGATCCGCTGCGGCAAAGCCGCTGGATGCCGCATCATATTCCTTGGCGGAGAAGTCGCAGAACTCCAATTGTCGCCGCCGGTCTAACCGTCTCATGAGCGCAATCTCTCGATCGCAAATAGGGCAGGCTCCGTCGAAGAATACGGTGAGCGGGTATTGCGTCATCTGACCGGCCTCTTCTTGCTACCCTCGGGATATGGACTGCCGTATGAATCGATCCAGCGTGACATCCAAGTCGGCAAAGTCTTCCACGATCTCAATATTAGATTTTAGGAAAAGGTCACGCATGGCAAGCGCACCATGTCCGCCGACAGCGAGCTTGGAGACGGGACTCACTTCATCTGCAAGGGCCTGAACCAGTTCAGTCGCTTTGGCTTCAGGAAGTGCGAGGGGAAAGGAAATGATGGTCAGGTCCGGCCTCACCTTATCGCAGAGGTTGGTCAGCGAGGCGATGGGCACGTTGGCGCCTAAATAGTAGACTCGGCAGCCGCGAAGACGACATCGATACGCAACCGCCAACGCGGCCATGTCGTGTTCCTCACCGGGCGGGCAGGCCACAATCACTTTGGCGCCGAACTCAGCGACTGGGAGTTGATTCATGGCGGAGAAAATCTTTTGTTGAACTTGCTTCGTGACGTAATGTTCGAGGGCCACGTTCACGTGATCCTCGTGCCACAACTTCCCGACTTGTTCCTGGAGCGGGAGCAAAATCCCGTGAAGGGCTTCCTCAAAGGGAACGACCGCAACCGCGCCGTTCAAACGCTTTTCAAAAATCACACGGTCAAAGGGATTCAGGGTGGACAGAAGTTCCCGCAGGAGCTTGCTGAATGTATTGTCGACGAATGACACTCGCGGCGCACTGGCGCGTGCTCGCCCCAATAACTCCTCGCCCCCCAATTTCGCCAGCTCTCCTATCGAACCGCCAGCATTCAGCTGCTCCTTCAGGAACTTCAGCAACGCGACATCCTCACCGGAATAATTACGATAACGATTGGCACCTCTGGTCGGTTTCATAATTTCAAACCGGCGCTCCCATACCCGGATGATATATTTCGAGAGGCCAGTGAGTTTTGAACTCTATGAATTATATGATTATTCATCTTTATTTTTTAATCGTATCATTATGTCTAATGTTTGTCTAATAAATATTGCTATAACACTTGACATATTGGACAATACGGGTTATACGTTAGATATACTCGCGACAAACAATCACCGAGAAACCTAGAGAGGCGATCATGGCAAGAGCATTGGCGGAGGAAACGAGAGCGGAGCAGATCGGGAATCATACGATCTCTTCTGAGGCGCCGCATGAATCCACATGCACCAGATGCGGCAGACTCATGGTGACCGACTTCGCCATGGATTTACTGTTCTGCATCGGCGAGACGGAGTTTGCTGCCCAGCGCTGTGTGCAATGTGGTGAGATCGTCGATCCCGTCATTCTTCGCAATCGAGGAATTACACATAAGCCGGTGACACCTGAGCCTGCTGGAAAGATGGCGGCAAGCATTCGCGTGACGAACGGACGCAGCGGATTCGCTCTGCAGACTCATGGCACAGGCTTTCGCTGTGTCCGTGGTCTTGAGGGCCAGGCCCAACAGAAGTAGACGATCGACATGGTGAGGCGATGAGACCAGATGACGATAGCAGAGATATGGAGGCCAGTTTCTCCTTCTCGTCGAGGTGGCGCCGCAACTCCCTTCGGCGTCTCCCGCTGAGATGGGCAGGCCCCTCTCTACACCCCGGAAGGGCCTGTCCGCTCGGTGAGCCATGAAAATGGATGACAAGAAGAAAGGAGTGGGACTGTCTGCAGTGATGGGGTGAGGGGTGGGTCTCAGTAGGTGGTAGTGTTCAATTCCGTAACAAGGAGGTCAGGGTATGGCGAGTACAACAACATTTGGGGAGAGCGACAGAGGGTACGACATGTCCCTCTG
>JBBRRK010000110.1:0-12990 GCA_038200765.1 Nitrospirales bacterium
GTTCCTCCGCTCAACTCGTAACGTCGCACCACAAGGATTCTCATGGCCGTCGAAGAAAAGTGGAAAGCCAACCTGGAAAAGGTGGCCTTCATGAAGCAGTTTCCGGGGCTACTCGGCAACTGGGAATCCTTGACGGGAAAAACCATCAAGGCGGTTATCCCTCTCAAGGGAAAACAGGGGGCCGCTGTGCTCGTATGCACCGACGGCACCTTTACCATCGTGCCTCCGATGGCGTCGGAACCGTACGAGTTGGGCGAGGCATTGGCGGTGGCACGGGCGCTCCTTGAGCCGACGCATCAGTCGGCCTACGTGGAGTACGACCGGCTGGTCAAGAAGGACAAGGACGCTCTCAAGTCGGCCAGGGTCGAGAAGATTCTCGGAGCGATTCACAACAATCTTGAGCAGCATCCTGAACTGAAAGATCGCTTGAAAGAACTCGTGAAGGAGTGGCCGTGAGCAGCAGCCTCCCAGATAGAAATATGTTCGATATCTTTTCCCAAGGTCTCTTTGAAGGAGTCAAACCCATGATGGTCATTCGCGATCACCTCATCCGCCATCCCGACCGCTGTACCCATCAAGCCATCTGTGTGCCGATCTGCCCGACCGGCGCCTGGCTTTCGACTCCTCCCTACAAGTTCGATGCCTCCCGCTGTCTTGAAAGCTGCCGCCTCTGTCTGGACGCCTGTCCCTCGCAGGCGATTTTCGGGGTGTTCAAGAAGGGAGAGAAGTTGCTGGAGCCGCAAAAGAAGACGGGGTAGCCTGGCAGATCCCCTGTGCTCGCGCGACGCGCGGCCTGAGAAAGATGCGAGGGAGCAGGCAGACCGTTCTTCTTGCTCACAGAGCCCCCACTAATTCGAGAATATTAAGAGCCATGATTGTACCCAATCTGTTTCCTCTGTCGTCATACCAATGAACGAGTATGCCTCTTTGAAGCGAGTCAGCCAGGTTCCATCCTGTTCCTCGGCGCTCATTTTTCTGCCAGAATTATCCACTTTTAATTTCATACTTGTTGATCGTGGGCCATCAGTGCATGCAGCTTCGTCGATACATTCTCGGGTCATCTCCGTCAAAATTCCTGCACGGTTGAAGCTGAGAAAAGTTGAAAAGAAAGGATCTTTATCTAGGATTGATTGGACAGGTCCGCTCAGCTTCGCTTCACTCCGATCCGAGTAATAGGCATGGTTGTGCGCACTCCAACTACCGTGAGCATAAGAATTCCCAGGGCGCCATCCTTCCAAAGATTATTCACGTTGCCCCTTCTCTATCCTTCCTACACGATCTGCTTCCGGAGTCGGCCCCAGTAGGCCGTTCCCACGTAGCCGCAGGCATATGTGGCCGTCGTCAAGGCCATGATTTGGTAGACCTTGCTGCGGGGGATTTTCACTTTTACAGCAGGGTTCAAGAGATCGGGCGAATGCATGACGAGCTTCAGCGATTCGCCGGCTGAAAGAATCGGCCACATGCAGGACAAGCGCAGACGAGTTTCACATCGTGGAATCGCCATGGTGTAGAGCCAGCCTTGGTCAAGGTGCTCCACAGCCATACGGACAAGCTTGCTCAGGACTGGCTGAAAGCGCATACGGTTTTGCTGCTCTAGCAGGTCCCGTGCGGTGAGACCGGCTTCGGCCAGCATAGGAGCGGGCACGTAGCAACGGCCTTTCTGGAGGTCGAGCGCGATATCTTTCACAATATTCGTGAGCTGGAGGCCCTTTCCAAATCTTACGCCGACCTCCGACATCTCCCGCACCTTCCATGAGGCCAATGCCTTCCGGTGGGCACACATCACATCCGTCCAAAACTCGCCCACACAGCCTGCGACGTAATAGGTGTAGCGATCCAGATCATCGAGAGTCTTCAGAGCCGTAAGATCTTCTGCGGTGGTACCGGGGAAGACGCTCAGGTCCATCTCCATGCCTTGTGTCAGCGTCGTCATGAGTTGTTGCACCCGACGCCTATCGTCCGACGAAAATGTTTGGAAGAGCGTGAAGCAATCCTCCAGTCGTTCAAGCAGGATACGCTCGGCAGCATTTTGTTGGATGGGTCCCACCGCGTGCTGGATTTCTCGCACCTGGGCCCAGGCAATCTGATCGCTCATGAACTGAGCTTTGAGTTGGCCGAGTAAATCGAGCCGACGTGGACGATCGATCAATTCCGTGTCCGCAATCGTGTCCGCTGCTCGGGCAAACAGGTAGGCGAGGCTGACTTGATCGCGTACGTCTGCCGGAACCACGACCAATGTCGTGTAGAAGAGACGGGATACTTGCTTGAGGAGATTGCGGAGCAGTTCCTGCTTGGAGGTCTCTATGCGTGTAACCACATCTATCGCACTTCCAGGGTCCCTTCCATCCCTTTGTCGCGATGGCTGGGCAATGGCCAGAGACGTTTGTCGCAGTAGATGAGAAAGGTGCCAGGCTGAGTCGGCGTGAATTTAATGGTGATGGTCTTGTCGGCGCTCACATCCTGTTCGACGAATAGGCTGCCGGCGGGGTCCTTGATGATAAAATTGTGCGGGGTAATCCACGTCACACTGGTCAGCGTCAGCTCGACCGGCTTCCCGGCTTCGACAATCAAATGGTTTGGCGTATACGAGTAGCTATCGAGTGTGACCGTGGCTCGCTGCACCCCATCTGCCGCCACCGGGACCACGACGGGAACCTGGGACAGAAGCGGGTCCGCTGCAGACACGACCGTCAGGCCGACAGACGCCAGCCATCCGACCGTCACCAACAGCTGAAGCAGTTGTCTGGGCGCCTTCCGCATGATTCTGTTCTAACAGGATGGGCTGGAATGGGTCAACTTTGCCTAGGAGTTTCATGGACTTCCAACGCCTTGACCTTGGCAGCTTCGGAGTTATTACACCATTACATCGTCACGGGTTGTTTCGATTGAGATGCAATTCGGGGAACCGGTTAGTATAATCACCCTCAGTGATGACTCGCCCGATGAGGGGGCGAGAACGTGGTCTTGAAGGAGGATCTCGATGAAGTGGATGAAGGGTACGTTCCTGTTGTTGGCCGCCAATATTCTGATCATGGTGACGCTGTCGCTCACCGTGCCGTTAATTATTAACATCGTCCTGCCGATGTTCGGGATCGATCTTCGGGGATCGGTCGATCTCAGCTCGCTGGTCTGGGCTCTCGTGCTCGGCTTCGGCGGCGCCTTTATCAGTTTGGCCTTCTCCAAACAAATGGCACGGGCCATGCTGGATTGTCGCCAGATCACGCAACCACGGTCGCAGGCCGAACAGGTCATCTACGGCTCCGTCCAGGAAATCGCTCAGCGGCTCAACATTACGATGCCTGAGGTGTGGGTCTATGAATCTCCCGACCCCAATGCCTTCGCAACGGGCCCCAGCAAGAATAATTCCATGGTGGCCGTCTCGACTGGATTGTTGAGCAGCCTACAAGAACAGGAAGTCCGAGCCGTCCTCGCCCACGAAATGGGACATATCTACAACGGGGACATGTTCGCGACGACCGTGTTGGCGGGCCTGATGAATACCTTCGTGTTCTACATCGCAATGTGGGTGCGTCGGTTCTTCGCACAGCGGGACCAAGCCATGCTGGGATTTGGGTTGTCGATTGTGCTCCAAATCATCGTCAGTATCCTGGCCTCGATCCTGATCAGCTGGTTTTCACGTCAGCGTGAATTTGGGGCGGATGCCTTTTCCGCCAAGGTATACGGCAAGGATTCGATGATCTCGGCCCTGCGCGCGATCGATCGATGGGTTACCCGTTCGCAGATCCAGTACTCCACGCAGGACGCGCTCGCGACGATGAAGATCTCCGGTAATTCCTCAGGCTTCATGCGTCTTTTTGCCACGCATCCGCCGATGGAAGCCCGCATTGAGGCCTTAGAGCGACTCTAACCGGAGGTGTCCGATGGGAAATCTGCGTCATACATGGGCAGGAGTGTTGGTAGGAATCGGGGTGATCGCCAGTGTCGCATCGAGCGATCTCCTTGAACCGCGTCCCGCACAGGCACGAGAAGAAGGAGCCGTACTCATGGCAGCACAGACCCCCATGGTCTACGATTTTACGTTGAACAATATCGACGGAAAGCTGGTCTCACTGACCCAGTTCCGCGGCAAGGTGCTATTGCTGGTCAACACGGCAAGCTTTTGCGGGAATACGCCGCAATACACAGACCTTGAAAAGATGTACGAACAGTACAGAGAGAAGGGCTTTGAGATCCTGGCGTTCCCCGCCAACAACTTCGGGCAGCAGGAGCCAGGGACAAATGCCGAGATCAAGACTTTCTGCAACACCAAGTACAGTCTGACGTTTCCCCTCTTCAGCAAGATCAGCGTGAAGGGCGAGGACAAGCATCCGCTCTACCGGTACCTGACAGAACAGAGCCCGTTCCCCGGCGAAGTGGAGTGGAATTTTCAGAAATATTTAGTCGACCGTTCCGGAAAGGTCGTCGCTCGATACCCGCACCGCATGAAGCCCTTGGCGCCGGAGATCACGCAGGATCTCGAACGAGTGCTTGCGGCTCACTGAACGCCCTCAGACTTTTCGATAAAAAGAAATGTGCGTCCGGTATTCCTGAATCGCGGCGGCCAGAGCCTGGCTGCCGCGAGGGATGTTCGCATCCAAGGTGTCTTCGATCGCCGGATCATCGATTTCCACCTCGTAACGATCCTGGATGTTAGTTCTCACTGGCCCCTGAGAGATCTCCCGCGGCATGAAGATCTCTTTCCAGACTTCTTTCTCGACCAGACATACGTCTCTAAATCGTTCATAGAGCAATGTCAGCTTCTCCAGGTCCGTGACTTTGATACGGTCTCCCATTCTGCTCCTCTTCTCTATTTAATGACTATGCCCGTCGCCACCGCATTCGCCGCCGCTCGGCATCTGTGACGGAGCAGGCAATCCTGTCATGTTCAAGCCTGTCGGATCAGGGCTCGACACCCCCACCGCACCGGATCGCGCCGCAAATGACGAAAACACGCGGCGTATCGCCGCGCCACATTCCTGGCAGGCCCTGAGTGGTTCAGCCGACACGCCCTGAATATATTCTCTGCGCCCGGCACAGGGAGGCTGCCGCTGGCACTGCTCTGTGGCGTATTCGTAGATAGGCATCGATAACCTTAGCTCGTGATCATAATGTTTACTTGTGGGATTTGATACCGGCGGGAGCGGTCCCCTCGACAATGGAAAACCGCATGGTCCCTACTTGATTGGCGGCGTGAAACGACTGTTGCCCGAGAGGCGTGATGAAAATCTTCGCCACATAATTTCCCAATGCCCAGTTCTCTCCCGGCTTCTTCAATTCAAGATAACCATACCGTTCGTGGCCCGGCAGCTGGACAGCGTCTTTCCCCAACGGCATCTCACTCAACTGTTCCCCTGGTTGCTCCAGGAACCACTGCGCACCGAACTGCGCAGGATCTTCGAGCGGGGCCACTTCAAACACGATATATACCGCCGGCGTATCCTGCGTAAAGACCGAACCAGGCTCGATCGGTTTCAGCCTTGAATCCTGGGTGTACCATCCTTTTCGCCCGAAGGTATCCCACTCGACTTCATACCCTTTGGCCATCTTGATCCACGTGAACAGGGATTGCGGGATGCCCTTCTTCTGTTCGTCGAACGAGGGGCTTTGTGTGGGATCGGCCTCGGTCGTCGTCTGTTCCTTCGGCGCGAACGGATCCCTTGCCTCAGCTCCCTGCCAGACATACAGTCCGAGAGTCACGCCAACAAGCGCGGCCACGACAACCTGAGTCCAGCTCCCTTTGGTCTCTCTCATAGGCACGACCATCCACTAATTGCGCTCTTACCTGGTATCGTATCGGGAGCGCAGCAAGGGGTCAATAACCGACTGATCTCGCGGCATATCTATTTACGTTCCACCCCGTCGGGTCTGTGTTACGCTCGCTCAGAGTTCCCTCGAAGGAGAGCATCACGTGCATCCCAGAGAGTCCGAAGGCCCTGACCAAACCACGCCGACCAGTCCCCTGCCACCGAAAGCCGGCGAACAGGGCCTTCGCTATGGCCTCCGGGATGGGGCCTGCCAGGCCATCACCCAGGGAAGCGGGGAGCAATACCTTTCCGCCTTCGCCCTGCTCCTGCACGCAAGCCCCTTCCAATTGAGTGCCCTGTCGGCATTGCCTCAACTCATAGGAACAGGGGCTCAACTTGCCTCCGTCAAGCTCTTGCAGCGGTTCCCCGATCGCAAAGCCCTCATCTCTGCCGGTACCGTGGGACAAGCCCTCGCCTGGATTCCTATCCTGCTCTTACCGCTGTTGCTCCCGCAGTGGGGTCCCTGGCTCGTCGTGGGCGGCGCCGCCCTCTATTTCGTCTCTACCCACTTCACCACACCGACCTGGAATAGTTTGATTGCCGACCAGCTCGATCAGCATGAACGGGGCGCCTATTTCGCGCGCCGGGCCCAAATCATCGCCACCCTTAGCTTCTTTGCGCTCTGTGGAGCTGGATGGGTGCTGAGCCTCTGGCAACATTCCGCCGCAGCCTGGTGGGGATTCGCCGTCATCTTCTCCGTCGCAGGGAGCGCGCGCATCCTCTCAGTCCTGGCCTTGTCATCCGTTCACGATCCGCATCCCACCGCCCATCAAGAGGCCCGGCAGGGATTCCGCAGCTTCCTTCGCCAACGGACCACGAAAGACTTCCGTCATTTCCTGCTCTTTGCGGGTCTCATGCATGTCGCCGTCATGATCTCCGGCCCTTTTTTCGTCCTCTACATGTTGCGAGACATTCACCTGTCCTATTTCGGCTATGGGGGATGGATGGCAGCAGGGCTCCTCGGTCAACTTGTCACCCTGCAGGCCTGGGGACAATTCGGGGATCGCTTCGGGAACAAGGCCTTGCTCACTATTACCGGATTCACGGTGCCGTTTTTGCCGATGCTCTACCTCGTGAGCACAAACTTCGGCTTTCTTCTGGCCGTCAATTTTTCTGGAGGCGTCATTTGGGCCGGCTTGGCCCTGGGCCTGCAAAACTATGTGTTCGATTCGGTCAGCCCGGAGGACCGCTCGAAAGCCGTCGCCTTCTATAGCACGGTGAACGTGGCAGGATGGTCGGTGGGAGCCTTGCTCGGGAGCTGGCTGGTGGAGCGACTGCCCTCCCAGATCGAGTGGGCGGGAGTCACGCTCCAACCTGCCTCGAACTTGCCGTTTGTCTTCTTTCTCTCGGGGGTCTTCCGGTTGCTGGTCTCCTCCAGCCTCCTGCGCACCTTCCATGAGGCGCGCCGGGTGGAGCGAGTACCTCGGCAACAACTCCTCTGGGAATTGCCGCTCATGAAACCCGTTGCTCGGTTTGCGGTCTGGGCCCTGCCCAAATCGAATCGGTAGGGCGTCGGGCCGACTAACGCGGCACTGGCGGCTGAGCGGCTCGCTCTTGCTCTTCCTGTTTCAGCTTCTCGAACGCCCGATCGGCATGGCCTCGGACTTGGTCCGCGGTCGGCGGTGGAACGCCCTTCGGTGCATCGCTGGCGCAGGCCCCAAAGACCGAGAGCATCATCAGGCTCACCAGGCTCACAACCGTGGCACGCTGCCATCTCTTACCGATTGCATGATCGATCGACATACAGTCCCTCCCATATTAAGACCTATTGCCTCAGAAGCTCACCACTGCATCTAATTTTACGCTCCCTCGTCAGCAGAACACTACCGCTCCCGCCGCATCCTCATTCGGTAGAGCGATACGTCATTGACTGGGTCCTGACGACGCGGTATTGTCTCTGGCACATCATCTGAACTCCCTGAGGCTCCATGTCGCTACACGACCGTCTGACAGAAGATCTCAAGTTAGCCATGAAGGCTCGTGATCAATTGCGGATGGATGTGATTCGCATGATCAAGGCCGCCGTGACGAACAAGGAAATGGAGATCAAGAAGGATCTCGACGATGCCGAAATGAGCCGCGTGATGACGACCATGATCAAACAACGCCGGGAATCAGTCGAGCTGTTTGAAAAAGGTAATCGCGCAGAACTCGCCGCAAAAGAACGACAGGAAATTACCATTCTTGAATCCTATCTCCCTCAAGCCCTCTCTCCCGAACAGCTTGCCGCGGTCGTGGACACGGTCATTCAGGAAACCGGCGCTCGATCGCTGAAAGAGATGGGCGCGGTGATGAAAGCCGTGATGGTCCATGTAGCAGGCCAGACGGCAGACGGCAAACAGATCAGCGACCTCGTCCGCGCCAAGCTCCAGTAACCCAATCTGCGCCTGTTATACTGTAAGATAATTGCTTGCACATCATGTGCGAACGTCTGGCAGGAACCTCATGGGCATTCTTATCGTCGACGACTCTCCAGACCAACAGGTACTTCTTCGCGCCATCCTTGGGAAGGCTGGTCATACGGACCTCCTGAGCGCCGACTCGGCAAAGGTTGCGTTCCCCATGCTCGACATGGACGGCCAGGACTCGCCGACCCAGATCGACTTAATTCTGATGGACGTCTTTATGCCGGAGTTGGACGGAGTCGAAGCCTGTCGCCAGATCAAGCGCCTACCACATCTTTGCGATATTCCCATCATCATGGTCACGGCCATAAGCGACCTCTCGAATCTCCAAGCCGCGTTTGCGGCGGGAGCGAATGATTACATCACGAAGCCGGTGAACAGCGTGGAACTCCTGGCACGCGTCTCCTCCGCGCTGGCGCTGAAAAAGGAAATGGACTGCCGCAAAGTGCGGGAAGGGGAGCTCCGTCAAAGCAATGATGAGTTGCAGAAGGCGCTGCGGGAGGTCAAAGTCCTCAGAGGACTCATCCCCATCTGCGCATCCTGTAAAAAGATCCGCAATGACGGCGGATTCTGGCAACAGTTGGAGGAATATATCGGCGAACATTCCGAGGCCGAATTCAGCCACGGCATCTGTCAGCCTTGTGTCAAAAAGCTTTACCCTGGAGTTTATCCGGACTAGCTGGTACGATTTCTCAGCCGTACAACTCGTACTCACTGGATACACCGCACATGGGCATCTTGATTGTTGATGATTCGGCCGACGACCGCCTCTTGCTTCAGTCGATCCTCTCGGCCGCTGGCTACGATGATCTCTTGGTCGCCGACTCGGCCGCCGCCGCATTCCGTTTGCTTGGGCTCGATGACGGGAAGCACGGTGCCGCTTCTCGAGTCGACCTGATACTCATGGACATCGTCATGCCGGGGATGAGCGGCATCGAAGCCTGCCGCCAGATCAAGGCAGTCGAACGATTCCGTGACACGCCTATCATGATGGTCACCGTGAAGACCGATCCCGTCGATCTCCAACTCGCCTTTGCCGCCGGCGCGCTCGACTACATCGCGAAACCCATCAACAAGATTGCGCTCTTGACTCGTGTCCGATCGGTGTTGCGGCTGGTCCACGAAATCGACCGGCGACGGGCTCGGGAACAGGAACTCCTTGAGGTCATGCGTCAACTCCAGGAAGCGAATCAGATGCTGCTGCGCCTGTCATGCCTTGACGGCCTCACCGGCATTACCAACCGCCGGCAATTTGACGACTTCTTGGACCAGGAATGGCGCCGCGCCGTTCGCGAATTGACGCCGCTCTCTCTGATCATGCTCGACATCGATCGTTTCAAATCCTACAACGATGCCCTCGGCCATACGTCGGGCGACGAATGCCTCCGGCAGGTTGCCGCTGCGATCTCGGGTGCGGTCAACAGACCAGGAGACCTTGTCGCTCGCTACGGTGGCGACGAATTCGTAGTCGTGCTTCCCGGCACTCGTACGGACGGAGCGGCACAGGTGGCGGAAATGCTTCGTCAACGAATTGAGTCACTCAGCATCACACACCCAGACGGTGGCTGTACCACCATCAGCGTGGGCTTTGCCAGTACGATTCCCAGCCGGAGCACCTCCTCCACCGATTTGATCAAGGCGGCGGATCACGCGCTCTATCAAGCCAAGCAGGAAGGCCGCAATCGAGCTAAACAAGCCGGAACACTCTCTCTCGTCCCGCACCCTCAGAAGGATTAACAGTCGTTCGATGCTGGAGAGGCAGGCGTCCACGGTCTCGATGCTAAAAGTACGCTGACCATGCCAAGGACCGCCACCTCTTCCAGCCCTAAATCTCCCTCCAAATCACGCCGGACGAACACATTGTTGGCACAAGCTAACGCTGCTCTCAGACAAGAGCGGGCTCAGCGGAAACGCGAAGCGCGCGAGCGTCTGGAAGCGGAGCAAGCGCTTCTGGTCGCAAAAGAGGCCGCGGAGGTCGCCTGCCGAGCGAAGAGCGAGTTTCTGGCCGGCGTGAGCCACGAGATTCGGACGCCCATGAATGCGATTATCGGGATGGCGGATCTGCTATGGGAAACGGACCTGACCCCCGATCAACGGAAATACTTGCGCATTTTCCGCCGCGCCGGCGGAAATCTATTGACTCTGATTGACGACGTTCTCGACCTGTCGAAAGTCGAGGCCGGCCATCTGGAGCTAGAATCGACTGATTTTGATTTGAGCGATTTGATTGAAAAAGCGATCGAGATTCTTGCCATGCGGGCCAACGAAAAAGGACTCGAACTCGCCTGCCATCTTTCGCCCACCGTTCCCTGCGCCTTGATCGGAGACCCCCACCGACTCCACCAGATCCTCGTCAACCTCATCAGCAACGCGATTAAATTTACCGACAACGGGTCCGTCACAGTGCGGGTCACAGAGGACCCCGAACGCCCCGGACCTGGAGCAATCCGTTTTTCTATTTCCGATACCGGGATCGGCATTCCGTCCGACAAACGTGCTGCCATTTTTGAAAGCTTCACACAAGCCCATGCCTCAACGACGCGCAAATATGGAGGCACCGGCCTAGGGCTGACTATTTCAAGGCAATTGGCGGAACTCATGAAGGGGCGAATTTGGGTGGAGAGTACCCTCGGAAAGGGCAGCACGTTCCATTGCAGCGTCCAGCTAGCGGTGCAATCCAGCCCGACACCTGCACACGACGCCGTCCTGGTCAATCTTCAAGGGGTCAAAACCCTTGTGGTTGATGACCATGCCACCAACCGCCTGATCCTTCATGAAACCCTGGCCGCCTTGGGAGCCGAGGTGACAGATACGGCGTCCGGTCGCGAGGCGATTGCTGAATGGCGGCGAGCCTCAACGACAGCACAACCCTACCAGCTTGTGCTCCTCGACTGTCGCATGCCAGGGATGGACGGATTTCAGATCGCCGAAGAGATCAAGCGGGCCAGCCCTCCCCAGGACCTGACGATTGTGATGCTGGCCTCTCACCATTGGGCCGACGACATCGCCCGCACTTACGACATGGGACTTGGCGGCTATTTGATCAAACCTATCAGGAGATCCGATCTACTGCACACCATCAGCATTGCCCTCGACCGTGCTAAGGGCATTCTACACACCACAGGTTCAGCGCGCCTGGCTCTTGCACCTCCAACCAATGTCAGAGCACTTCGCATCCTATTGGTAGAAGATTCCCCTGACAATCAGGTGCTGATCCGTTCCTATTTGAAGCAGACGCCCTATCGGCTCGACATTGCAGATCACGGCGCCATCGCGTTGGAGTTATACAAAAACGGCTACTACGACCTGATTCTCATGGACATGCAAATGCCGATCATGGACGGATATGAAGCGACGCGCGCGATTCGAGCCTGGGAACGGGAACATGATCTTCCCCCCACACAGGTAATTGCCTTGACCGCACTAGCCCTGAAAGAAGACGGATTCAAGATTCTCGAAGCCGGCTGCGATGCCCATATGACGAAACCCATCAAGAAGCACACCCTTCTGGAGGTCCTCCAGGCTTGTACGGGACGGCGTACCGCATGACTAAGGGACGAACAAAAACGCTATGAGCGCTATCACCGTGCACATCGACCCAGGCCTTGAAGATATCGTTCCAGGATTTCTAGAGAACCGTCGACGTGACGTGCAGACACTCGAAACCGCGTTGCATCAGAATGATCTAAAGACGATTCATGTGATCGGTCATCGGATGAAGGGGGACGGAGGAGGATACGGGCTCGATGCCATCAGTATGATAGGAGCGGCCTTGGAGCAAGCGGCGGCACGAGAAGACCGGAGCGCGATCCGACGACATACCGCGGAACTCGTCGACTTTCTTGCTCGCGTGACTGTGGTGTATCGGAAATGAATACTAGCAGGATGCTGAAAAAGTCGATATTCCCACCCACCCAGCCTGGGCGCGCCGAAACGCGGCTTTTCCCATGCGTCGTTCTCGCATCGTTCAGATCCGTAGCGTACCCACATGGGAAAGGAGCTGTTCCGACAGCTCGGGGTTGGGAGGGTGAGAAGGCTACGCTTCCGGTCTTCACTCGCTGCGGCCTTGCTGGACGAACTTTTCGAGCATCCTGCGCGATGTTCTCCTGTTGCCCTAGACGTGCGGGCCAGTGAATTCCCACCGTGCCACAATCGTTTCTCCACAGCCTGCGGTACATGAAGCTAGGCGCTGAAGAAAATCTCTTGCGGTGCGTATCCCGTAGCCGAGAACCATTTCATACGCTCCGGGTCGAACGAGTGTGATAGAGCGAACCCGATACTGGATGGTTCTATCCGCGCGCAACGATAGAGGAAAAGCGCGCGAGACGCGCAAGCGAAGTTTGGTAGAGGGCAGGCGCTACCGGTTTTATTTACGCCCACGATTCGCGTCCCACTGCGAGTGACGCAGAAGCGCGCCAACGTCAAGAAATAAGCCTGCTCTCTCCCACGGCGTAGCGCTGGATGTCATTCGGGAACTGTCATCATGGGTTTCAAAAATATGATTCTTTGATTTTCGACCAGCCCCCTAACCATACTAGGGTGAGCAGGCTTCACTGTCCTCAACGGGCCTTCATTTTCCAAGCAGTTCAAAGTGAAGAGGGCTTCTTTAATTAAGGCTCTTCTCCTTGGTGAGTGGGTAAACGAAGTGCGAGAAACGGCATTTCTGGGGGATAGGGGCGTGAATTCTGCGTTCTACGGGGTCTGGAAATCTGGCATGATTGCCGGATGCAAAAACACCGACACCTCTGGGATACCTACCGCTTCCCCGGTTTCCGGCCCAC
>JBBRRK010000111.1:0-12755 GCA_038200765.1 Nitrospirales bacterium
CAGCGATAATGAGGCCGCCAAACACCTCAACGAGGCCAGGACACAACTGTTTCAACTGATGAACAACTCCCAACAATACGCCACCTGAGGCTCAACACTGACACGGTTCGCTCAGGCTCATGTCGGGATTGGAAAATACTCAGGGAAGTACTCGATCAAGGTGCGAAAACTGTGAGAATGCCTGACGGCAGGCAGTTCGTGGGGAGTCAGTCGATGTTGTGATAGGACTCTAGCCCGCATTATGCCTGAAGATTTTACTGTAATCGCGAAGCAGAAACAAAGGAACAGAAAGAGGGTCAGCAATATAAAAATGGTGTGAGTGTTAAAGGAAGCAATGGCGGCGGAGCCGGTGCCTACCCCACATCCATGCTGGATGTCGAGCGTTCCATTAAAGCAAGTGCGTTCAAGAGGACGGATCATGGGTTTTGTAATCTTGAAGCCAGAGGAGTGTGTTGGTCACATCTTGGTTGGCATGGCGTTGCAAGAGAAGCAGGGTTCTTTTGAGTAGTTCACGGAAGGGAAGATGATCGGAAACAATGATGCCGCTGTGAAGGCGTGCAGTCGCCGCACATTCCTGAGCGAGCACTACATAGTCTTTCACGTTAAAGGTTAAGATGACGCGGCCCTGGCCCGTGGCAAAGATGAGTTGCTCGGAATCTACGCTGCCTCGATTGGCAGCTTCTTGAGTGGATACACAATCGAAACCGCGATCACGGAGGACCTTCGCGAGCAACGGGTCAACATCTTCGTCGAGGTAGAGTGTTATGGGCGTTGTCTAACGTGTTGTTCGCGGTTGGCGTCGAGATCCTGTTGGATCTCATCGCGGTTGTCGTAGTAGTAGGCGAGGGCATCATGGATTTGTGCCAGGTTTAAATGGGGGAACCTGCTCGCCAATTCTTCGGGAGAGAGACCATGATGGAGGATGTACGAAACGACGGATCGAACGGGAAAGCGTGTCCCTTCAATGATTGGACTGCCCCCGCAGATTTGAGGATTGATGGTGATATGGGGGTGTGCAACTTTCATATGTGTTTCGCTATTAAGAAGAACATGTGAAGCGCGATGATGTCAAGCGAGAGGGGGAAACAAAATGGGGTGGGAGAGTATGTGGATGCCGACCTGTCCACGTAGACGCAGGAACCAGGGGGTCGTGCTTCTGGCGGCCTGACATGATCGGGTGACCAAATGGAAGGAGTGCATTATGGCGCAGGCAGGATCTTTGAGAAGACGTCGTGCACCGAGGAAGATAAAGACAGCGTTGAGGACAACTAAGGCACGTGGTACCGCCATTGCGCGAAGTTTTGGCCTTTCCATCGAAGACGATCGGCTTGTCGGGGCGGGCCTGTCCTTCGTCGAGACTCCGAACAAAGGAGGGGACCTTGCCCCACGCTACCTCGTGTTCCACTACACGGCTGGGAAGAGCGCCACGAGTTCGATCAACTGGCTCACGAATCCAGAGTCGAAGGCCTCAGCACATCTGGTGCTGGCCAGGGACGGCACGATCACCCAGCTCGCGCCGTTCAACGTCAAGACGTGGCACGCGGGCATCAGCCACTGGGACGGGTTGAGCGGACTGAACAGCTCTTCCATTGGGATAGAGATGGACAATGCAGGCCCGCTGAAGAAAGTTGGCGACACGTATCAGGCTTGGTTCGGGACGTTGTATGCGGAAGACCAAGTCGTCTTTGCCAAGCACAAACTGGACGATGAGTCTCGCTGGTGGCACGCCTACACGGAAGTCCAGATCCAGAAGGCCTTGGAGCTGGCACAACTCCTTGTTCGACACTACGACCTCAAGGACGTGGTGGGGCATGAAGATATCGCTCCCGAGCGGAAGCGGGATCCAGGCCCGGCATTTTCCTTGGAACATGTCCGCGCTTCGGTACTGGGTCGCGAAGAAGAAGAACGGGAGCGTTACGAAGTGACGGCGTCCACGCTGAATATTCGAAGTGGCCCTGGCGTAGAGTTTCCCTCTGTTGCTGACCCGCTGAAGAGGGGAACCGAGGTGGTGCTCCTGGAAAAGCGCGATCGATGGAACAAGGTGGAGTTGGTGAAGAACGGAGACATTGAAGGGTGGGTGCACAACCAGTTCTTGGCAAAGATCTGACGTGATAAATATCACTGGAGTTCGGTACGCAACGTCCTAAAATTTCTAGGAAAAAGAATCACCGCACGTTCAGCCGAAGGGTGAATACCGACGACATTCCTGCCTCTGTTTGATACTCGCAGATCATCTCAATCTGACCTGGCCTATAATTTTACGGCGTTGTCGAAGAAACTGATCGCACGCACAACGTAATACGCCGGCTCAGTCTCAAGCTTTTTCTGATATTTCATTGAGTTAGAGCTGTACGCCGGACTCGACGTCTTTGTAGGCCTTTTGGGCTTTCTTCGATTAGTCCCTCTGGCGTCTTGAGTCCCCCAACTGATTTCGTTAGAATCCTCCTCCTTTATATATTCTTTCTCACCATTTCTGATGGAGTGATGTTATGGCGAAGGTGCTTGAAGGTCCTGGGATGGGGCTGATGAAGAAGTGGGGCATCACGGTCCCCCACTATGTGGTCGTCACCTCGGTTGAGGAATTGACGAAGCTCGGCCAAGTCAATGAATGGCTGAAGAATTCCAAGTTGGTGGTCAAGGCCCATGAAGCGCTCGGCTCGCGGTTCAAGCTTGGGCTGGTCAAGATCGGTCTGGATCTGAAAGAGGCGGAAGCGGCGACCAAGGAGATGATCGGCCGCCAAGTGGGCAGCATCATGGTCTCGCAAGTGATCGTGTCTGAAATGATCCCGCACAAAGAAGAATATTATTGCGCAGTGAAGTCCACCCGTGAAGGAACGGACATTCTGGTCGCCAACTGCGGCGGTATTGAAGTCGAATCGAATTGGGATCGCGTAAAGCGCCTGGCAGTGGAAGTCGGGCAGCAGCCCTCGGAGGAGGCGCTCGAGAGGCTGGCCAAGGATGCGGGCTTTCACGGCCAGCTCCTGAAGAAGATGGCCGAATTCGCAGGCAAGATGTTTACCTGTTTCGACAGCGAAGATGCGCAGTATTTGGAAGTGAACCCCGTGGTCCTGCGTGAGCACGAGCATGACCTGATTGCGTTGGATGCGGTGACGCTGCTCGATGGCGACGCCAAGTTTCGGCATCCGGATTGGAACTTTGCTTTTGCAGCAGAATTTGGTCGAGCCTACTCCAAACACGAAATGGAAGTGATGGCGGTCGACTCCAAGATCAAGGGTTCGGTCAAGTTTATCGAGATTCCTGGGGGAGATACGGCCATGCTCCCGGCTGGCGGCGGGGCCAGTGTCTATTATTCCGATGCAGTCGTCGCACGTGGCGGTAAGCTGGCCAATTACGCTGAATACTCCGGCGATCCACCAGACTGGGCGGTTGAAGTCCTGACCGACAAGGTCTGCTCTTTACCTGGGATTAAAAACATCATCGTCGGCGGTGCGATCGCCAATTTCACCGATGTGAAGAAGACGTTCGGCGGCATCATCAATGGATTCCGCAAGGCGAAGTCTGAGGGCAAACTCAAGGACGTCAAGATTTGGGTGCGCCGCGGTGGCCCGCGTGAGAAGGAAGGGCTTGATGCGATGCGCGCACTGAAGGACGAAGGGTTCGACATCAACGTCTTCGACCGCAACACGCCGCTGACCGATATCGTCGATAAGGCGCTTCAGGGGAAGTAATCAGTGAAGTGTGATGTGTGATGAGCCTGGAAGGCCGCCGGGGCCAGCTTCTCGCATCTCTACCCATCACTGATCACTCGTCACCCGTCACGGTTTTCGAAAAGGGGAGATCCCGATGAGCATCCTGGCAAACAAAGATACCTATGTGGTCATTCAAGGGGGTGTCGCAGGCGTGAACGCCGCGCGCCGGATGGCCGAGTTCTGCTACTTGATTAAACGCTCGTTAAATGTCCTGGCCTTCGTCTATCCCCCCGACGCAGGCAAGACACACGAGATTCCCTACGGCAGCGGCCTCGTGGCCGTTCCCATCTATAAGAGCGTTGCGGACGCGACTAAGCACCATCCCCAGATTAACACCAGCCTTGTGTACATCGGCGCCGATCGAGCCCTGAAGGGCGGGATGGAGGCCTTGGACGATTCGCACATCAAGGTGGTCTCGATGATCACCGAGGGTGTGCCGGAAAAGGATGCCAAGATTCTCGGTCGTCATGCGACCAAGCTGGGAAAGGTCTTCAACGGCCCGTCATCGATCGGGATCGTTTCAGCCGGCTCCTGCCGTTTGGGGGTCATCGGCGGCGCCTTCGACAACCTGGTGCTTTCTAAGCTATACCGGGAAGGTTCGTTCGGGGTCATCACGAAGTCGGGCGGTCTCTCCAACGAAATTATTTGGATCTGCTCTCAGTTTGCCGACGGCATCACGACGGCCATTGGGATCGGCGGCGATACCTATCCGGGAACCGATTATGTCAGCTATCTCGAAATGTTCGAAAACGATCCTCAAACGAAGGCGGTCGTCATCGTCGGTGAAATGGGCGGCGATCTCGAAGAGCGGGCAGCAGAGTGGTACGGAGCGAAGAAGCGGCGTGTAAAGCTGATGGCCGTCGTCTCCGGCTTCTGTCAGGAGAATTTGCCGAAGGGCATGAAGTTCGGTCACGCCGGCGCCAAGGAAGGTCTGAAAGGCGAAGGATCGGCCCGTGCCAAGTCCGATGCCCTCAAGAATTCCGGCGCCATCGTCCCTTCAACATTCGGCGCCTTAGGCCCAGCCATCAAGGAAGCCTATCAAGAACTGTTGAAATCAGGCCAGGTGAAGGAGCCGGTTGAGCCGCTCGTACTGCCGAAGTTGCCGAAGACGATCGAAGAGGCCATAAAGGCAGACGAAGTCATGGTGCCCCCGCTGATACGCACCACGATCAGCGATGATCGCGGCGATGAGCCCTGCTACGACGGATACCCTGCTTCCGAACTTATCAATAAAGGTTACGAGATTCCCCATGTGGTAGGACTGTTGTGGGATAAGCGGCTGATTTCGAAGCAAGAAGCCGAGATCGTCAAGCGTATCATGATGCTCTCTGCCGACCATGGCCCCTGCGTCAGCGGAGCCCTGGGGACGATCATCGCGGCCTGTGCAGGGATCGGTCTGTCCCAGTCGGTTGCAGCCGGACTCATTATGATTGGTCCTCGCTTCGGCGGCGCTGTGACCGATGCAGGCCGGTTCTTCAAGTATGCCGTCGAGAATAAAATGACCGTCGATGATTTCTTGGCCTACATGAAGAAGAACCACGGGCCTGTGCCAGGGATCGGTCATCGAGTCAAGAGTCTGCGCAATCCGGACAAGCGGGTCAAGGAGTTAGTTGGGTACGTCAAGAGTTTGAACATCAAGACCCCCTGTCTGGACTTTGCACTCGAAGTGGAAAAGATCACCTCGGTGAAGAAGGACAACCTGATTCTGAACGTGGACGGTACGATGGCGGCCGTGCTTGTCGATATCGGGTTCCCGGTTGATAGTTTGAACGGCTTCTTCATTCTGTCACGTACGATCGGACTGATTGGACATTGGGTGGACCAGAAGCGCCAGGATAGCCGCTTGATCAGGCTGTTCGACTATCTGGTAAATTATGCGGCACCCAAGCGGCGCGAAGTGCCGCCATTGAAATAACAACGGTAGTTAATTTTGAATTGAGGTCACCATGTCTATCGATCTTGCGAAAAATCTCTATGCGAAAATGCCGGATGTGCTCGCGAAGGCCAGGAAAAAGTTCGGCCGCGGTCTGACCCTGTCAGAGAAGGTGCTGGTTTCACACGCAGACGATTTCGATACCCAGGTCTGGGAACGAGGCAAAGCCATGTTGGCCTTGCGGCCCGATCGCGTGGCGATGCAGGACGCGACAGCTCAAATGGCCATGTTGCAGTTCATGCAGGCCAACAAAGCACAAGCGGCAGTGCCGAGCACCATCCATTGCGACCACTTGATACGTGCCGAGATGGGTTCCGAAAAGGACTTGCTCCGTGCGGTGGATGAGAACGCGGAAGTCTATAACTTTCTCGCCTCGGCGGCGAAAAAGTATGGCATTGGATTTTGGAAGCCCGGCGCCGGGATCATTCACCAAGTGGTGTTGGAGAACTATGCATTTCCCGGCAGTTTGATCATCGGCACCGACTCGCACACGCCGAACGGCGGTGGGCTCGGTGGATTAGCGATCGGTGTCGGCGGAGCAGACGCAGGCGAAGTGATGGCGGGCCTGCCGTGGGAAGTGCTCCATCCAAAACTGATCGGTATCCATTTGACCGGCAAGTTGAGCGGTTGGGCCTCGCCGAAAGACGTGATTCTGTATCTCTGCGGACTGCTCACGGTAAAGGGCGGAACGAACAAGATCGTCGAATACTTCGGTCCTGGCGCCGAAACCATCAGCGCAACCGGGAAGGGGACAATCTGTAATATGGGCGCAGAGTTGGGCGCCACGACATCGGTGTTTCCCTTCGACCAGAAGATGGTCGCCTATCTGAACATCACGGATCGGGCTGATCTGGCCAACCTGGCGATCGCCAACAAATCATTGCTTGTCCCAGACCCCGAGGTCGCTCAGTCGCCTGAGAAGTACTACGACCAGATTGTCGAAATCGATCTGTCGACGCTCGAGCCCCACGTCGTTGGGCCCCATACGCCGGATCTCGCTCGGCCCATTTCTAAGCTGGCGGCGGAAGCCAAGGAGAAGGGGTATCCGGTCGAGCTCAAGGCGGCGCTTATCGGAAGCTGCACCAATTCATCCTATGAAGACATCAGCCGTTCGGCCCATATCGCGCAACAGGGGTTGAAGGCCGGGCTGAAAGCGAAGACCTCGTTCCTCGTATCTCCTGGCTCCGAGCGCATTTACAACACGATGAAGCGCGACGGGTTCTTGGAGACATTTGAACAGTTGGGCGGCACGGTGTTGTCTAATTCTTGTGGTCCCTGTATCGGGCAGTGGAAACGGGCCGATGGCGTGAAGGGGAAAGCGGATTCGATCGTCAGCTCCTTCAACCGTAATTTCCCTGGCCGCAACGACGGCATCAATGAAACCCTGTCGTTCCTCGCAAGTCCGGAAGTCGTGACGGCCTATGCCATTACGGGCGACCTCGGCTTCGATCCTGTGAATCAAACGCTCAAGGGGGCGGATGGCAAGGAATTCAAGTTCCTGCCTCCGGTGGGTGAAGAGCTTCCGGCCAAGGGGTTCGCGAAGGGTGAGGAAGGGTTCGTGGCGCCGGCTGCCAGCGGCGAGGGCTTGACCGTCGAAGTTCCGCCGACCAGCGAACGATTACAACTATTGCAGCCCTTTCCGCGCTGGGACGGTAAGGATTTCGAAAAGCTTCCGCTCTTGATCAAGACCAAGGGCAAGACGACGACTGATCACATTTCGCCAGCCGGCCCCTGGCTCAAGTTCCGCGGCCACTTAGACAGGATCAGCGACAATATGTTCTTGGGTGCGAACAACGCATTCTTCTCCGAGCCAGGCAAGGGGACGGATGTGTTGACGGGTGAAACGGGGCTGACCATGGCCCAGATCGCCCGCAGATACAAAGCGAAGGGCATCGGTTCAATCGTGGTCGGCGACGAGAATTACGGGGAAGGCAGCAGCAGAGAGCATGCTGCGATGTCGCCGCGATTCCTGAACGTTCGCGTCGTGATCACGAAGAGCTTTGCCCGTATTCATGAGACGAATTTGAAGAAGCAAGGGGTCTTGGCGTTGACCTTCGCTGACCCGAAGGATTACGAGAAGATCGAGCAACAGGACCGCATCAGCGTGACAGGGCTAAGCAGTCTGGCTCCTGGCAAACCGGTGCAAGTGACCATCCATAAGGCGGATGGTACGTCACTCACCATTCAGGCGAACCACAGCATCACCGAACAGCAGATTGCGTGGTTTAAGGCCGGTTCCGCGTTGAACGCGCTGAACTAACAAGGAGTTAGGAGAGGAATCACCATGACGACCAAAGCGGACAAAATTATCTATACGAAGACCGATGAAGCACCCATGCTGGCAACCTATTCGTTTCTTCCGATTATCAACGCCTTCAGCAAGGCGGCTGGCGTAGCTGTTGAATTGCGTGATATCTCATTGGCCGGACGCATCCTCGCGGTATTTCCCGATTATCTGACGCCGCAGCAGAAGCAGGCGGACGCCTTGTCAGAATTGGGCGAGCTGGCCAAGACGCCGGAAGCCAATATCATCAAACTTCCGAACATCAGCGCGTCGCTTCCTCAGATCCAAGAGGCTGTGAAGGAATTGCAAAGTCAGGGCTATAGGCTTCCCGATTATCCTGAGAATCCGAAAGACGACAAAGAGAAGGACATCAAGGCCCGCTACGACAAAGTCAAGGGCAGCGCCGTCAACCCCGTTCTGCGTGAAGGCAATTCCGATCGCC
Source organism: Nitrospirales bacterium (assembly GCA_038200765.1). GTDB lineage: Bacteria > Nitrospirota > Nitrospiria > Nitrospirales > Nitrospiraceae > Palsa-1315. The sequence goes on from JBBRRK010000111.1 coordinate 8,370, forward strand.
GTGCGCCACTTTCCGTGAAGGCCCACACCAGAAAGCATCCGCATAAGATGGGGGCTTGGAGTCCCGACTCCAAGACGCATGTCAGCCATATGAAGGGTGGGGATTTCCGGTCCAACGAAAAGTCCATGACGACGACTGCGGCGACCGATGCGCGAATTGAGTTCGTCGGTCAGGACGGCAAGACGACTGTGCTCAAGCCGAAAGTGACACTGCAGGCCAATGAAATCATCGACGCCACGTTCATGAGCAAGCGGGCTCTGCGGCAGTTTCTGGAGGAGCAGATCGAAGATGCCAAGAAGCAGGGCGTGCTGTTCTCGATTCATATGAAGGCTACCATGATGAAGATCTCGGATCCCAAGATCTTCGGTCATGCCGTAACGGTCTATTACAAGGACGTGTTCGAGAAGCATGGCGAGGCGCTCAAGAAGCTGGGCGTGGATCCGGACAACGGGATCGGCGACCTCTACACGAAGATCAAGGCGTTGCCGGACGATCAACGCAAGGCGATTGAGGCAGACGTCCAAGCCGTGTACCAGAAACGGCCTCCCATGGCGATGGTCAATTCCGACAAGGGGATCACCAACCTGCATGTACCCAGCGACATCATCATCGACGCGTCTATGCCCACGGTCATTCGTGATTCGGGAAAGATGTGGGGCCCTGACGGTAAGGCCTATGACGCGAAGTGTGTGATCCCTGACGCCAGCTACGCGCCGGTCTATCATGAGGTCGTTGAGTTCTGTAAGAAGCATGGCGCATTCGATCCGAAGACGATGGGCAGCGTGCCAAACGTTGGTCTCATGGCACAGGCGGCAGAGGAATACGGTTCGCACGACAAGACCTTCAAAGCGCCTGGCAACGGCACGATCCGCGTGGTGGATGCCTCAGACAAGACCCTGCTGGAACACCAAGTGGAAGAAGGCGACATCTGGCGCATGTGTCAGGTGAAGGATGCACCGATCAAGGACTGGGTCAAGCTGGCGGTGAATCGTGCAAAGGCCACTGGAGCCCCGGCAGTTTTTTGGTTGAACAAGGATCGGTCGCACGATGCACAATTGCTCGTGAAGGTCGAACGCTACTTGAAAGATCACGACACCAAGGGCCTCGACATCCGAATCATGACACCGGCCGATGCGACTCGCCTTTCGTTGGAGCGGATCAAGGAAGGGAAGGATACGATCTCCGTGACAGGAAACGTCTTGCGGGACTACCTCACGGATCTGTTCCCGATTCTCGAAATTGGGACCAGTGCCAAGATGCTTTCGATCGTTCCTCTGCTGAACGGCGGCGGCCTTTTCGAAACCGGCGCCGGCGGCTCTGCTCCCAAACACGTGCAGCAGTTCCAGGAGGAAGGGTATTTGCGATGGGATTCGCTCGGTGAATTTCTCGCACTGGCCGCTTCTTTGGAACATCTCGCCAAGGTAGGGAATAATCAAGCAGCAAAGATTTTGGCCGACGCGCTCGACCAGGCCAATGCGAAGTTCCTGGAGAGCAATAAGTCCCCCGCACGCAAGGTGGGCGAGATCGATAATCGTGGGAGCCATTTCTATCTGGCCCTGTACTGGGCACAGGCCTTGGCCCAACAGACTCAAGATAAGGGCCTGGCAGCACGCTTTGTCAAGATCGCCAAGGAGATGGCGGACAATGAAGCCAAGATTACAGGCGAATTACTCGCCGCCCAGGGGAAGCCGGTCGATGTCGGCGGGTACTATCATCCCGATGACGCGAAGGCATCAAAGGCGATGCGTCCCAGCCAGACATTGAATGCGATTGTGGATGCGATTGCCTAGGAGAGCCGTCAGCGGTCAGCTGTCAGTGATCAGCCAACGAACGGGAAATTCGAAGGCTGAACGCTGATGGCTGAGAGCTGATAGCGGATTTTGGAGACCATGGCACAAGACGACAGCAACGTAATCGATCAGCCGGAAGTCATCCGGCACAAGATGGTCACGGTCGAGATCGCCGGCAAGAAATACGAAGTGCCGGAGGGGATCACGATCATCAAGGCTTTGTGGTACTCGGGCCAGGAAGTCGTCCGCGGGGCCGGTTGTCTTGGCGGGTTTTGCGGCGCCTGCGCTGCCTACTATCGAACCAAGGACGATCCGAAAGTGAGGACCTGTCTGGCCTGCCAAATGGCGGTGCAAGACGGTATGTCGATCACGATGATGCCGCCGTTTCCGGCCCGGAAAGCGACGTACGACATCCAGGCGCTCAAGGATCCGAAACAAGACCTCTTCAATCTCTATCCTGAAGCGCCGCTGTGCCGGAATTGCAATGCCTGCACCGAAGCCTGCCCACAGCAGATTGATGTGCGGGAAGGAGTCTGGAAGGCCGTGTTCGGCGACTTCAAGAGTGTGTCCGAGATGTTCATGGATTGCGTCATGTGCGGGATGTGTACGCCGGTCTGCATTGCAGACATCGCTCCCAACCTCGTGGCCCTCTATGTGAGCCGGGCTCAGGGGGCTCGTTTTACCGAGAAGCCTCTGGGTCTGGATGTGCGCATCCAAGAGATTCAGGACGGCTGTTTCGACGATGAGTGGGCCACGATCCTCAAGATGACCGACAAGGAACTGGCCAATCACTGCGCGACGGTCAAATAGCATAACGAGCAATCAGCCCTCAGCTTCTGAAAGCGAGGTTGAAGGCTGAAAGCTGAAAGTTAGAGAATGGACATCCACGCCCTACAACAGATCGTGCATCGCACGAGGGATGCTCGACGCAAGCAGACCCTTCCCAAGTTCTCTCCAGCGGACTGCGACCAGCTGATCCACAAATATCATCCGGATTATCGTGAACGAGCCTATCGGCCGATTCGCTTCGGCCCCAACGGTGGGGATAAGACGGTCGTCGAGCTGGCATCATTGCTGGAGGGCGACAGCCCTATCGCCGACGAGTTCGATCTGACGTCCGACTACACGACCGACGTCCTGGTGGTGGGAGGCGGAGGGGCCGGCTGTGCGGCGGCGCTTCATGCCCATACAGCCGGGGCGAAGGTGATGCTGGCGACGAAGCTCCGTCTCGGCGACTCCAATAGCGTGATGGCGCAAGGGGGCATGCAGATTTCGGTCGCGCCAGGGGACTCGCCCGTCACGCATTTCGTGGATACGCTGAAGGGCGGCCACATGCAGAACGACCATCAGCTGCTCAAGGTGATGGTCGAAGAAGGCCCCTCGATTGCGAAATGGTTGTTGAGCCTGGGAGTCTTGTTCGATCGTGACGGGGACGGCAACCTGCATGTGAAGAAAGGCGGGGGCAGTTCGAAGCCTCGCCTCCTGACCTGCTCAGACTATACCGGCCTTGAGATCATGCGGGTGCTTAAGGATGAGGTGTTGAATCAGAACATCCAGTTGCTTGAGTTCTGTGCTGCGATCGAGTTGACGAGCGACGAAAATGGGCACTGTACCGGCGCGATCTTCAAAGATCTCGACAATCACCGCCACATCGTCGTGGCAGCTAAGTCCGTCATTCTGGCGACCGGTGGGATTGGACGGCTCCACATTCAGGGATTCCCGACCAGCAATCACTACGGGGCGACCGGCGATGGGCTGTGCCTAGCCTATCGGATGGGCGCCACGCTCATGCACATCGATACGTTCCAATATCACCCCTCCGGCGCGGTCTATCCTGAACAGCTCATCGGGGCGCTGGTCACGGAGGGTATCAGATCCGAAGGCGGCCATTTGGTCAATGCGAAGGGGGAACGGTTTGTCAACGAACTGGACACCCGCGACGTCGTCTCCTCGTCGATTATCCGGGAGTGCGAAGAAGGGCGCGGCATCCGTACGATGTCCGGGCGTATCGGCGTCTGGCTCGACACGCCATTGCTTGATGCCGAACATGGTTCCGGCACCTTGGAGAAACATTTCCCTGCGATGATGCTCCAGTTCGAACGGTTCGGCATCGATATCAGCAAAGACCCCGTATTGATCTATCCGACGCTGCATTACCAGAATGGCGGTGTGAAAATCGATACCAATTCAGAAACCAATGTACCCAATCTCTTCGTTGCAGGTGAGGCCTCAGGAGGATTGCACGGACGGAACCGATTGATGGGCAATTCGCTCCTCGACCTGATGGTCTTTGGAAAGCGATCCGGGCTGACGGCTGCGGCTCGCGCCATTGCCATGCCGCAAGGGAAGGTGACGGTCGGGCATCTGAAGGGATTCCGTGCCGAGGCCAAGAAGCACGGCAGTTCGAACGGGATCGTATCGCCCATGATCTTGCCGCCCTATACGAGAAAAGAATAATGGCTCTTCTCCTTGGTGAGTGGGTACACGAAGTGCGAGAAACGGCATTTCTGGGGGATAGGGGCGTGAAGTCTGCGTTCTACGGGGTCTGGAAATCTGGCATGATTGCCGGATGCAAAAACACCGACACCTCGGGGAT
>JBBRRK010000112.1:0-12750 GCA_038200765.1 Nitrospirales bacterium
ACCTTCGTGAAAGTCCTCGCGGGGCTGTATCGGCCTTCACAGGGGCATGTGACGCTGGCTGGTACGATGATCGCCGATGCCAATCAGGAGTGGTATCGGGAACACTTCTCGGTCGTATTTTCAGACTTCTACGTCTTCAAGAAACTCCTGGGCCAGTCGAACTCTCAGGCCGAGAGGCTCGCGCCAGAATATTTGCGATTGCTGCACATGGATCAGAAAGTCGCGGTGCACGATCGCATGTTCTCAACCCACGACCTTTCGCAGGGGCAGCGAAAGCGGTTGGCGCTTGTCACGGCCTACTTGGAGGACCGCCCTATTTATATCTTTGATGAATGGGCGGCGGATCAAGATCCGCAGTATAAGGAAATCTTTTACAAGACATTACTTCCGGACCTGTGCAAGCGCGGGAAGTTGGTGGTTGTGATCACACATGATGACCGGTACTTTCATCTCGGTAATCAGGTCATCAAACTAGAAGACGGCAAGGCTGTGGAATATCTGAACGCCGGGGTCGGCAATCGTCGACCGTTACGATGACTCCATGATGTCGTCTGTCTGTATGCAGAACAGCAATGTCCCGATTGCATTCCAGTCAATTGAGCAGTTGATTGGTACAGAGTGGCCGCGCCATTTATGCCGCCTCGAATGGAACGTGGTTCACCTCTGGGGGATCGAGTTGGATGGGTTGCCACAGTGCCTTGAGCGATGCGCGCAGTGGCTAGATGAAGAGGAGCAGCTCAGGGCTGTGCGCCTGGTTCGAGAGGAGGACCGGCAGCGCTATGTACTGGCACATGGAGGTCTCAGGGCGGTGCTCAGTCGGTATCTTGGGATCGCCCCCGATGTGGTCACGCTGCATCGCCGTGAGGCAGGCAAGCCCTTCGTGACGAAGGAGCAACGAGGTCAGTCCACGATCACGTTCAATATGTCCCATGCGCAGGGCCGTGCGCTTATTGCGGTTTCAATGGGACAGGAGGTTGGAGTTGATCTCGAACGAATTCGTTCGGACGTAGAGGCCGGGAAACTTTCCGAACGCTACTTTGCTCCCTCCGAACATGCCACGATTATGCAGTCGACTCAGGCGCATCGTGCAGCGAGATTCTTTCGCTACTGGGTTGCGAAAGAGGCGGTCCTGAAGGCGCAAGGGATTGGGCTTCGGGCGTTGAGTCAGTGCGAGATTCTCATGGCAGCGGACGGAGTCAGCGCAGAGATTCGAGTTCCGGTGGGTTCTCCAATCCAAGACCAGTGGAGGATTCGTCTCCTCTCGTGCGGGGAGGGATGGGAAGCGGCGGTGGCGGCTCAGGGAAGAGACTGGGCCGTGCAGTGCGTCCTCGCAGGATGCTGAAAAAGTCCGCCTACCTATCTTCTTCGTGTGGTTTGTCTCGTCTATTCGGTCTGTCTCGTGTGTTTGATTGAACGAACCTACCCAGATAGACCAGAGAAACCAGATGGACCAGTCAGACAGGGCGTGCCTGCTCATTGAGCTGAACGTGGTGGTGTCGCCGCCGCCGCTCGGAGTTCCTTAAAAAACTTCTGAATGAGTGCCTGACTCTCCTGCTCGAGGACCCCCCCGGTTACCATAACCCGGTGGTTCAGCTTCGACTCTGACGGCAGGTCGAAAACCGATCCGCAGGCACCGGCTTTCGGATCCCATGCTCCAAAGACGACTCGCGGAATCCTTGCTAAGATAATCGCACCAATACACATCGAGCAGGGCTCGACGGTCACGTAGAGGGTTGTGTCGGTCAATCGCCATGTACCCAACGCGGTTGCCGCAGCGCGGATCGCAATGATCTCCGCATGGGCCGTGGGGTCCTGCCAGAGTTCGCGGTAATTGTGTGCCTGCGCCAGCACATGGCTGTCATGGACGATCACGGCAGCAATCGGCACTTCGCCGATGGCCGGCGCCCGGGCCGCTTCTTCCAGGGCCATCCGCATATACGTAAGATCTTGTGCGTGCTCGTCTCCTGGCATGATCGTCTCTCCAATCCTGAGCGGGCATCCTAGCATGGTCGTTTGACAGGTGAGAAGAGATGCGCAAGTGGGATACTGAAAAGTTCCATCAGCCTAGACCAGAGAGACCTGGCTACGACCGACTCAAGAGGTAGATCGGTCCGGTTGGTTGTGGGCGGCCGCCTGAGGGTTCAAGGCTGACGGCAAAGGCCTTCGCATCCGCGAAGCTCGGCGCCTTTTTGACCAGTAGCTGGGCGGCTTTTCCGGTATCCATCTGAAAGGTCCCGATGCTCATGGGTTTGTCATGAATGGCCCAGAGCTGATAGGTCGTGCCGGCGGGAGATTCGGGGAGGTTGACGGAGTAGAGCCAGACTTTTTGGGTCCGCGCATCGTACAGCAGGAATCCCGCGGCCTGTTTGGCCATGTCAGACCCGGCGAGAGACACGACCTTCACGTCGGGAATCCGAAGGAGCGCGACCAATTCGTCTTGTGCTGTCCTGACGGTACGAGCGCCGCCTCGCTGGCTGAGTTCGATACGAGTCTCCACCAGCTCAGCCTCGCGCTGGGCCAGTTGCTCTTTGGCTTCGGTCGCTTCATTCGTTCGCTGTTGCAGTTCGTTGCGTAATTCCGCGAGAGCCTTGGTTTGGTTGTCGATCTCGCGATGCAGATCGGCAAGCTTCGTCGATTGTTCCTGGAGCGATGCTTCAAGTTGCTGAATGTTCGATGTCGCGATGGAACGTTGTGTCGACACACTCCAGGCGAAATATCCTCCGACCGCTACAATCAGGAGAGTGGCCAAACCCAGAGCCCAGGGGAGTGACGACGACCGGGCAGGGGTGACGGGAGGAAAGAGGTGGTCCATCCATTCGCCCGGTTCCAGACTTGCCTTGGCCGGTTCATGTGTCGCCGCGTCGGCTGGAATCGGCGCAGGATTTCGCTCGGCCATGATGGTGGCTTTGAGGGAAGGTGGAGGCGTGATCGGACTGAGACTGAGTGGGAGGAGCGCGGCGATGGATTGATAGTCCTTCAGCGCACTGTGGCAGGAGGTGCAGCCGGAGAGTAAGTGGGCTTCCAGCGCCTGTCGCTCGATCCGGTCCAGCGCGCCTGCGGCATACAACGACACGGATTCTTCAAGTTCTTCATGCGTCATGGGAGCTCACCATGGTTTCCCCACTGTTGGAGGCTCTCTCGGAGTTTGGACATCCCCAGTTTGATTCGCGTTTTGACGGTCCCCAGCGGCTGGTTTAGCCGCACGGCGATCTCGGCATGGGAGAGTCCTTCGTAGTAGGCGAGTCCAATCGCTTGTTGCTGCGCTTGGGGTAATCCAGCCACAGCAGCCCCGACCGCATTGCGCAGTTCTTGGTCGGCCTGCGTCTCAAACGGGGTGGGACTTGGGTCGGCCAGCTGGGCAGCGGTTCCAGCTTCCAATGTGTTCGTAGCTCGATAGCCGCGTGATGCCCTGGCTCTCAGCCGGTCGATGGCCCGAGTCTTGGTAAGGGTGACCAACCATGCGACCGGGGTTCCACGCCCGACGTCATAGCGGGAGACCTTCCGCCAGACTTCCACATAGACATCCTGTAAGAGCTCCGATGCTTCCTCGCGATTCCCCAAGATCCTGATCGCGAGCGTGAACAAGAGCGTGCTCGAATGGTCATAGAGCTCGCTGAATGCCTGCTGATCGCCTTTGGCGACAAGGGCCAGTAATGTTGGGTCAATCATCGAGGTGGTGTGTTGAGATGGATTGTCCATAACGCGAGCGAGCTGTGAGGGGGAATCGGAACCACCTCATGCCTGCCGCGACTATAGCACTCTACGTATAGAACGGGCAAAAGGATGTGTGTTTTTGGTTGTGGAGCAGGAGAAATTTCGGCTCTATTCGATTGGGGGGTAACGGAGCCTGTAAGAGCTTTGGAGCGGTTCAATGGTTCACTGCACTCCGAGGTCGTTCGACGCTCACCGCAGCATTGCCGAAGGAACGACTCCAGATCGGCGTCTTGCAGAGATTGGCGGAGCAGGAGCGACCCGGTAGCCGGGTTGTAATGAGCCAATTGCCACGGCCCAAGGCGAACGACGTAGAGAGTCTGTTCCTGTCCAATGGAAGCAGCGAGCCGCTCGGTTATGTGCGGAAGCATTTGGAGCATGGACGAGGCGATTGTGGAATGGGAGAGGAGAGATTGGAGCGGCACAGGAGTAAGAACATTGATCGTGGCTGTCCATCGGAGCAGGATCGTCAGCATTGGTCGGAAGAGAGGAAGTTTCTTCAGGACACGGATACTTCTGGTAACCGACCGAACGACGACAGTCTGAACCCGGCTCTTGGAGCGGATCGGTTGTGCTGCGGCTGATGACAGGTGTGGGCGTTGACCGAGAGATACGTGCGCGCCCTTGCGGAGCACGCCCGTCACCACTCCGATCACAGAGCCTGACTGAACGACCTCGCCGGCGCCTTGCGTCGCGTCGCCCCTTGTCCAGAATGTGCCTTGTAGATCGAGGGCAGTGATACGGTTGGCAGACGAGCAGGGAGTTGATCCGGAATACGACGATCGAGCCAACGGTGAGAGAGGTCGGGGGGCTGAGTTCAAGTCTGTCGCCTTCTTGAATCGTCGGCGTCATGCTCGATGACACGATCCGAGGTACGACCATGTCGTTCAAGAGAGGCAGCTGAAGTGCACGGGGTAAATCCTGTACAGAGAAACTATCATCCACGGTGAGCGACGATAGGAGGTGAATCACGAGGTCGCCCTTGCTGTTCGGTCACAGATGAGCCGGATCAGTATACGAACGATCAGTATGTTTGCCGCCAGGGCCAGCTGTTACTATCTGGTGATGACGGTGCGCCAGGGCCGCGTCACACTCTCACTCCCATACCGATACGTCAGGAAGACCGGTGCGGGAATGAGCGTGCGGCGAAGCCAGGCCGACCTGCATCCTGGTGGTTGCGTGATCCAGAATAAAAATGTCCCAGCTCGGGAACGGACTGGGTTGTCACCAATCGGCGGAAGAGACATTCCAGCACATGTTCAGATAAGGTCGCTGGCGCAAGCTGCTGCATCACAGCAGAAGGAATGTCTATACGTGTTGAGTTCGATCGGGCCAGTTGGCGCAGGCCGTTATAGAGAGGAATTTTGAGGTGGCACCGGATGGCTTCCTCGGCAATCGTAAGCCAGTGGGGTGGTTCCTTCTCGATCAGCAACAGGAGATCGGTGAAAAACGATGGGGACAGGTGCTCTCGGTGGACGACTGAATAGGCGGTCAGATAGAGCAACAGGTCGTCGGAGATTAGTTGCTTGACCGTCAGCCGGCGGAGCAGACGAGTTCGAGCTCGCCTCCACAGCGCGACAAGCCCCTCTTCGTCCAGATACCAGAGCTCCGAGAGCAGATCCAGAGCAAGTGTCGATTGGGACGAGACATAGGTCGGGTTGCCGTCGATCTGTTGTATGAATCCGGCCTCTATCAGCAGTCGATGAATAGCTGGAAGGTCTTGTCCATGGACCAACAGATCCCTGTCGGGGAGAGTCCTTGTCCCGCGCCTCCAGTTCATGGCTTTTTTTGTTTTCAGCGTGAGCGGCAGACCGCTGTTTCTCAACAGCTCAAGCCCTCGAACGAAGGCGCGGAACGATTCGGGAACTTGCGTGAACCAATCGAACGGCTCTTCCGTCACCGAATGACAGGAAATATCGATCGTGAAGGGTGGCATCTGCCGCAGTCGTTCAATCGTGGCCTTGGTGAAGAGTGAGCCGTTGGTGTAAAGCTGGAGCAGGGAAGCCTTTGGGGTAGGCGGCTTCATAGACCTCAAAGAACTGCGGAGGCATAAAGATATCGCCGCCAGTCAGATTGGCCACACAATGCCGAGCTGCTGCATCTCGTCGAGCAAGCGATGGATGTCGTCGAGGGTCAGTTCGCGGGGGAAAAACTCCTTGCTGTTGTAGGGATCGGTGTAGCAATGGCGGCAATGGCGGTTGCATCGATAAGTCAATTCGAATTGCGCCTTGATCACTCGCTGGTGGGCAGCGGCCTGTTGGTGGATTCGTCGGCTGAACGCTCCATACTGGATGAGACAAATAGTCCTCTCGCTAGACTGTTCACACAGTGCATACTGAAATGGCCCAGCCCCGTCGTCCAGTTCAGGGCGCATTTCCTCACCGAGCTTGTATCTCACTGTACCTAGGGATTCGACATAGTGTTTGATGTCGAGGATCTCCTGCCGATTCAGCGTCATGACGGCGCTCTTGAGCACCAGATGGATTTGTTGATCGAGGAGGAGCGCGATTGCCTGGAGGCAGCGGTCGTAGGAGACTTGCCCCAGGGTCACCCGTTCGAAGGTTTCGCGCGTGATTCCGTGTAGGCTGATTTCCATGTGGTGGGGTGGCAATGCGGCAAAGCGATCTGCGTGCGCTTCCGTGATCAAGGTCCCGTTCGAAAAAACGGTCACCAGAAAATCGCAGCGGTTGCCATGGTCATACAGTTGGGAAAAATCGGAGTGGGCGTGGTTCGCCGCCGGTGAGGCAGAGTTCCAAGGTTCCGGCCTCGGCCAGCTCATCCATGATGCGGGGGATTTCAGCGGTACTGAGTTCCTGACGGATCGCATCGAGACGGTTGAAACAATCCGTATAACACATCACGCAATGCAGGTTGCAACGGCAGGTGATCTCCTATTGGCAGGAGAGTGGAGAGTGATCGGGGAGGTGGGTGAGTGTATCTTGTCCAGTCATGCGTCGCCGGGTATCTCCTTGACCGCCTGGATGGAGTGGAGATCGTCGAGCAACGACGTGAAGTCTTATGCCAGCTGGTCTACCGCCACCTCATACTCGCCGCAGAGTCGGTGAGGATGTCCTGTGCCGACCGTTGCCCGTCGATGCGTTTCCAGAGCGCCGCGCCGGTTTCGTTCAAGACATAGATGCTATTGGCTTCGGAGGGTGTCCGTCGGATGGAGACCAGAATACATTCGCCGGCTACAACACGATGCATGTAGTCGGGATGTTTGGTCTAAATTGCAGTGTGTGTCATCGGTGGGAACAGAATGGCAAATCCCTGGGAGCCCTTCTAGCAGGATGCTGAAAAAGTCTCTTTTCTCACCCGCCCAACCCCGGCGCGTCGAGACGCGCCTTTCACCAGGCGGCGTTCTCGCGTTGCTCAGAGGCTCAACGTACTGAAGCGTACGGCTCGCCTCCTCGCTCACTGCGGCCTTTCTGGACGGCCTTTTGAGCATCCTGAGGTTATTCCGGCTTCAGCGCCATACGGAAAATTCCAACCATGTTTTTGGCATCAACTGAGTTTTTCCGCAGCCTGCGAGTCTTGTTTCGCGCGCGGTGTCGGCGGAGCGCAACGACGACATATTGTCCGCTCCAGTTGAGCTCTCGGACGACTACGCCACTCTCAGATAATTCCTGCCGCAGCTCTTGTTCGTCTTGAAAGGCGTGGAGAAAATGGCCTAGCTGGCACCTTCGAAGGCCCTTCCCATCCAGTGTGCGACGTCCGCGAGGCGTGTCACGATCAGAGTGAAGAGGGGCACGCGGTCTCCTATATCGGGCAGTATCGCGCGATGGCCTCGGCTGCCTCTCCTGCGCCGGTAGCCGTCGGTGGCGACAAAGGCAGGGGGGTGTCCATTACGTGTTGCAAGGCGGCTTCCCATCGTCCTTGCGTGAAGTCGTCGAGCGGCAGTTCCACGCCGCGTCCATAGCGATGCAGATAGTCTACCAGCGGCGATTCATCGGCAAAGTTGTATCGGCGGACGTACAGGACCGGCTGTCGAAGCGCGACTGCCTCAACAATGGTGCCGTAACCGGGTTTGGTCATGACGACATCGACAGAGGCCAGTAGGGTCTTAAAGGAGAGAGGAAGCGTCTCAATGGAATGAATGCGGGAATAGCCTGGTGGGACTAGGCCATCGATGAGGAAGCGATAGTGACGGAGCTGCTCCATCTGTTCAAGCGGGAGGGACGTCAGAGGAATACCGCCGAATCCTACCAAAACGGTCCGTTCGTTGGGTGCCAGGGCGAGGGCTGAGGCCAGTCGGTCTCGTTCAGGAGAGGCAGGGCTCGCGATCGGGCCGATATCGAGCATCTTGGAGAAGGCATCAATCTTGGGAGCAGGGGTGATGCGGAGGGCCCGGTCGGCTTTTGCATAGGACGCACGGATGGACTGAATCAACTGCTGCTGTGTATGGTCTGATGCCTGGCAGTATTCTTTGAGCACGAGATCCCAGGTAAAGCTTGCCAAGGCGACGGTCGGTATCTGTGCACGGGAGCCAGCTTCAAGGGCGAGATAGGGCGTATCGGCGAGGATCAATGTGGGCGATGCCGTTTTTATAGCGGTGACTTCGTTGGCCAGACGTGCCTCCCAGGTATCGTGGAAGTGCCGGTGCGCCGCCCAGGTGGCCTCGATGTCGATATTGAGTGGGCCGTCCTGGATACAGCCGACGTCCTGTTGCACGGGGCTGCGTTCCCACGGGATCGTCAGCCTGTCTTGGAAAAACGAGGCTGGGACGGTGGTACGGAGGATAGCGGTTATTCCAGGCACAAGCGCGCCCAGCGCATTGAGGACCGGCACTGCTTGCGCCGCATGGCCGTAGCCATGTCCAGAGATCGCGCACCAAATGCTAGGCAAGGCGAATAGCTTCCGGCTAGCTGCTTGAGAAGCCCGGTTCTATGGGCGCGATGTTGTATTGTAATTCGAGGTCGAACTCATCGATCAATTCATTGGCCGTGGAAATACCGAGGTCGGACTTCACTTCGCTGATCACAAGTTCGATTGCCACCCCGGCATGTGCCCCGTACTGCGTCATCGCCGATTCGATTCGCTGTCTCGCGTCTTCAATCTTCATGTGAGTACTCCTCGCTCTACTCGCATCCGATTCGTTATCCCAATGTGTGTAGCAACGCTTCCATCTCAGGGACCAAGTCACCCCCTCCGCTGGATCGACCGGAGCGTGAGGCATCGATGCCGGCTTGCAAGATGGGTTTCGCTTCGTTTTTTCGGCCCAAAGAGACCAAGGCACGCCCGAGATGGAGATGCGAGGCCACGTGGGTTGGATCCAGTTGTGTGGCGACAGTCAGGTGCTCGACCGCTTCTTCGAGATTGGAGCCTTCCTGAATGAGCTTGTTCCCAAGCCCGTAACGGCCGAGAAAGCCCTTGGGGTTTTTGGCGACCATTTGTCTGAACGCATCAAGATCCACGCCGACCTCCTCGTTTGTGCAGAGTGCATAATACCACTGCACGGAAGGAGAGAGCCAGGCCTCTAACCGGATGCTGAAGAAGTCCGCTCGCTGCGGCCTTGCTCGGGATAAGGCGCGTTCCAGGGTGAAGAGGCTGTCTTGGCAGGCTCGGGGCGGGCGGGTGAAATATCCACCAGGGTTGGGAGGGTGAAAAATCTGGACTTTTTGAGCATCCTGCTTGCAGAAGTGTGATAAACGGTTTTGTGTAGAGCTACCGGGGAGACGCGTCTGCGAGTGGTCGAGAGACGGGAACGGCGCGGCTAGATGAACGGCGGACTCCAACGGAAACGGTGCGAATCGGATTGCTTCGGGGTTGTTCGCTGCTTGCAAGGTAGAAAGGCGAGTCTTGAATCACTTGATTGAGCAAGGCTGACAAGCACGCTTCCGTGACCTGACCTTTTAACTGTTCAATCACGTCTGGGCTCGCGCCGAACAGATGGTAGTGGGCCGATCCGTTGGATGTGGCGGTATAGCGCTTGACCTGCCCATCCCATCGTTCCATCTCAAGCAACATTGTGGCTCCGTAGTCGTAATTTAGCGAGACGAATGGCGACAGCGTAAACATCGACGCGCCGACGAGGAAGCTTCGCCAGGCGGCTTGGCCGGCATGGGGTTCTACAAGATTCTCGATCGACAGGCGCACAGTGACGCGGGCTTGGTTCGCCGTCGGTAGCATGTACCCTGATTGATAATGTTGAGAGAACAGGCGAGTGGCTTCGATGGCGCCGAGTACCTGTCGCTCAAGGATTGCGGGCGGAGCGATCGATGAGCCGTTGTGGGTCACCCGTATCGTCTCGAGCAGGAGAGGCACTCGTGCATCGGTGGCCACTGTGGCGTTGGCAGGCGGTGCGGCGTCTATGGGAGCAGCCAGTTCGATCCAATGTGAACAGCCGGTTCCAAGGCCGAGTGTCATGGCCAGGACACTGCCAATCAATGGTCGTGAAAAAATCTTGCCCATCATCGTGTCTCCTCCTGATTTAGAAAAAGAATGAGAAGCCGCCAAAGGGCAGGCTGGCATTGAGTCCGAGGTTCGGATAGCGCGTGCCAGCATTGGAAATATGGTGAAAGCGATAACCAATATTGAGGGCGGCTCGGTCAGTGAGGAAATAGGAGACCCCGAATCCAGCCGTCAAGACGAAGTTGAACCGGCTGGACTCTTCCGGGATCTTTCCTGCCAGATCGGTCCAAAAGGGGCCGCCGGCGAATTCGGCATAGGGCCGGATTCGATCCAGCCCGACGAACGTATATTTGATTTTCGGGGTGAAGCCGAGGCCGTGCGTAAGAAACGGTTCCTGAAACTGGATATAGACCATCTCGGCCCCGATCGAGACCTGCCCGCGATACCACCCGCTGTCTCCAGGATCAGTGATGGTCATCATCCAAGAGGGCATGAAGGCCGGACCTTGCTGCTTGGTTGTGTGGTCCTGCGTGAGACGATGGGGGAGCATGTAGCCGGCAGTGAGTCCGACTTCTTGCGTTCCAACCGTGATCGTGGGCGAGCTGTCCGCGGCACACACACGGGGAGGTGTCATGAGCGGCCCAAGAGCCAATATTGTGAGGATCCAGATAAGAAACGGCATGCCACCATCCAGGTTGATATCCTGTAGCTCTGTTGGGGAGAAACGTGACGCAACAGGGTGATGTTTTGAAGATAGCAGAGGGTTGGCTAGTGTCCAGAAATACGTCGGATTCAGCTTGGCGGAAAGTGAAAGAATGCTGGACAGTTGTTGCTGGAGGTAGACGGATTAGCCGGATTGTTTCAGTTGTGTGAGGGAGGCTGAGTCGATTTGAAGTTCCGGTAGTTGATATCGCAGGTCGAGTGAAACCACTCGCTCAAGACAGCGTCGTGCCGAAACACGATCATGACGGGTGTCATATAGCGTGGCAAGGAGTCGGAGCACCGCGGCTTCGGCAGGTTCGTTGCCGAGCTTGATGTAATGTTCCGAGGCATTGTTCAGACAGCGTTCGGCTCTGATGAGGTCGCCTTGGTCGAGAAAACATTTGCCAAGTTGGCTATAGGTCACCGCCAGTCCTTCTTCATTCCCGACGACTCGGTGATGGTCGAGGGCCTGCTTAAATGATGTGACGGCCTGCTCCCATTGTTCTTCGCGAGCTTCTTGCAGCGCGAGGTTGTTGTGGAGAATGCCCAGTGCGCGATCGTCTTTTAGAATGCGCAGAAGATCCAAGGCTTCGAGGTAGTAGGGGCGAGCTTTTTCCGGATGGTCGGCGCCGATGTGAAGATTGCCGAGATTCACTAGTGTGTGGGCGATGGCCTGTTGATTCTGCTCCGTACGTTGGATCACGAGCACGTCCCTGTAGCAGGCTTCTGCGCGGCTCAAGTCGCCCGAGAGTGCACAGACGTTACCAAGGTTGCCCAGCGAATCAGAGAGTGCTCGGTAGTCATTGGCCAGGCGATCATCTGTAACTGCCTGTTCGTAGGCGGCTTTAGCCTGTGCCAGCTGGCCCCGGTGGAGGAAAATTCGCGCGCGATGTTTGTCGTCGTCAGACATGAATCGGCTCTTGTGAGGAGGTGGGAAGTTTGCTACGGTGCGTTCATAGATGGCTCACACCAATTGCACAAGCTGCGGCCGCGAATACATCTACCATTGTTGCGATGGGCCGGTTTGTATGCCCTGTCCGCATTGTGGGCACGATGAATCCGATCCAGAGCCCTCAACCGTCAGCGAACAGCGCGCTGCTTCTGACAACCCCTAACGCAGCGCTCAGAACGCCACACTCAGCATTGGTAGAGCCTAGTCTCCTCCCTTCGGGGTGTCTTTTCGAAACTCGACTTGAATCTCATCTTCCTCATCAAGCCCCAATCCATCACGAAATGAGCCATAGAGTTCCGTGATCTGTTCGACGTCTGTGTGATGCTTTCCATCGACAGAGGCCAGAAATGTCTCGCAGAGCCGGAGGCCAGTTTGAAAGTGGTGGGCAATGGTCTCTTCCGTCACCTGCTGCCAGGTGATGAAGATACAGAAGGCTTGGAAAGAGAAGGCCTGCGGGTAACGCACGCCGAGAGCGAGCAGGGCTTCATAGGCCTCTCGAGCTATCGATCCAGCGTTGGAGGAAAAGGTGCTTTCCAATTCAACTGCCGTATCCCAGTCGGAACCAAGCTCTGACTCGGCTCGTCGAAACGTCTCTTGTGCGGCAAGTGCAGCGTCGAATTGCATGGGTCCCTCTTTGGTTATGTTGACCGCAGCATACGCGTGGAGAGAAAAGGAGGTCAATGAGGCGGATGGGGCTATCTGTACGGGGGGGGTGGCGAGACTGGCCTAGCGTTCGGCATCAGCCTCGCACGGATTCTCGCGCGTCGGCTGCATGCCGCTGTTAGTCGACCCACTCGCTACGGCCGCTTAACAGCATCCGTCACGTCGTGACCGTGCTCATCAACTATATTTAGATTCATGGCAAAGATTACGTTCTCATCAAGGTTTTTGGGATGAGCTTCTAGTTCCGCAAGCTTTTGTTCATGTGACTCAGTAGCTTTTTTGGTTCGCACTGAATTCACCCATCCACAAAATAGTCTGACAAACGATCGCATGCTCTATATCGCTCTGTTGTCGCCAGCGAAACCTGAAGA
>JBBRRK010000113.1:0-12718 GCA_038200765.1 Nitrospirales bacterium
GAGTAACATTGGAGAGCGTGCGTCGCTCCGCTCCGAGGGGTGGCCGCATTCGCTCGGAATCAGTGGCCGACTTCGTCGGAATACGCAACTGGGGCGCGGACCGTGATGATTTTGCCGATGCAGTGGATTTTATTGGCTGGTACGGCAGTATGAGCTACAAAACTCTGGGTATCAGCAAGTGGGATGCACGCAACCAGTATCTGGCGTACCACGAAGGTCACGGAGGGTATAAGCGTGAAACCTACAATAGGAAACGTTGGCTGGTGGCGGTGGCCAAAAAGGTCGAGCGTAACGCTGCTCGCTACCGTGCGCAGTTGGCGAAATGTGAGAAAGATCTCAATCGTGGGGGGTGGTGGTTTTCGCCATTTTAGTACGGGAGTGGCAGCGCCTCTAGCAGGATGTTGAAAAAGAGTGGGACAAGAATGGGCCAAATCTTTACTTTTGACACTCAGCCCTGTTTTTCGGTAGAACCCCGCCATGGCGCGAGCACATTAAGGATACAGATCGCCGGCAGCTACTATCACGTCACTTGCCGAGGCAATGAACGTAAAACGATCTACCGCGATGACACGGATCGGCAGGCCTTTTTGAACAGGCGGAAAAGTTCGTTTGCCATTTACCAGGTTGAGCTTCATGCCTACGTGCTGATGTGAGTCAGAAGGGCTTAAGTTTTGCAATCACACATTTCGATTGATGGCGACTGCCCCCATCCCCCCGAGTTTCGCACGCGCCCACGCTGCACGGAGGTCCCGATAGAGCTTACAATCGCACCGTGTTCATGCAAATGTGGTATCCAGTCCCGCACCACCAACCTCTGAGCGGTATCTGCCTCAGCGGCATCGACTGCCCTGAGAAAGGACAAGCCTTCGACAAGAAGGCCAAGCAGTTCACATCTGGTCTCGTCTACGGCAAGGAAGTGACTATCCATGTGCTCAGCAAGGATCGCCATGGGCGCATTGTGGCAGATGTCGTGTTGCCCGATGGAACAAACGTCAGTCGGGAACTTGTCAAGGCAGGTCTCGCGTGGTGGTATCGGCAATACTCGAAGGATGGGAGTTTAGGCGCCCTCGAAGAGGAAGCACGACACGCCAAGCGTGGGTTATGGGCTGACCTGAATCCGATTCCCCCGTGGGAGATTCGCCATCCCAAGCAGGGTCGCATTCCAAGTGCTCCCGGAAGTCTGTCCTCGGAGCCAAGGGAGAAGCCAGACACGACGCCGATCATCGGCAATCGAAACTCTCAGGTCTAGCATCGGCCGGACTGCCCCGACTACACCGCAACGGCTCCCAAGAATCGCGTGATGTTCAACAACGAAGCCGAAGCGGAAGCAGCGGGGTACCACCGGGCGAGAAATTGTCCGTGAGGGTAAGCCGGTTCCCCCGTGGGATTGGAGGAAGAGGAGTAGGTGAGCGGCTCGTGGCGGGGGCGCGGGCTCCGTACCATAGGACTTTTCATATCTGAAGCCCCCTTCTGCTCTCCGCAGCACAGCGGTGTAGGTGAATGGCTAGGCGTGGGGGTCCCCAAACAGGCCCCCCGCCTGTCGATCAAGGCCGGGGGATCATTTTGCCTGGACAGGGACGACAGAAATTTTTCCGGTTGCGTGTGGTTGCAGATTTGCGGAAATTCTGCCGCGTTTTCCATTCTTCTGCATCGCCAAGCGCCTGATCTTCTTGACTGTCAAGGGGGTCAGATGAAATTCGAAACCCGTCACTCACCCCATATCCCTCAATTGCGTAAGTTGATGATCAAAGGTCTGGTCTCCCAATAAAGCCTTTGGCTTCATCGCTTTCTGCAGGCGAACCACGGTTATATCTCTTCTACGCTTTCTACTGTTTCTCGCCGTTCAATCCGTCTACCTGCACAATTTCAGCACAGCACAGCTTCATAGAAATGGAGGTTCCCGGTCCTTAGTGCGATGCCGTTACGATAGGGTTTGGGTCAGCGAAAGCCAGGCGTCGGGCTATCTCTCAACAGACGTTCATCGACACCTCCAGCAAGGTGGGGTTCGCGAAGCGGTAGGACCGAAAGACGCCGAGTACGGCCGCCGATCGCCTGAATGATCGGGTGGTGCCGTTCTTCGAGGCACACGCGATCCCGCTGAATCGTGTGCGCACCGACCGTGGGACCGAGTACTGTGGGGCACCCGAGCGCCACGAGGACGAACGCAACCTGGCCATGGAGACCATTGATCACACCCGAACGAAGACGCGGTATCCCCAGACGAACGGGATCTGCGAGCGCTTCCACAAGACCCTGGTGAACGAGTGCGATCGCGTGACGTTCCGGAAGACGATCTATCGGACGCTGGAGGAATGGCAGGCTGATCTTGAGGCGTGGAGGGAGGAATAGAACCAGCCGCGCTCACATCAAGGCCGTTGGTGTTCTGGCACGACGCCGATGCCCACGTTCAGGGACAGGGTGTCGTTGGCGAAAGAGGAAATCTTGGCGGCATAAACCCGGTGAGGACTCGTTGATTGTCAGAGGAAGTCTTGAGTTATACAACTCTGAAACAGGGCACTCCCCCGGACACCTACTTGACGTAAACCACTCCAGGCAAATCCTTCAGGTCCGCGTCACCCGTGACTAACTCAGCCTCCTGGTCTTTTGCCGTCGCGTACACGATCGCATCGGCCATCGCTAAACCATGTCGCAAACTCACATCAGCGGCTAGAAAAGCAATCGATTCTGTCAGTTGAACTACCTGGGTCGCACTGAGCCGTCCCGCGAACAATAATGCCGTCTCCTCCCCTCGTTCCCGCTTGATCTTCTTGTAGACCTCATACAACACGATGGTCGGCGTGATGAGCTGATACCGAGAGGTGAGATAGGGCGCATACCGTTCGGCGAGTGGTCCACCCGTGAAGAATTCGATCCATCCGCTGGAATCCAGCAAGACCTTCACAATCGGTCCTTCTTCTCCCGAAGATCCGTCTTGGACATGCCCTTGAGCGTTCCCTTGAGTGATTTCAGGGGGACTTCCGGCACCAGGGTGATGACCCCGCCCTTCTCAACAATCTGCAAGCGCTGGCTTGGGGCTAGATGGAGTTTTTCCCGCACTGCTTTGGGAATCACAATTTGGAACTTCGGTGAAATCGTCGTCGTGGCCATGATGAACCTCCTTACCAATTCATGATCGATCATAATATCGTCATACGATCCGAGTCAAGACAACCCTGTTCCTCTGCTGCCTCACAACATGAACGATCCCTTACTCAAGAGAGGACTACTTGTCCCCTCCTGTCCTAAACAGTCCCCAACTGCCTAATTCCCAGGACAGAATCTCCGGCGTAGGGTGGCGCAAGACGGTGAACCAAGGAGCGCGCATGAAGACAACGCATCTTTCGATCAAGGAACTCGCGGCCTTCATTGGCGTGAGCACGGATACTATTCGGCGAGCGGTTCGCAGAGGGGAGATTCCGGCGACAAGGGTCAGTCCTCACGTGTATGCGGCGGAACGCAGAGGCCAACCCGCCCCCGTCTGGTACCACGGGGGCACTACCCACAGGGATCGTTACAGGAGGTCTAAAGAATTTAGGAGTTCACCCTTCACACTCACCATTGATTGGCTCGCCTTCACCCTGCCATCTGGCTCCGTCAACGACACGATGGAAATATTAGGAGGCGATTAGACTAAGGGCACAACTGGGTGTCAGCAATCATGTGACACTCCCCCCGCTATGATCATCTGAAATTCCCCCCTCCCTCAACCAGAAGGGGGGGGGAAACATGTACGAGCCCACCATGCATTCGGTAGGCTTCAGCCCGCGTATCACACACAGGGGGGAGGAACCGATGCTGGGAGAAGACATGGTGCAGGAGGTGCTGGCCCGACTGGCTCTGGGCGAAGGCATCAAGACCATCGCGCGGGAGTTGGGCGTGGATCGCAAGACCGTCAAACGCTGGCGGCTGCTGGGACAGGGCACAACAGTTGACAATAGTCGTTAGGCTCGCACAAAATATCACCGTAACTTTCTAGCCTGAACGGGTGATCCTTCGCTCAGATACCATGTTGTTAAAGAAAATACCGGTGACCGTCATTTCCGGATATCTCGGCGCGGGCAAGACGACTCTCGTCAACTATATACTCACGCACAATACGGGGGCCAATATCGGGGTGATCGTCAATGAATTTGGCGAAGTCGGGATCGACGGCGACCTCATTGTCGCCGACGAAGACGCACTGATAGAGATACGCAACGGCTGCGTCTGCTGTACCGTGCGTACCGACCTGGTGGCCGGCGTGAAAGTGCTGTTGGCACGAGATGACATCAAGCTGGACCGCCTGATCATCGAAACCTCAGGACTGGCCGATCCGGCGCCAGTGTTGCAGACGTTTCTGGCTGACGCAGAGCTCTTGACCCGCGTCGAACTGGAGTCTGTCGTGACCCTGGTCGATGCAGCCAATCGTCAACGTCAGCTCGACGACGACATGGCTCGTGAACAGATTGCCTTCGCCGATCTGATTGTGCTGAACAAAGTCGATCTGCTGGATACCGATGCACTCGAGCTGCTGGAACGGGATCTGCGCGCGATCAATCCGGTCGCGGCCATCATCCGCACCAATCACTCCGAGGTGGCAGCCGAGACGCTGCTCGGCGTGCCCAGGTTCTCGTTGCCCAATGTGCTGGCGATCGAACCCGGTATTTTGGAAGGCGCGCACGACCATGAACACGACGATTCAATCACGTCCTGCGCGGTTGAGACCAGCAATCCGCTTGACCCGGACCGCTTTCATCGCTGGATCAATCAGCTGGTTCAGCGACAGGGTCAACACATCATGCGCATGAAAGGCGTGTTGAATTTCCAGGGCGAAGCACGGCAGTTCTATTTTCACAGCGTGCACATGCTGCTGGACGCAACGCCTGGAAAGCGGTGGCAGTCAGCTGAGACGCGCCAGAGTCGATTCGTGTTCATCGGCCGTCATCTCGATCGCGCGGTGCTGCAACGCGGTTTTCTCGATTGCGTGCACGACACCGCTCGTCGTCCCGTCGCCTCACCGGTCTTCTAATCGGAGGGTATCGTGAGACTACAACACTACATCGGCGGTCTGGAAAATCTTGGACCGGTCAATTTTTTTGACAAAAAAGTGTTCATGGCAGAGTGGGAAAAGCGCATCTTCGGCATTCACACCGTGATGATGGCCGAAAGCACCCATTTGGCCAACGCGCTGCCGAAATATCCGATCGCACAAGTGCCGACCACGTTCAAGGACACCTGGACCTGGGCCTCGCTGCGCACGGGCGCCGAAGGCATGCAGCCTTTCGAATACTTCAAATATCGATATTACGAAAAATGGCTAATGGGGATCAGTCAGTTCTTCGTCGATCGCGGCTACGTGACCGCCGAAGAGTTGGCCACCTTGACCGAGCACTACCGTGCGAATCCCGATGCGCCTCTACCAGAGCACCCCAACCCGACACTCAAGGAACAGGTGGTGAGGTACCTCCATCACGGCGATTCCGGCCTGCGCACACCCATTTATCCGGCCCGCTTTCGCGTCGGCGGCACCGTAATCGTAGCCGATCCTGAGGCCGCAGATCACACCCGACTGCCGGGCTTTTTGCGGAACAAAACGGGCGTCGTCACCGAAGTATACCCAGGCGCGTTCGAATACTTTGTATCGACTGGGCCAGACGGTCTGACCGGGCCGCAGCATGTGTATTGCGTGGCGTTTGAAGCTTCGGACATTTGGGGCGCAGACAAGAGCGAACCCCACACTGTCATTTATGCCGACCTATTCGACACCTATCTGAAGCCTGAGCACTAAACTCACGCGAGGGACATCTCATGCCCGCACTATTTGAATACGATGAAAACCGCGAAGCCGCCAGCGCGGCCAAAGTCCGCGCGCTGGAAGCGCTACTGATTAAAAAAGGGGTGCTTGGCAGTGATGCGGTCGACGCGGTGCTTAGGCATTTCGAAACTGTTGCCGGCCCATTTAACGGCGCCCGGATCGTGGCGCGGGCGTGGCTCGACTCGGATTACAAACGTCGTTTGCTGGACGATACTCCGAAGGCCATCGCTGAACTTCACTTCCCGGGCATGGATGGAGCCGAAGGCGAGCACATGAAAGCCGTCGCCAACAGTGAATCTGTGCACAATCTGGTGATCTGCACCCAGTGCTCGTGCTATCCGTGGCCGGTACTGGGCCTGCCGCCTTACTGGTACAAAGACCCGGTGTTCCGCGCGCGCGGCGTGCGCGAACCGCGTGCCGTGTTGCGTGAGTTCGGTGTGCCGATTTCGGCAAAGAAGGAAGTCAAGGTATGGGACAGCAGCGCGCAGATCCGGTGGTTTGTCATTCCTGAACGGCCGGCTCACTCCGAACATCTGACCGAAGCACAACTCGCTGCACTGGTCACACCGGAAGCCATGATGGGGGTCGCGCTAGTTCCTGCTCCAACAGCCGCATAAGGCATCCGATGTTTACTCGATTTGAAGAATATGCCGCGACGCAGATGCTTGGGCAACCGGACTCGCCACCGCGCAGTGAGGGAAAGCTGCTCTTTCGCGAAGAATGGCAACGCACGGTGTTCGGTATGGCTCTGGCGTTGTCCAAGGAGGGCCATTTCGAGTGGGAGGATTTCAGGCAACAGTTGATTAGCGCGATCGCGACCTGGGAGAACGAGGCCTGCGGTGGTGACATCACGTGGGATTACTACGAGCACTATACAATCGCACTGATTGCCATACTCGAACAATGCGGAATGCTTGATCCTGGCGAACTGGAGCGGCAGATGACGCCAGAAGATGCAAGCAAGTAAACCGCCGTGATATCCGTTCGCTTCGGCGTCTCACAAATGCGTCTGTACAAGAAGCTGTCCATTAACGGGTGATGGGCCGTGTTTACCATTCATTGATCTGGGCCTTGCTTACGGTTTTGCGACCGGCTCATGATGCTGCATTACGGGACGGACCGGTCGCGGACGCTCTTCCTGCGGCCGTCCTGACGCCGGGTCGTCTTGCAACGGTCATCGGAGCCCTGGCGCAGGTCAGCCATCGCCGAGCGACGAACGACCTCATGGTTCAGTGATCGAGCCGTCCAGGACGTGCGACGCCATGAGACGAACAACGGTACAAGGCTCTTCCAGTAAAGAAGGAGGACATATGTTAGAGCAGCCTGTGAGTCACTCCGACACGGTGTTGCTTGACAGTCTCACCCTCGCACTGGTCGTCAGCGGTTTGGGTGTATGTTCGGACGAGGCGGTTGCGGATCTTCGCCGCTATGTCGAGTCCAAAGCGATCCCGCATACCTCGGTGGAATTCAATGCATCCCTAGAGCGTGCGAGACGCCACTTTGCCGAAGAGGACAGCCACTTCTTTCTCTGCGACGGAGAGCCCTGTCAGAAACGGAGACGTTTCGAGGCCACCTCTCACGCGCTGCAGTATGAGGCTGAACGCATCGGCTGTCGGATTTCACTCACGGCCTGCCAAGGGCCCTGCAAGCAAGCGCCGGTGGCGTTGCTGCGTGTGGGCCACGGATGTGAATTATTTGCCCAGTTCGTCCACTGTCAGGAGTGGGAGGCGGTGTTGGATTTTACTCAACGAGCGGCTCAGGAGAAGACCTTGCTCGTCGATGCCGGGACGGCGCAGCCGTTCCGATTTGATCCCGTCCATGAACCGGAAAAGCCCAGTGCGGCGCTCGAATACGTCCGGTTCCTGTTGGGACATTTCGAAGGCGCGGTGGAGTTACCGCTAGAGCAACGATCGATCCAAAAGGAGGTTGTCGGAAGTTGGGAGGCTGGCGGGCGCTTTCTAAGTCTTCGGATGGCTGCCACGTATCGACGGACGAATGGTTCGTGGGATCGGCATCAGGCCTTTATTGTCCTCGGTCCGGACGAGGAGACCGGCGCACTCGTGAGCCGGGCGTACACGGACGTGGGGATGATTCACGAGTTTCATATCGTCATGCAGGAGAGGCGACTGATGTTTGCGGATCGCGTGCCGCACCACATGTCCGCTGTGGCCGCTCGAAAAGTTCTGACTCCCACTGCGCACGGATATGAGGAGACCCTGGAACTTGACCGGGGGCTCGGGGGTTTCGAACCCTATTACAGTGTGCCCATGCAGAGAAAGTAAATCTCTGTTTCTTCATGACTCCGCTGAGAGAGGAACGGGTGGGTCACCTGGCGTCGGTCGGTCACGGATACCCGTGTCATGCATTTGTCGCTCAGTCGGCGAGGACACGCGCTCTCCCGGCAAATCGAACAGCGGGTCGCCAAGTGGAGGCCACGCAGACCCAGCAGAATCGAAGCGCCGCTCGGCATGAACCCGCAGGGCAACCGCACCGAGACCCTTGCGCCCTCCTTCTCATCCCTCCTACAATATGCCTTCTTGCGAGGCCGCTATGCCTTTTTTGATTATCCCCTGCCTTTGTTTCCCTGTTCACTGCGCCGTCATGATTCCAAAAGCCTTCTTCGAGAGCAGAGAGAAAGGAGGGGTCGAGAATGGAAATCATCTTCATCATCGTCGTCATCTTTCTGATCTTGATTGGCCGAACCCTACATGAAACCAGGGTCCGTGACCAGGAGGAGGCGGACAAGAAGGTTGCGTTTGCCAAGTGGGCTAAAGAACAGCGCGACCCACACCTCGTGTCCATGGTAGAGAACTTGATGAGTGAAGAACGTTTTAAGACCTGGGAAGAGGCGGCGCTATATGCCGAGCAGGCCCTCAACACAGCATCGCCGGAGCCTCGCTCCAATAGCCCCGCCAACGACACGCAAGGGACACCTTCATGACGCTCCTTCGCATCCCTCCCACAATGTGCATCCCTGCGAGGCCGCTATGCTCTTCCTGATTCGTTACGACCATCGCTTTCCCGTGCAGGACCTCACGTCCTATGGGTTGGGGAACGTTTCGGTGTGGGGACTCCTGCTCCTGGTGCTGACGATCGGCGGCTGCACCGAGTGGACGATTTCGCCCTGTGCGGGGACACCGTTCAAAACACCCTGTGTCGGGGCGTGTACCGTGAATGTTGAGCCAGGTGGGCCCAGCTGACCTTACGCGTGGATCGAGATGTTGTCGATTGGTTTAAGGGACAGGGTGTGGATACCAAACACGGATTAATGCCCTCCTCAGAGCCTATAAGGAAGCGCATAGCAAAGCCGTCTAGTGGTGTGTCAACAACCTGTTAGGCTCCAGTCTTTCTCCTCGCGAGGCCCCTGAAGACTAGAGGCGGGTCGTTGCTGTAAAATGCCTCCCATGGACCTCGCTCACATTTCGAGTGCAGCGGAATTTCTCACTATCGAACACCCTCACTTCGGGAGGATTCACCCCCCTGGATTCCTCAAGGCCACGATCGGTACCGTCACTGGTACGAACAGGAAAGTCGTTGTCATAGCGGACTACAGTTCCGGCAATCGCCAGACCGTGGCGGTCCAGATAGATCCCCGGAAATTTATGGTCACCATTACCGGTTCCTATGTGCTGGTTACCCTCAAAGAGGGCGAGCGCAGGCACCCGGTTATTCATAAGACATGGAAGGTGGTGGACCAGCGTAAAGGGGAAGGAGTGGAGGACTTCTACGGCACCGTCAGCACGTATATCGATGCGGATGGTTTGAAGTGGGAGCATAGATGCGAGAGAACACCTCACGAAGATGAGTTGATAGGCTTTGGGAGCAAGGGGGAGGAAGTCCTTATCATCACGCTGGAGAGCTTCTACCCAACGACTGCTCCTGACCTCAGTGGCGTGATAATATCCCCTTCCCCCTAGGTCTGCCACTTCATATGGCTGGGTGCTCCCTGACATGTGATAGATTTTCCTCCGTAGGATACAGTCGCCACCCGTAGCCCTTGCGCCGTCCTTTGCCTCCCTTCTACAATGTGTGTCCTTGCGAGGTTCCTATGCCCTTCTGGATTCGCCCTCTTCCGTTGATCGTGCTCCGTTTCTCCATCGTTCTTGTGCTCTCGCTCGTCTGTCTCGCCGTGCCCGCATGGGCCGACTTTCAGGCTGGCATGGATGCCAATAACCGTGAAGACTACGCCACAGCCTTGCGTGAGTGGCGCCCGCTCGCCGAGCAGGGAGACGCCCTCGCGCAGTACCACATCGGATTGCTATATCGCAAAGGCCGAGGTGTGCCGCAGGACGATGTCCAGGCACGGCAGTGGTATGCAAAAGCGGCGGCACAGGGACAGGCCAAAGCACAGTTCCACCTAGGGACGTTGTATTTTAATGGAGAGGGAGTCCCGAAAGACTATCAGCAGGCCTTGCAATGGTTCCGTTTGGCCGCAGACCAAGGAGAGGCGCTCGCTCAAACGAAAATTGCCATCATGTACGATGAGGGCCAGGGTGTGTCGAAGAATTTTGTGCAGGCCTACAAGTGGTACAGCTTGGCGGCAACAAACGGAGATAAACCAGCGCCCCAACTTCGTGATTTGCTCGCCAATCAGATGACCCCTGCCCAGATCGCCGAGGCAGAAAAGCTGGCGCAGGAGTGGAAGCCAAAAGGAAAATGAACCCCGACCGCCCCACACGCGACAGTAAGTCTCCTCGAAGAAGCGACCGGCTTCAACATGTGGGAGATGGCCTCCATTGTCGAAGTGTTTGAGAGGAGGGGCCTCTACGACCTCATCACCGAATCCCGCGGTAATAATCCATTGGGGCGAATCATTGAGGTGGGGCAGTGGGTGACGAAGAGGGCGACACACGAACAAGATGCGGGTTAAGAATCACTGCGTGGAACTGGACGACCTCTCGGAGTCTCACGGCTGTATCCTTTCGTTCTTCTCTGAATCAATTCCGATTCACACCTTCCGCCCCAAAAGACCGTCTCGCCTCTCACAATCGCGCGAATTTATGAGTCCTGTTGAGGAGAATGCTCTCGGCATGAGAGTTGCTGCCCCATTCGTATATCGGATGCACATTGCGAAGGAGGAATTCGCCATGGAAGAAATAGTACCCCAGTTGTCCGAACAGGAACCCCAGATACTCTGGAGAGAACTCGGCGGTCTGTGCGAGCGGTTGTGGATTTCCAGATGATCGTCGCGGATAAGACAGGGCTCGCCAGTGGGCTGATGATCGATATGACAACGCGGGGGTGTGGCCTCTGCCTCACGAAACCCCTCAAGCCTGGACAATACCTGACGTTCATGGTGTACCCGGGGGGCAGTCCCGCCGCCGTGCCATGTGATGTGGGCCGGGTACAGTGGGTCGAAGGGGACCGGGCGGGTCTCGCCCTCCTCTCTCTGTCGATGGAGAACGAGCGTCGGCTGCACCAACTCTGCGGCGATCGGCTCGGGTTTGAGAACTAGATGCTCACGGAACGTGTTCCATATGTGTTCGTCGAGAACGTTGAGGCCGGCATCCCCTCCAGTTCGGCCACCGGGACCAATAATGTCAGTTGTCCCTGCTGTTCTTCAGTGGACTGCCGCCGGTCCATGCGGCATGGCGGGCGGGATTTCCTCCGTCGACTGTTAGGCATGTTTCCATGGCGATGCAATGGGTGCAGGAATCGATTTTATTTGCGGAAACGGTCCCTTGACTGACGACCGCTTCATAAGACCCATATTCGCATTAGATGTGTGAGTGAGGGAGTCTTCCTGAATTGTTTCAACGAGGTGGAAGGGTTAGACCGCGTTTCTTCGTCTCCCGCTGTCGCGTCCGCGCCCTTCAGTTTCTGCTTGGCGCGTACTAGGCCTTTTCGGTCCTGTCCCTCGAACGAGTAGGCCCTAGTAACGTATTCGAGTAGAACTGGGAGGACCACCAGTTCCACAAACCGTGTCTCCAGCCGCAAGGTAGTTTTTCATTTCTTTTTCGTCTCCGTACTGTCACCCCGCTCCACAGGAGACCACCATGATGGGACACGCATGGATCCGTAGAGTGGGAATAGTCACGCTGGTTGGAGTCCTAGTGCTCAGCATAGGCCTTGCCTTCATGGCCGACAGCGCCGGAGCCGTACTTCCCTCCAGGAGCGGGAGCATGCCGACCCAGCACTGGGACGGAGTCCTGCCCGCAGACCAGCGGGTCACTGTGTTAGCCTTCAGCAACGAGGCAGTGAGGGACAATAAAACGGGTCTCGTGTGGGAGCAATCACCGTTGAGGTGGCGACCATGATGATTCTTGTCACCACCCTGTTTTTGCAACCGCTGGTGCTCGTGGCTCTGTACCTCTATCTGTCCGGCGCATTCACTAATCGGAGAGCGTTCCAATCTGTCTTTTATGTCCTGTTCGCCCTCTTTGCGTTGACCATCGGGATCGGCGGGATTCAGCTTTCCTACCAAGTCTACGACATCTCGGCAACAACCCCTGTGTCGTTGAGTGAGGCTCTGCCAGAACCTGAGACAGCTCTGCAACAAACCCGATGAACTCCGCCCTGAAGCTGCAAGGCCGCCCCGCGGAACAGCCCAGCAGCTTAGTGAATGGCTCGTCGTGGAAGTCCTCATAGAGGCCCCTGCCGCCGAACAAAGCTGGGGGGTATTGTGCCTCGACATGAATAGATAATTTTTCCGGTGGCTCACCCATATCTTCTCATGATAACTGCATGATCTCTGTACGGGGTCGTTCAGTTTGAGCGGAGGTTAGGTTTTTTGCCATGACCTACGGAGGGCACCCTGTTTCCATCATCATGATGCTGTGGCGCAAAAGTTGGCGCGTTGATCTCATTCTGCTAGTACTTGGTCCCACCTTTGCAGATCGATATCTATTAGTCTATTAGTTGGCTGCAATCTCACTAAGAGAGCAAATATTGGGGCGTTCTTCCCCAAGAGCAAAGTCTATCTGT
>JBBRRK010000114.1:0-12681 GCA_038200765.1 Nitrospirales bacterium
ACTGAACTGCGGCAACCGCGTCATCGCATACAGATAGCTCGCCACGCCGCACGTAATGTACAACGGGAACGTGAAGTAGAACGCAATAATATGGCTGGCGGTGAAGCTTGTATCGCGGATGATCACCTGGTGCCACGACGCATCCTGCTCCAGGGTGTAGCTCCCTGCCCAGTAGACACCAAACACGTACACCGCGAGCCACCCCATGAAGTAAAAATACCGCTTGAGCTCGGTCTTGGGATCCACGTTGGCGACGTTGCGATCGCGGGTACTCCAAATCCAGCCCAGCGTGGCCGCCGAGAAGATGATGTTGGAAATCACGTTAAAGCGCCACAGTCCCATCCACACCGTCTCGAACTCCGGGGTCATGGAGTCCAGGCCATGGGAATAGCCAAAGACGCGCTGAAAGATGACCTCGGAGCCCACGGCCGCCAACATGGCAAACCACCCGATCTTGAGGGGCCTGGAATCGTACCAGAGGGACATGTCATACCCCCGGTCCGCCCCCCCGAATGTTGCTGTACTCGCCATACCCTGACCTCCTTGTTAAGTGATTGAAACCCACCGCTTACTTCCAGAGAAAAATTCTCCGGCGAACCATCGCTGCCATTTGTCTGCGTGGCGGGAGATTAGCGGATACACTTTCTTGATGTCAAGTAGAATATCCAAGGTGGAAGCCGCTTTCCTCTCCTGCAAAATACATGCAAAGAACTATGCACTTAACTCCAGTTGTATCCCCTACATTAGGAGGTGCTTGTAACCAGCCTGGAGTAGGGGACAGGCTCAACTGCGACAGCCTGTGCCACAAGTTTGTAGAACAGTTTCCAGCGATCTCTATATGTTCGACGGTTGAACCGAAACGTGAATTCGTCGAGATAGGAGTCCAATTGTTCTCGGGACAAGGCACCTTGATAGGTACCCGACAACCAGCGTTTCAACAAGGAGGCCACTCGGTGCACGCGGGGCAGCAAGGCCGACGTTGTTTTGCCGCTGGTGTTGATCAGGCGTGGTCGGTGCTTGAAGCCCTCCTGCTTCAACCCTGCATAGGCCTTCCATCCGTCCGTGATGACGATGGAGCCCGGTTCAGCCACGTGTTTCACGAAGGCGACGAGCTGGCTCGGAGAGGCGGCGGAAATCCGACGCAGGCGGATGTGGCCAATTCCTTTCCCATCGATCTGCGCGGCGATCGCCAGGAGAGCTTTGCTCTCCTGGTGCCGGCGGCTTCCTCCCGCCTCGACGCTTCCCATCTGTATTTCGTCCACTTCAATTTGGCCTCCCAATCTGTCCCAATCCGGCAGTACCAATGTGCGCCGCAGTTTTTGCAACCACAACCAGGCAGTTCTGTAACTGCCAAAGCCCAGTAGGCGCTGTAGTCCCAAGGCACTGAGCCGATGCTTCTGATCGGTCATCCACCACATGGCTCGGAACCAGTCCTGGAGAGGAAGTCGGGTTCGATGGAAGATCGTCCCCGCCGTGACCGAGGCTTGGTAGCCGCATCGGCGGCACATCAGGAGGCATCGCGTGGTGGTCCAGCTGCCGCTGGTCGTGCATTGGGGACAACAGAACCCCGTCGGCCATCGCAGCTGAGCCAGGTAGGCCCGGCACGCACCTTCTGTGGCGAAACGCTGCTCGAACTTGGCAAGGATCCGCATATCGTCCTCCACGGTGTGACTCCAGCACGTCTGGGGCATACTGGAGTTAAGTGCATAGGCTATTCGCAGACGAAAAATATACAAAGATGCATAGAAAATCAAGTGCCCCAGAATGGTGCTCCCACGTGCTTGGCAATGTCCGTGTCGGCACAGATATGACGAGCACCATAGACTTTCCCGGTCCTGTGTTCTGCCTCTGTCTGTGGGCTTACAGCAGCGTACCCAAACTGCGCGGGCCTGTTCAGAGTGAACCTTCCTTACGCGACGATGCTCCTGCTGGTCTCGATAGCGAGGGTATGATCGGTCTGCCACGTCAGAGTTGCCGGGGGACGAGACGATCGCGTCCATCCCGCTCCCACTCTTCTAAAATGGCCGTTGAAACCTGCGTTCGTAATCTGTGCAGTGTCTCGTTGCGTCTACCTGAGGCTCAGTGTACATGGTCGTCTGGCGGCGGACGGAGTTCCTTTTCTCGGTTGAGTCGATCGATCTGTTGCGTCAATTCGCCGATGTCTGTCCACCCTGACCCGTCCACCGCAGGGATCCAGCGCGCCCGCAAATAGCCATAACGGTCGATGAGGAACTCCATGTGCGTCGGTATGGTTCCCTCGCCAGCCAGATCAGGATTGCTGAGGGTTCTACGGAACAAGGCGTAGCTGCGCACGATCTCCGGTGCGCCCTGCATCACGACCGGGAACGGCATGGCTGTCGTGATCGTCGTCATGTCCTGGAGGTTGGGGGCATTCACGGGCACCGCCAGCACCACTGTGTTGCTGGCGCGTAACGTGTCGTAAGCCAGTCGCAACTGATCGAGTCTCGCGTGCGATTCCGGCCACGAAAACAGAACGAGCAGAACCGCTTTCTCCCGACGGAAATCCTTCAAGGTACCGCTCGAACCGTCATGCGCGGTATAGGAGAAGTTCTGCGGGGCCATGTAGGGCTGATTGGGGGCGACGTAGGGGTTGATGAGGCGTGCTTGATAGCCGCGGGACGTGGCATGGAGAAAGTTTACGACATCCCAGCGATCCTCTTCCGAGAGTTTGTCGGCAAACGCCGGCATGGCGGTACCGGGAATACCGTGGGTCAGCCAGTGAAAAAAATCGCCTGCGGTATGCTTGGCGGTATGCGGCTCCGTAAGCAGATCTACTGGTTGGATAGCGAAGGTCTTGGCCAGAACGCCATTGCCCTTGGCTTGGGGTCCGTGGCAGAGCACGCAATTTTCGGCAAATATGGTCGCACCGTTGGCAACGGAAATGGCATCAAACGGGACCGGCGTCTTGCGGTAGGTTTCCGGAAAAGCCTGAGTGGCAAGGGGAGGCAACGCCGCAACCAGCGCGCAGACCGCTAGTATGGCGGGGATGGCAATGCGCCACTTTGTCTCCCAGCGTTTGGACCGACCGAGGACAACCGCCCCAACTGCCAGGATAAGCAGCGCGGCTCCAATCCCCGCACCGATCATCACGCCCAACCCGCCCCAGGTGGCGTCGATGGAGAAGCGGAATGGATAGGGCCAGTCCTCGATGATGGCATGTTTTGCCGGCACCGCGTTCGCCAGCATGGTCGCCACTAGCACCAGCACCAACGCGAGCACGAATTCGACGGGGATCCACTTTCGAAGTTCTCGTCCGCCGGCCGCAGCCACATCCGCGTTCTGGTTGAGTGCTGGAATCCAGATGTGGCGCGCGCACGCGGCAAGCACGAGAATCACCGCAAGCAGTGCGAGCTTTGTAGTGAGAAACCAGCCCCAGCTCGTTGCGGCCAATGCGGCATAGCTTGTGTCCACCATGTCATTGGTAACGATGATGCCGGTGGCCACGACAGCGACCATCACCGGCAACGCTATTGTCGAGAAACGCTTCAGGGTTTGGATGTCGAACCGAGTCACTTCCTCGTGTGATCGTTCCCCGGTGGCGAACATTATTGAGAGAACGGCCGGCAGCCCTCCGAACCAGACACTCGCCAAAACGATATGCAGCGCGTAGGGCAGCACCGATGTCACGGACAGTTCACCGCCAGCTGCGGAATGGCTTGCGAGCGATCCAGCAGCCAGTGTGAGTGCAGCGACGGTTGCGCACAACACATACTGCCAACGCGCTTTGGATGAAAACCGAATGTAGAGGACGACTCCAAACACGAGAAGCGCAAGAGCAGCGCGCCCCATCCAGATGCGTCCGACGCGGGTTTTTTGTAAGAGTTCTAGCCAGGCTCCCGGACGCCAGGAATTTTCGGTCACGCCCGTGGCCTGTGCGGTTGTTGTGGCCAGCAAGCCCAGCAACCCCAGCAGAAGCGCGACTGACAGCCACGGTAACGCCCGATTCAGGCGCGCGAGCCATGGGGCGTCGACTGCAGTGCTTGTGCGCATGGCAATCGCAAGAAAGACGCAGCCGCCGATCAGGATCATGTTGGACGCAAGCTGCAGCCAGCGGAACAGCGCGCCGATGACCTCGATCATTTCTGTTGTACTTTGCCCTTTACCGTGAAGTCGAAGTAGGACTCCACCACATGACCGTCTACCGACAGCACCCGAAACTTCACAGAATACTTCCCGGGCGTCAACTCCGGCAACGGCAGGACGATGGATTTCTGGTCATCCGGAGCAAGTTGAGGCTTGATCTCGGTCACGGGATGTTTTTCGGCGTCGAGCACGACGAGCGATGCGTAGTCGCCTTCAATTTCCTCGTTGAACCAGAGTTGTACCTGCGCCGGTGCCTTGGTGAGGACAGACCGGCGTGGCGGCTCTGCCTTGACCAGCATTGAATGCGCCAGTGCCGGGGCGGCATGTACGCACATCACCATTGCTATCGCTGCGACCACCACGACGCGCTTGACTATATGAACTGCCCATGACTCCATTGGACCTCCGCTCCTTTGACTGCTGCGTTTGAGCGAGGAAGTCGGCCATTTCCCCGTCTTGGTTTGGCGCATTACTCCCCCAGTGATCGGCTGCCTAGGAAATGGTGCTAACCGACGGTTTGCGACGACTGCGCAGAAAAAAGAAGATCGCCGCTCCACCGGCAATTGCTGCGACCGGGACTATGACCATCATGTAGTGCATGAGGTGTGAAACCACTCCACTTTCTCCTACAGAGATTGGGAATCGCGCGACATGTTCCTCCTTGCCGCCAACGGTGACGACACCGATGAATTTGCCGGGCTGGTTGAAGATATGTTCGAAATTGATGAACCCCCCTGAGTAGACCTTGGGCGGTACATGAACAACTGTGATGGCCTGAAGATCTTGCTCCGAACCTGTATCCTTGATGACCCGGATCTCGACGGGCAACGAGCGGAGTTCCCCTTCGATAAAATCGAGCACCACCACGGTACGGCCGACCGACGGAATATCCCCGCAGAGTTCCTGCCGGTCTGAGAGGTCAGGCTGATACTCGGTTAGGTGCATGCCGTAGGGTCCGAGCTTGAGTATGCAGAAGTTTTTATCCAATTCATGAAAGTGCTGGGCTTGTGCGGAGAGCGGAGCTCCAATCGCCAACATCAAGAAACACACAACCCCTGATTTCAGCAGACATCGCAAAGACATCATCAGTATCCTTCTCGCTGTAATTCTTCGTTGTCCGTAATTTTCTCGTTGAACCGAAGTCGCACCTGCGCGGAGGCCTTGGACCGGATGGCCGTCCGCCTACGAAATAGTGCTGCCAGAAGTTTGGCCGCGACCGCGCATGAAAAAGAAGATCACCCCGATAACAGCAACCCCCGCGAACGCGATCATGAAGTAGGAAGGGGGCAACCAAATTTTCGTTTCCCCGACCGAGAACGGGAATCGTGATACAAGTTCCTGTTTGTCGCCCACCATCACCAGTCCGACAAATTTTCCCGGCTTGTCGAAGTTGTATTCGAAGTTGACCGAGCCGGCGGGATAGACCTTGGGCGGCAGGTGAAGGACCGTGATGGCCTGAAGATCCTGCTCCGAGCCCGTATCCTTAATGATCCGAACTTCGGTGGGCAAGGGGCGGAGTGCATCTTCCATATAATCAAGCACCACGACTGTGCGACCAGTCGCCGGAATGTCCTCGCAGAATTCCTTATTGCGTGTATTGTCAGGCTGATAGCCGGTGAAATGCATGTTGTACGGGCCGATTGTGAGCCTACACATGTCCTCTGCCAATGCCAGACCTCCGTGAGCCTGGGCCTGTGTGGAGAAGAACGGCACCCCGATTGCTAGCATCAGGACGCATAACCCGACGGGTTTCAGCAATTGTACAGCCATTGTCAGGATCCTCCCTTACGAATGATGAACCATGTCTTCGCGGCCTGGAACACCCCGCTTCCTACGAACGGCGGAGCGCCCACCAATTCCGCAGCCACTTCGATCGTATGAGTATGTAGCCAATCAATGCAACTGCCAGCACTATTATCGCCGGTCCTGTCATGGAACGCATAAGCTTCTGGTAATCGACCATGCTTACCCGCAACAGATACTGCGGGCGCTTCATCAGATTCTGTTTTTCTGCCAAAATGGTGACCGTATAGAAGCCTTCTTCCAACCTGGCTTCGCCCCGGAGCACGCCGTCCGGGTGGGTGCTCGGACGAATATCTGCCACAATCTGATCTTCCGCCTCATTGCTCCCGTTTCCCTTCATCACCCGCATCCCGACTAGCTCGTTGCGCAGCGCTGGGTCCACGAGGTCTACGACCAGAAAGGTGTCGCCTTCCTTGGGAATGTCCGTGCAGTATTGATCTTTCAACTGGTATTGTGGCTGATAGGCGCTGAAATGTACCACCTTCTCCCCGACCCGGCGCAGGCACGGGTCGTCTTCTCCGCTCGTTGCGCCATGGGCAACAGCGACTTCAGGGTGGTACAGTGCGACAAGAAGCATGAGCACGGTAAGGGCCGCCCCTATCACTTGCCTAATCATAATATGCCGAACCCTCCTGTTTGGACCTTGCGATGAGCCCCTGCTCCGTACGGCGAAGCGATTTTAGTGCGCAGTTGTATGTGTCGTCACCTGTCATATAGGTGACATCCGTACATGATGCCACTAAAACAGGGCAAGATTCTAGTCCCCTCGCCATGCATGCACAAATCTCAAAAATGTGTTTCACAGTTGGGCTCGTCCGGTGCTCCGGGGCTATCCGGCGCGAACCATCCCTGATTCGCGTCAAGGTGCTACACGCACAGACACGGTGCGAGCCTGAGTTCTTAGAGGGATTCTGCGTGGGCATCCGTGCATCGTTTTCCCATCCCTTATCATGAGTTGGTCACGGAGTCGTGCGACAGGAACATAGGCTTCATAAAATTTGATGAACAGCAGGTTTCGAGATGCGATCATGCCATAAACAATCCGGACCAAACCATCTTTGACTTGCCAGTATCAGATGGGCGACAATCAGCAAAAATAAATGTAGCAGGTGTTCCCTTTCATGAGGCCCCCCAGTGCCCTGCGTAGCGACATCGATCTTGCGAATGGACTCGTGCTTCAGCGATAGTCGATTTGTATGAGACGTCAGATCGTGGCGAGAACACGCTCAAGAACTGCACGATCCATAAAGATCCGACATCATTGCGGCAATTCTTTTTCTTTGGGTCCAGTGGGACTTCTCGAAATATGTTCGAAACCGTCGCACTGAGCGGCAGTCGTGGGGAACGATTGTTGTTTTCCGACGTCAGCGTGACGGTCAAGCCAGGCACTCTGCTGGCCGTGGTCGGCGAGAACGGCAGTGGGAAGACCAGCTTCCTTCGCATGCTGTGCGGCCTGTTATCTCCTGATCAAGGCGCGATTCTTTGGCAGGGGAAAGACATCCGCCAACTCAAGGAACTCTATAGCGCCCAGCTGGCCTACGTAGGGCATCTCAATGGAATCAAGGATGAGCTAACCCCGGTCGAAAACCTCAAGATCTCCGCATGCCTCGCCGGCGATGAAAGCTCTGGTGGAATCGTCCAAAAGGCGTTGGAGGCCGTTGGTCTCGGGCGACCGATTCATCGTTTGCCGACGAGGGTTTTATCACAAGGACAAAAGCGTCGCGTGGCACTGGCGCGTCTCTGGCTTTCCTCACGTCCGTTATGGCTCTTGGATGAGCCGTTTGCGTCGCTCGATGCTGCGGCCACAAGTTATTTAACTCAACACATCCAGTCGCATCTCAGTCATGGCGGCATGGTCGTCGTTGCTACGCACCAGGAGATCGCGCTCCCACCTGATTCTGTCCAGCATCTGAGGCTGACTCGATGAGCCAGCCCAGTATGAGTGAGGCGTTGCGCGGGGTTGTCCGGCGAGATCTTCTGCTGGCTATGCGGCATCGTTCGGATGTGGCGATGTCGGTGTTCTTCGTCGTCATCGTTGCAAGCCTCTTCCCATTGGGGGTCGGGCCAGAGCCGGCAGTGCTGAGGATGATCGCCTCCGGCGTATTATGGGTTACGGCCCTACTGGCGTGCCTGTTGTCACTCGGACGTCTCTTTACCGCTGACTATCTCGATGGGGTATTGGAACAGACGCTCTTGATCCCTCAACCTCTGGCTGTTCTGGTCGTTGGCAAGGTGTTTTCGCACTGGGTGATCTCCGGCTTGCCAGTGGTGCTGCTTTCGCCGCTCCTCGGCCTGCAGTTCGGTCTCGCTGGGGACTCGTTGGGGGTGTTGACGTTATCGCTCTTGCTTGGTACGCCGACGTTGAGTATGATTGGGGCCATCGGTGCTGCGCTGACGCTGGGGTTGCGCGGGAGCGGCTTGCTGGTTGCGCTCCTCGTGCTTCCACTGTTCATTCCGGTGCTGATCTTTGGGGCCGGCGCCGTCACGAATAGTTTGGCCGGAGTCGGCAGCGAAGCGAATCTGTCGTTACTCGGAGCCTGTTTTCTGCTCTCACTTACGTTTGCGCCGTGGGCCACGGCTGTTGCATTACGCATTGCAGTAGAATAAGACATCGATATGAGTGCACAGGTATGAACTGGTTGAAATATTCCTCGCCGCAGGCCTTGTACCCGTTCGCCGGGCGGCTGATCCCGTGGTTTACCGCCGCGGCGCTGGGGCTGATCGGGGTCGGCCTGTACGTGGGGTTCTTTGTCGCGCCGACCGATGCGACGCAAGGCGACGCCTACCGTATTATCTTTGTCCATGTTCCGGCGGCCTGGATGTCCATGTTTCTCTACGTCATTATGGCCATCTGGGCCGGTATCGGACTGGGGCTGAATGCGCGGCCCTCGTTCATGATGGCGCAGGCCATTGCTCCCACCGGGGCGATGTTTACGTTCCTCGCGTTGTTTACCGGGTCGATGTGGGGCAAACCGACGTGGGGCGCTTGGTGGGTGTGGGATGCCCGGCTGACCTCGGAGCTCATTTTGTTGTTTCAATATATTGGGATCATGTTGTTGCGCTCATCGATTGACGACCTGCGGCGGGCGGATCGCGCGAGCGCCGTCTTGGCGCTGGTGGGGGTGGTCAATGTGCCGATCATCTATTTTTCTGTGAAGTGGTGGAACACCTTGCACCAAGGGGCCTCTGTCAGCATCACCGCGGCGCCGACCATGGCGGGGGCGATGGTGACCGCGATGTTGGTCATGGCGGTGGGGTTTTGGATGTACAGCATCGCGGTGACGCTGGCTCGCATGCGCTGTGTGATCGTGGAACGGGAGCGACAACCGTCGTGGGGGAAGCCGGCCTCAGTCACTGACGTGGCGGAGGCGCGCTGATGCAGTGGGGGAGTGTGGCGGAGTTTTTCGCAATGGGGGGCTATGGCCTCTACGTGTGGACCTCCTTCGGTGTGACGGCGGTGTGTATGGGGGGCGAAGTGCTCGCGGTCTGGCGGCGGGCTGCCGCGGCGGCGGAAAGCCGGAATGAGTCGTAGGAGGAGACGGAGACAATGACACCTCGCAAGAAGCGGTTTCTCTTGATCGGTCTGGGTCTGGGCGCGTTGGCCGTGGCGTCGGCCCTTGTCTTGAATGCGTTCCAAAGCAACCTCGTGTTCTTTTACACGCCGACGCAGGCGGCCAATGGGGATGTGCCCCAGGGGCACAGCTTTCGGATTGGGGGCATGGTGGAAGCCGGCAGCCTCACGCGCGAGGGCGATGGGTTAACCGTCCACTTTATTGTGACCGACACGGCGAAACGGGTGCCCGTGACGTTCAAGGGGATCCTGCCGGACCTCTTCAAAGAAGGCAAGGGCGTCGTGGCGCAAGGGCAGCTCCGAGCCGATGGGGCCTTCCTGGCGAGTGAAGTGCTGGCGAAACACGATGAGAACTACATGCCGCCGGAGGCGGCGGATGCGATGGCGAAGGCCAAGACCGCAGGTGCGCAGAGCAGCGGCACCCTGGTTGTCAATCCACGCTAGGAGCCGACATGATTCCTGAAATTGGTCATTATGCCTTAATTCTCGCGCTCTGTGTGGCGGTGGTGCAGGGAACCCTGCCGATCTATGGGGCCGCGGTGAGCAACTCCTCGCTGATGGCCGTCGCGAAGCCGGCGGCACGCGGGCAATTCCTCTTGGTCTTACTCTCTTTTGGTTGTCTGGCGTATGCCTTTGCGGAGAAAGACTTCTCCGTGCTCTACGTAGCGGCCACGTCGAACTCTCAACTCCCGCTGCACTATCGTCTTGCAGCCATCTGGGGTGCGCACGAGGGCTCGTTGCTTCTCTGGATGTTCAT
The DNA here is from genome assembly GCA_038200765.1 of Nitrospirales bacterium. GTDB lineage: Bacteria > Nitrospirota > Nitrospiria > Nitrospirales > Nitrospiraceae > Palsa-1315. The sequence continues at coordinate 10,236 of JBBRRK010000114.1, forward strand.
TCTCAGCATCTGGATGGTCGCCGTCTCGTTCTTCTCAACCCACCTGCCGGAAGCGATGCGCGCGCGCATCTTGGGCGTCATGGGTCTCGTCAGTGTGGGATTTCTGTTATTCATGTTGACGGTCTCTAATCCGTTCGAACGGCTGATCCCCGCCGCATTGGACGGGCGCGATTTGAATCCGCTCCTGCAGGACCCAGGCATGGTGATCCATCCACCGATGCTCTATATGGGGTACGTGGGATTCTCCGTCGCGTTTTCCTTTGCGATTGCCGCGCTCTTGGGGGGCACCTTGGATGCGGCATGGGCGCGCTGGTCCCGCCCATGGACCACGGTCGCCTGGTGTTTTATGACCGTGGGGGTGGCGATGGGGAGCGGTTGGGCCTATTACGAGCTAGGCTGGGGCGGCTGGTGGTTTTGGGATCCGGTTGAAAACGCCTCATTCATGCCGTGGTTGGCTGGAACTGCGTTGATGCATTCGCTGGCGGTCACCGATAAACGGGGTGGCTTCAAAGCCTGGAGTGTGCTGCTCGCCATTATGGCCTTCTCGCTCAGTTTGCTCGGAACCTTCTTGGTTCGTTCAGGCGTCTTGACGTCTGTACATGCCTTCGCCACTGACCCGAAGCGGGGTCTGTTCATTCTCGTGTTCCTGGCCGTGGTGATCGGCGGCTCGTTGGTCTTGTACGCGTGGAGGGCGCCCCGCGTGGGCTTAGGCGGAGGCTTTGCCATTATCTCGCGCGAGGGTATGTTGCTGGCGAACAATGTGTTGCTGATAGCGGCCTTGGGGTCGGTGCTCCTGGGCACGTTGTATCCCTTGTTCTTGGATGCGCTGGACCTGGGAAAGATATCGGTGGGCCCCCCATATTTCGACACGGTCTTTCTCCCTCTGATGACGCCCGCCATCTTTCTCATGGGGATTGGGCCTCTGGCGCAGTGGAAGAAGGCAAGCCTACCGGCCCTGGCCATGCGTCTGCGCTGGGCCTTCGGTGTCAGTCTGGCAACTGCCCTGGTGCTGCCCTGGGTCTTGGGCCAGTGGACACCTCTCATCAGTCTGGGGCTCCTGATGGCCTTCTGGATTCTGACGACGATCCTGGTGGATCTGCGGGAGCGGCTGCTCCAGGCCGAGGGCGGGGGCGGCATTGGGGGTCGTGTGGCCACGCTGCCTCGTGCCTATTGGGGCATGGTCGTGGCCCACTGTGGTGTCGCTCTATTCATTGTGGGAGTGACGATGGTGAAGGGCTTCGAAGTGGAACAAGATTTACGAATGAATGTCGGGGAGACAGCCACGCTCGGTGGCTACATGTTCCAGTTTGACGGCACCGAGCAGGTTAAGGGCCCGAACTATATTGCGGCGCGGGGGACGTTTCGAGTGACGAAGGATGGCCGTGAGGTGACGGTGATGTATCCCGAAAAGCGCCGTTATTTCGTTCAGAACCAGACGATGACCGAAGCCGCGATTTCTCCCGGGTTACTGCGCGACTTGTATGTGTCGTTGGGCGAGCCGCTGGAGGGCGGCGCCTGGAGTGTGCGGCTCTACCATAAACCCTTCATCGATTGGATCTGGGGGGGCTGTCTCGTCATGGCCTCGGGCGGCGTCCTGGCCGTCAGCGATCGGCGCTATCGGCTGGCTTGGCGACGGAAAGAGGCTGCGGTGCCGGCCACGGCCCAGATGGCGCGCCCAACCGTCTCATGAACCGGTTTCTCATCCCATTCGGGCTCTTTATCGTCGTAGTCGGTTTTTTAGCGGTTGGGCTGACGCTCAACCCGCGTGAATTGCCGTCTCCATTGGTTGGAAAGGCGGCACCCGAGTTTTCCCTGCCACAGCTCCATGAACCGGGAAAAGTCATTTCGTCGAATGACCTCAAGGGCCAAGTCTGGTTGCTCAACTTCTGGGCCTCGTGGTGCGGGGGTTGTAAGGACGAACATCCGGTACTCATCCACCTCGCGCAGTCCGGGGAAGTCCCCATCTATGGCATGGACTATAAGGATCAACGGAACGAGGCTCTGGCGTGGTTGAAGGAGTGGGGCAATCCCTATCAGGTCGTTGCTGTAGATGCGCCGGGGCGCGTCGGCATCAATTATGGTGTCTACGGCGTGCCGGAAACCTATGTGATCGATAAGCAAGGCGTCATCCGCTACAAGCAGATTGGCCCGCTGCGCGAGGACATCTTGAAAGAAAAGATCTTACCCCTGGTTAAGGAGCTGCAGAACCAATGAGATGGCTCTGGGTGCTCATGCTGTTCCTTCCCAGTCTTGCGACGGCGTACGAGGCCCCGCCGCTTGCTGCGAACCCGCAGGCAGAGGCGCGATTGAAAGCGCTCGCCGTCGAGCTGCGTTGCTTAGTCTGTCAGAACCAGACGTTGGCCGATTCGAATGCGCCGTTGGCCGAAGATTTGCGCCAAGAAGTGCGTGAGATGATCGCGAAAGATATGACCGACCGAGAGATCAT
>JBBRRK010000115.1:0-12582 GCA_038200765.1 Nitrospirales bacterium
GCACAGGTGGTCGTCGTCGTGCTGGTGCAATGGTTGCCGTGATGAGCATGGGCATAGTCCTGCAAACTCACCGGGACGTTCGTATCCTGTGTCGGCTCACCATCGGTGAACACCATGATAAAACTCTTACAGCAATTCACATACTCACCCGGTGGGTTAGAACTCCAGTCCGGGCTCTTGAAGTAGTAGGGGTCCTTGGCCTCCACATCATAGGTATAGTCAGAGGCAAAAAAGGCCGGGACAATCTGGGCAAAATAGCGCGTCGCTTCATACAACGATTCAGCCAATGGTGTCCACGTCGCCGCGTCTGTATTTTCGATGGCATTAATCATACTGACCGCATTGCTGCCCACTTCTGCCAGGATCTTTCCCCCATCCCCAGCACTCTTGAACTGCATCAGGCCAAAGCGAGCCTTGTTCCCCACTGACTGCAACACCCCCATCGGCTCTGCTGCAATTTCGGTCTTGAGCGTATAGGAATCAGTGCTGCCGTCACACGCACCACTATTTCTTACTGTTAAACTGTTGCCCGACCGATTGAAGCATTTAAGTACTGCATAGGGGCTGATGCCGGTTCCGTTCATACTGATGATACTGTTTACCGATTCATTGGTCTCAAGCACCAGGGTTCCTCCAGGAAAACAGGTGCCGTTTACAGCCCGTGGCGCACATTTCCCCCCCATCATGACGGACTTGGTGATCTCCAATTTGGTCATCGTCATATAGTTGAGAAAGTTCCCCAACCAGGGTGCCGCGGCGGCGCATGGATTTCCGGCCCCAGCCCTGTCTGGCCCAGGAGTGAATTTATTGGAGGCATAGCTGTAACACTTCGTCGGAGCAAAGTAGCCATTATAAGTTGTTGCGGGAACGTAGGCTTGAGCGACATCGTGAAAGGCCGATTCGTTCATGCTGCCAGAATTGTCCATCAACATCAGGACGTTCGGAGGAACCGTTTCGGCGATAAACGGCGGAGTGGATGTGTAATCAGCCATCGCCTGCGCGTTGGCTTCCAGCGGGAAAAACAACGGTGTCATCCCCAGCGCACACAGTAGGCCCCAAAGAATGTTTTTCCCGGCGTTGTAACGTTGCGTTTCCATGATCGGTTCCTCCACCCTCCTATCGTTCATTCACCCAGCCTGTTCTGACCTGGCTGGGGTTGACAGGGACGGTCGCGGCACGAGTCCTACCTGGGTAGCATCGCAATGATTTGAAACATCGCCCCTTCTTTCAGCCAGAATTGGACTCCTTGTCCCGGCTGAAGATCTTTCAATTCAAGAGGCTGGCCGCCTTCGGCAGTAATACTCATTTTCGGATGAAGTCGATAGGATTTCCCTTCAACCTCAAGATAGGCCAGTCCCACATAGGTGATCTGGCCCTCTAGCGGTTTGCCTAACTGCATCTTCTCTACTCCTGCAGACTGTGCCCATACGAGACTACCGACCTCTCCTGAAGCCATCACCCCGAGGCAGACCAGAAAAGCCCCCACTACAAGTACAAGGCGCGATTGCTGCCTATTGTGTCTCAGCATGGGACTGGTATGGACTGGATAGAACTCCATGTTTCCCCTCCACAATCTCGGCTACTTCTGACAACTCTCACCGGTGGTCGTACAGGCATACACCGCTGTGACTCGCGCCGATGTCCCCGTCGCCGCGTTTCGAGCAACACAATCAATTCGATAGAAAATGTTGGAAGAGCCAACCGCCGAAGCCCCCGCCCCCTCATACCCAGCGAACTGTTGCATGCCTGATCCTGCGCTGCCTTTGATGTAGAGCCGATCGATATCCCCGTATACGGTAAAGGAGCCGATCGTCTGAACCAAATTAGGCACCGCACCAGTCCCATCGGCGTAGTCGCTGTTGTTATCGGACGATCCCATGATTTCCTGGGTCAATAGCGCGGCATTCGTCTGAGGAACTGGCCCAGCGACTGGGGTGGCATTGCTGAGAAAGGCGATGGGCACCGTTCCCCCTCCCACATAGGGATCGATGGTCTGCTGGATAATATTTACACCTATCCCTGCACAGGACTCGGCTGCAGCCGTCGCCCCCTCCATGGATGTCATGAATCCCGCCATGCGATTCTCAAGCCCAGTGACCGTCAGGGCGGATATCCCGAGCACGGTCATCATCAACATGACGAGCAATACCGTCATCAGGGCGAGACCCTGCTCGCTTTTTGCATGACCACCCATGCTGGGCGGCACCACTGTGACTGTCATATCTCTACTCCTTAGAGTCGTTGATTCCTGGTTTCAACCGTCCGGGTCACAATACGCCGTCGGTAATTTGCGTAGGGAGGGTTCAACGCGCCAAAATCCCCCCCGACGAAAAGACCTGCGTTATGGTTATGGTCGCTCACCTGTAAGGCAGTCGGCGACAAGCTTGCCGCCCCCCTCCCCTCACCCAATCCTTGATCAACGGTCGTTTGACGGGCCACGACCGTCACTTGGACCAACCGTATCTTGTCGGGCGTGAAAGGAGCCACGTTCCACGCATTGTTGGTCACAAAGTCAGCCTGATCGAAGCCGGCTGCTCCGCCCTGATTATCGATGATTCGATCCGCGATGCCTCCGTTCACTGCCGTATTGCAGCCATCGCAAGCGTAAGCGAACTGAATATCCTCAATCCCGTCAGCCACCGATACTCCGTTGCGGAGCAGACAGGGGGAACTTCCACCGCACGCCGCAGTCGTGGTTCCAATGGAATAGGTGACACACTGCAGCAGATAGACAGGCATGCCGATGGGAAAGGCCACGGGTGGAGGGATTGGAGCAAAACTGATCGTGTCTCCTGCTACGGCTGTGACCGTGGCAGTTGCCACGCCTGCAATGGACACGACGGCCCCGGTCAGGCTTCCCCCAGCCTCGGTGGCCATATTGGCCACGGCCCCAGAGGTCAAGGTCACGTTGCTGAAACCTGCGGTTGCTGTTCCTCCAGCCGCACTCGCAAGTGTCCAGGCTGGCGCAATCGATGTGCCGATGGGTACCAGCAGACGGATGGAATCGGGACCAGTATCATTCCCAGCGGGAGTATGGTCCAACGGGGTGATTGCCGTTGTACAGGCCCCCACTGGTCCCGTCCATCCAAAACCGGCATGCTTGATGTCACGGGATAACAGATCCATCGCGATTCGCACGTTCTGTTGAGTTTCCACCGTTTGATCATTTGCTTGCGTGGATTTTTGGCTCGTGGTCAGCATCGTAAAGCCAGCTGCGACGACTATCGAAGCCACGACTGCTCCTACCAGCAACTCAACCAGCGTCACTCCTTGCTCTCCCGCCAAAGAGGACTCCCAGTTGCCCATGTTCTTTCTCCACATTGTATTTAGTCTGTCCATGATCATTCCGGGGCTACCACGGTGGTTATTATCATTTGCCTTGCTTTGGCACTCTTTCCCGCCCCTGAAGCTCCAGTCCAGGTCATCGTCACCACGACAGAATTCTGATTGAGTGGAGGGGTTGTAGGGCCTACTGTCACGACCGCAACCTGGCCACGTAGTCCTGCTAGACCCGTTGCGAATCCGCCAGTGAGCAAGGTTCTCCATTGATCACAATCTCCCCGGGCCATCGGCTGAGTGGTCGCATTGATCGTACAGGCTATATTCGTATCGATCCCGTTATATGAAAGGGCATTACGCCGATTGAATTGAATCCGTTCCACAATGTCTGCGGCAAAATTCGTCACGCGAGTCGTTTCGTTCGCATCGACGTTTCGACCCAGCGAAAACATCTGCATGCCCGCCAGGCTGAGCACTCCTATTGCCAAGATAACTGCCGCCAGCATGCCTTCGATCAGGGAGAACCCGCCCTCGTTTTTCCCTCGTTTTCTGTTTGGCTGTCGAATCACGCCATCCTCATCATTTTCGATTTAGGGACACGTTGCGGCAGGACACCAGCTCACTTTGCCCCGAGGAGTGACCCGAACCGAATAGGAGAGCCCCTGGTTGTTCGAGATCATGATTTGTTGATTTCCGGCTCCTCCCCCAGATCGGATCCCAAGTGGAGAAAATGCCACCGCAGTCGGAGCGGGAGTCAACCCGGTCACGCTCTTCATCATTTGAGTCGCAGGAATGACAGCAGCGCCCAATGCATCTGCCGCTGCGATCTGTACCTTTCCACCGCCCAATGCCAGATTCACAATGACGACTGAATTTCGACTCATGGCACTAATCCGTGCTATCGATAGTTGGTTTTGAATTTCTGTGGCAGCCTGTCGGAGTTCATATCTCGCATTCCAGCTAATGTAGTTTGGAACTGCCAACATGCTTGTCACCCCTATTATTGCGACAACGATCATCACCTCTATCAGTGTGAACCCGCCCTCACGCGGTTTCCGCCTAAGTCGGCAATCCACTCTATTTGATCTTGATACACCCATAGCCACAGTCCCCTTCACGCAAGGGATATGCCGGTGCGAACACACGGAGAGCCACCAGTAAGCCATTGATATTAAAAGACTCACGAGGAGATCCTCACTTTGTATGGACGATTTTCGGACTTGTTGGAGACAATTCTTGTCGAAGAAGAAAAGGCCCCAATAGGGGAATTCCTGAGTGGAGGGAGGCCGTAGACAGAAGCCCGTTGCCTGAAACGAATACTCCGGATCAGCTATTTAATTGCCACTGCTCTGATTTGGCGATAGGTGGTTTCTCCGCGCAGGACTTTTTGTATCCCGTCTTGAACCAAAGTCGACATCCCTTCTTTCATTGCCAAGCTGAGCATGTCGGCAGTCCTGACCCTGGATTGAATGAGCCGCTTCATCTCTTCTGATCCTCTTAACAGTTCGTGTAAGGGAATCCGCCCTTTGAAGCCAGTTCGATTGCAGGCCTCGCAGCCTCGCCCACGGTACAGACTCCAATCGGCTGTGTACTCGATGCCGACGGTGGGCCAGTCCTGGGTGCCATACCCCTGCACCAGTTCGTCATACTCCTGTCGACTCGGATGATAGGCCTCTTTGCATTGTGTGCAGATCCGTTTGCACAAGCGCTGGGCAAGCACTCCCAACATGGCGTCGGCAAAGTTGAAGGAGTCGCACTCGAGATCCAACAAACGAATCACTGTTTCGACGGCACTGTTCGTATGGAGGGTACTGAGCACCAAGTGGCCGGTGAGCGAGGCTTCGATGGCGATGTCGGCCGTTTCTTTGTCCCGCATCTCACCGATCATGATGACGTCGGGGTCGGCACGCAAAAACGCCCGCATCGCGGTCGCGAAGGTAAGACCGATCTTCGGATGGACCTGGACTTGGCGGAGACCGTCCTGGGTAATTTCAATGGGGTCTTCGGCCGTCCAGATTTTCCGCTCGTCGGTGTTGATGTGCCTGAGAATCGCATGCAAGGTTGTTGTTTTTCCTGACCCAGTCGGCCCAACACACAAGATGATCCCGTACGGTTTTTCTGCAATGGCGTGAATAGCCAGCAACGTGGCGGGGGTAAATTCCATCGCGTCGAGCGGCATCGGCTGTTTGGCCGTCAGCAGACGCAGCACGACATCTTCATCCTGTCCCGATGTGGGCAGGGTCGCAACACGCAGTTCAACCTCACGATCCTTCGTCAACCGGTACCGGATCTTGCCGTCTTGGGGTTTGCGGCGTTCGGCAATATCGAGATTGGCCATGACCTTGATGCGCGACACGAACGCGCGCCGGTAGGTCGCTGGAATCTTCATAAACGTCGAGCATGTACCGTCGATGCGCAGGCGCACCGCCATGTCTTTACGATCCGCGTACGGTTCGATGTGGATGTCAGATGCGCCGAGGCGGTCGGCTTCGGCAATCACTTGATTGGTCAGGCGCACAATGGCTGAGTCGTTCTCGTCGATCCCACCTGATAGAGGGTCGATGGTGGGCTCAAGATGGATGTCATTGACCAACTCACCGAGAATGGCGCCGATGGAACCGCTGGTTCCCTGGCCTCTGGCCAGATGGAGAAATTGCTCGATGTCCCGACGCAGACCTACGGCATAGCGAATGGTCATTCCAGGAAATGTGCGCCGTATGTCCCAGCCCTTGTCGAAGTCGTGCGGATCGCTGGTGAGCACGTCGATCAGTGGACCGCGACGCGTGATCGGCAGCCAGAGGTTCTTCTTGAGATAGTCGAGGTTGAGTGTTTTCAGCAAGTCGGCATCGATGACCGTTCGTTCGTCATAGGGCAGGTAAGGACATTGATAAAAATCACTCAGGGCGGACCCCAACGCGTCTTTCGGGACATGATAGCGGTCGAGGAGCACCGATTCGAGATCGAGACTACCATCTTTCGAATCGTCCACCGCCACCGACACGTCAGAAAGACTGATCATGCCGCGATAAACCAAACTATCAAGTACGTTTTGCTCGATCGCACAGCGGAAGGGTTTTGGCGCACGGCTGCCCTTCTTCCCTCCGGTTCCACCAACCACCACATCCGTTTCGACCGTCATACGCAATGCCTTTCACTTTTACCTTCGCGTTAGTACTTCGCCAACCAGGTACCAGGCGCCCGATACACAACCGGAAGTCCTCGAAAGAGTCCCTGTGCCAAATCAGCGTTGTACCAGACCTCGATACCAGTACCGGCTCCGATCGACGTCACGCTCTGTCCTGCCATGATCGCCCCGTACACACGAGCGGATCGTTCGATCCTGATCGCACCAGCTGCATACAACAGGCCGTTGACGTGGATGCCGGACAATTGCACCGGAACCCTTGCCCCTAGCGATGCTGTCCCCATCGGAGATGGACTGAGAACAGGAACAGATTTCCCCGCTGCACGAGGCCTGCACACTACATGACCTTGCACAACCAGCAGACCTTCGACGTAGTCCGTCTCCAACACCAACGTTCCCATATTATCGATACGTGGCGGTTGCCCATCGATGGTGTCGATGAAGACCAATCCACGATGGTCTCCGATGACCTGAGATTCCAGGGCATCTGTCGGTGTGAATCCCTGATCAGCATCCGAGGCTCCATGCGGATGCAGCTGCCCCGCAGGATCGAGGCGATAATAGGTCCCCCAGCGCAAGGCGATCTCCTTGATCGTGTCGTAGTCCCACTGATCGAGCCTCACCCCAGGCATCGGATACTGTTGCAGATGCACGTTGTCAGGAAGCGAAGGATTCGCACCTTGCCCGGGTGGAGGAGAGATGACCGAGACGGTTCCTCCAATCCAATACTCCGTCCAGCGATCCTGTGCATAGAGCATCTCGCCATACGATTGACCGGTGACTGGGGCCTCAGTACGCTTGAGGGCAAGATCCTCGACTCGCTGCACCGCAAGATCGCCTAAGACCCGTTGATCACCCCAATGGACCATAACGGGAGATTCGCCGCCTGGCTGCATGGATCCAAGCGTCTGTCCGACTTGCACTGCCGCACGAACCGCAGGAATCTTCACCGCCCCGAGCTGGAGCTGAACCGTTCGTGTCACTGGCCGGCGATCAACCGTCGTAGCCGTGACCTCAACCGTACTCAGCAAGCCTGGTTGCAAAGGACCATACACTTTAACCTTAAGAATTCGACCAAGTCTTCCGAGGGCACTAGAGAACCCGCTGGGCGAATCGTTGAGCGTCTGATTGTCCGCTTGGTTTGCCGCATCGAGCATGATGTCGGGACGATCAGCGGTCCCGGCAAACTGTGAACGCCCGGCTTCGTCGAAGAACGACGGTCCGCTCGCAAGGCCCCCTTGGCGCTTGGCGAGCAATCCGGCAAGAGCCGCTGGCGTGGCTGACGAATCGTGAAACCAACTCATCACCACATCCGCCGCACCGTCGGCCAGCTGTTGCGCGACGTTGTCCTCTTTCATCGAGCTGATGCCCGATCCATCCTGACCTGCCAGATGCAGAGACGTCATGCCGACGATTCCAAGCAGAACGATCAGCATGAGTGCCGCAAGAAGCACGTGACCCTCGTCCCCCTGATGAAGACATTCCGTTGCGCGCGGTTTTCCCGTCCTCATGTTCTCACTCCCCTTCGTATTCGAGATGCCACAGTTAGGTCCTGAGGCTGATTTCTCGAACCGCACGAATTCCTCGATCAGACATCATCACTTCAACTACGACCAGCCTGACAAGCGGCGGCTGTGTCGCGACCTGCCCGTTTTCGTCCCAGTAGGAGAACCGAACCTCCCTGATATCTCCAACCATGACACTCGCGCCGCCATCGACCTGCCGCAGCAACCTCAGAACACCCTGGCCATCACGACGACTGTAGTAACGAACATGATTCAGGAGGGAGACAAAGGCTCCAGATGGAATCGCCCTTGTCAGCGGCTGCCGTATCGTCAGCAGTTGTCGTTGTCCATCACGAGCCAGGGCAAGCGTCTCGCAACGTTCAGCCCAACAGGCCACAATCGTTTTCCGATCACCCCACCCGCGTCCGTCTTCGACCGACAAAGCCGTTTGGCCGACCGCCACCGTCGCCGTGACCGTCGTCGAGAAGCCTTGCAGATTCGCCGAAAACTCGACTGAGTCCGACGCCACGGTGGTGAGGGAACCAGACCCTGCCAGCCGCAATTCCTGTTCGAGCACTTCTAATCCCAGGCGAAGATCTTGCTGTTGCGCAACCTCACGTTGTTGCCTCATAAACTGTTGCTGGAAAAAGGACAGGGCTTGAAGCGTAGCGGCAAAGACGACCAGCCCAGCCGCCATAGCAAACATCATCTCGACCAGACTGGTCCCCGTCTCCGCCCACATTCTCTGGGGAATGCCTCGTGTTTGTCGCCCGGTTAACATCCTGTCTCCTTCCAGTGGCGTCACGTTACCGGCTCCCAACGAACATGGGATTGGCCCGCAGGGTACCGACTCGTACTTCACGCTGGCTCTCACCAGCGGCATAGACTGCGCGAGCCTCAATCTGGACATGCCCTGAGGCCGATAGCGAACCGGAATGGCTCGGCGTCACCGTCCAGATGAGTTGGACTCCATCCTGGTCCCAACGACCGGAATACACCCCGTCACCGGCCAGCACATCGCCGCCGACTCCATCGTCATGCATGACAAGGTCCGTCACACCATCGTGATTCAGGTCGTCCAGCAAGAGACGATCCCATCTCACAGATCGCTTGACTTCAATTCGTGACTCCGCCATTGCCAGGGCACGCGTTGCCAATGTCCCCGTTCGAACGATTCGTTCTGTTGCCTGAATCGCCCCCATGGCACCGACCAGCCCAATCAACGTCAGCGTCATCGCCACCAGTACTTCGGCAAAACTGGCTCCACCCTCTGCATGAAATAATCGATCCCGTATCATGAGACGGACACTCTTCCGGTGATACTCACCGTAAACATGGTTTCCCGGCCTTGACTGTCGCGGACGCGAATGGTTGTCGGAGTCACCGATCGACCACTGGGATGAAACAACAGTTCAGGGCCCGCAGTTGGCTCTTCCACAACCACTCCCTTGTCCGCATAGTCATAGACGTGAAGGATGCCTTCGGCATCTGCACGTCGAAGCGTGATCGTACGACCCTCTTGATCGAATATGACTCGAAGACGCTCTCGCCTGGCCATCGCCAGTTGTCTGGCGAGCCGGAGCTCCGAAGCAATCTCTACGGTGGCGCTACGCGCCTGGACCCTTGCGAGTAACGACTGATAACTCGGCCCAGCCAACACGGCCATGATGCCCATGATCGCCAATACGGTGAGGAGCTCTGTCAGGCTCCAGCCTTGCTCCTGTCTCTGTAATGCTCTCGGCATATCTCCCTCTCGCAAAGAAATTCCCCTTACGAGGATGAAGTCAGTATCCAAGACCCATGCCCACGCTGATCCACACCCAGATAACCAAATGCATTGTGCAGAGCAGGAATGGAATACTTCGCAAGTTCATACGGTTTCGCGTTGCACGAGGAAACATGGATGCGGAACCAACTTGTGCGCTGGCTGAGCAAGAGAAAGAAAATCAGAAACGCACCTCACCATTTAGATACAGGGATTCGCCCAAAGAGATACAGGGAGCCAGTTAGGAGCCTGTCAGGCATTGCTGTTCACCACGAGGTGAAGGAGGGAAAAGCAGATGCGCGACTGAAGTGTTCGAATAACCGGACGTGTATTCGCTGGGCAAGTTCACGTTCTAGCTGAAGCGAGCCGTGCTCACCCGTTCAAGACCCAACAGAACCTCCGCTGGAACGCATGCTTACTTGATGGCCGCGTTGCGCCGATGAAAAAGTGACGCCACCGTGGGGCCGACCAAGCGCGACAATGTGACACCATGGATGGTATGGGTTGATGGCACGGTCACTCCGTGGGGAGCTTACCTGGACGCAGCGCCTCCAGCTGAGTCCCGGCTCCTCGAAGCGCGCCGCGACCCATCGCCGTCAGACGGCTAGGTTAGCCAGGGCACCCAGCGAAACGCTCGGACCTGGTTGAGCGCATGCCGTGCCTCTGACCGCACTGCCAGCCGTGCCCTGTTAGTTCAATGAGGCATTGAGCCAATCAGGCCGGCTCGAGGCAACAATCGGTGGGCTACCAGTCAAGAAGGATGCCGGTTGCGCCGATACCGGCATCGCGGGGTGGGGGACGCACGATTACCCGACTGGCAACTTCCAGTGCCGGACGATCTGCGACGATCGGCAGCTGGCGACCAATGCCTGATTCGGTCATCCGGCCTGTGCACTCGTAACACTTCGAACGGTTTTGAAATCCCCTCTGGCAGGATGCTGAGAAAGTTCGTCAGCGGCGTTCTCGCGTCGCTCAGAGGATCAATGTACCGAAACATACGCCTCGCCTTTTCGCTCGCTACGGCCTTGCTTGAGACAAGGCGCGTCTCGGCGCGTCAGGGTTGGGCGGGTGAGAAGTCTGGCCTTTTTGAGCATCCTGAGGTTATTCTATCTTCAGCACCAGTACGTAAAATTCCCGAGCACGGTTTTGGCATTAACCGAGGCTTCCCTCAGCCTGCTAGGGTTTCCGGAAGCCTGGCGAAGTGGCGACATGTTCATGGACGCGTGTTCATGCGATGGGCGATGGCCTTCAACTCACGCTGCGTGGAGCCTGAGAAGTCAGTCCTTTGGTCAAGTATTGGCGCAACAAGCCACTGCCGTTCTCGTTCGTACCGCATGGCAGGGGATATTGTAGATCCGCAACGAACACGCGGATCGTGAGCCGCTGGGGCCAACCGCTCGGGCTCGGCCCTCCCTTTTCTCCGACCAGTTATCCGGGTTTTGTGCAGCAGCACAGGCACTTCACCCGTTCGCCTGTTCCACCAGGGGGCTCTGTCACAGACCGCGAACATCGAGGGTCTCTGTCGAGAGATGTCGCTCCCTGTCGTCACAGGATACGCGCGTCGGAGGCATCCAACCATAGGGGTGACCTCTCGTGGTTCTGTGCGTATGTTTGGGGAGCAAGACCAAGGCACATGCCTGGCCATCGTTCGCCGCAATCGCACGATCACGGTCGGATAGGCTCCTAGAAACCAGGGCCAAGGAGACCTTGATACCAATCGAGGAGCGGCTGGGCGAAAAACAGGGAGAGGAGAGCTCCCAACACAAGGAAGGGGCCAAAGGGGATATAGTCATCCCGCTTGATGATGCGCAGGGCGATCAAGCTGATGCCGATGATAGAACCCATGAGCGAACCGATCATGATGGTGAGGAGCGCCGGCTTCCAGCCAAGAAACGCACCGATCATCGCCAGCAGCTTAATATCGCCACCTCCCATTCCCTCCTTGCCGAAGAGATAGGGACTCAACCAGGCCAGAAGCCAGAGGATGCCGCCTCCCACGGTGAGACCAAGAACAGAATTTATCCAACCCACCGGCAACACGGTCACGGCGCCAAGAAGTCCGACCACCATTCCCGGCAAGGTGATGACATTGGGAATCATCTTATGGCTGAGATCCGTTCCCGTCACCACGACCAATGCTGAAAATAACATGGCATAGAGGGCAGCCGTCCAGGTTGGACCGAAGTACCCGAATATGGTGAGATAGCCGAGCGCGTTGATCGCTTCGACGAGGGGATACCTCATTGAAATTGGCACACGGCAAGCCCGACAGCGCCCACCAAGGCACAGATAGCTCAACAGGGGAATATTGTCGTAGGACTTAATCGGATGGCCGCACGAGGGACAGTGGGAGCCGGGCCAGACGATCGACTCACCTCGGGGCAGCCTGAAGATGCAGACGTTGAGAAAACTGCCGATCAGCGCGCCGAGAGTCCCGACCACAAGATACACCAGCCATTCATGCATAATCGGCTCAGAGATAGATTTCGGCTCGAAACACTCGAATCATTTCGCCAGCAAAATGAAATAAATTAGGTAGCTTCACTGGAGCCACTATCCTAGTGTTTACTTATGGCAAGAGAGTTCTCTATAATCTGACATCTGTTTGGCGAGGATGCGTTCTTGCGCGTGTCTCCGCCAAAGTGAATTATACCGTACTATGTTATTCGTTAAAGGAGAACACAATAATGCCGCGGACCGCAAAGACGAAACCCAGACCTTCCCTGGCCAATCTGACTCCGCCCCCCCGCAAGAAGCGACCTGAATCCCTCACCAGCCGGGAGAAGGAGATTCTTGAACTGATTTGGGCCGGGTTCAAAAACAAGGAAATCGGTCAACGACTCAAGATCAGCGTCAAGACCGTCGAGGCGCATCGGGCCAACATGATG
>JBBRRK010000116.1:0-12579 GCA_038200765.1 Nitrospirales bacterium
AAAGGGACGGAGGTCAACACGGTCTCGACTCGGGAAATTAAGCGGGTTCAGCAAGAGCTGAATGACCGTCCCCGTGCCGTGCTACACTGGCAGAAACCTACCGAGGTCATTAATCACCTCGTTGCGTTAAAAGTTTGAACCCGAGCTGGAATACATTGAGGGTTTTTTCTGGCTGAGCACGATGCAGATGGTGGCGGATCGTTCGCCGCAGTAGAATGGTCAATGTCGGACAGGCTCCTAGAGCGAGAGAGGTTTTTTGACGATGGCTGAGCGAGTTGTCAGTACACAGATCACGGACGAAGAGCGAAGCATCGAAACGGTGCTGCGCCCGCAGACCTTGAATGAGTACGTTGGCCAGGAGCGGATGAAAGAATCTCTGCGGATCTGTATTGAGGCGGCAAAGCAGCGGGACGAAGCGCTCGATCACACGATCTTTTACGGCCCTCCTGGGCTGGGGAAGACCACCATCGCCCACATCATTGCCCGTGAGATGGGGGCGTCGCTCCGTTCGACGTCCGGCCTCGTGTTGGCCCATGCAGGTGACTTGGCCGCCATCCTGACGAACCTCCAAGAGCATGATGTCCTGTTCATCGATGAGATTCACCGACTCCCCGCCTCTGTCGAGGAGGCGCTCTATCCTGCGATGGAGGACTATCAGCTTGACCTCGTGATCGGCCAGGGGCCTGCAGCCAGAACGGTGAAATTGGATCTACCCCGGTTTACGCTCGTCGGGGCCACGACCAGGGCCGGCGCCCTGACCTCTCCACTTCGGGACCGATTTGGCCTCGTCCACCGCCTGGAGTTCTACTCTCCAGCCGAGTTGCAGACCATCGTAACCCGCTCGGCGGGCGTGCTTGGGATCCCAATCGATTCCGAGGGAGCCAAAGAAATTGCCGGTCGCGCTCGAGGCACTCCTCGTATCGTGAATCGGCTGATCAAGCGAGTGCGCGACTATGCTCAGGTCAAGGCAGAGGGGCGAATCAGCCAGACAGTCGCCCAGAACGCGCTTGCCTGGCTAGGTGTCGATACGGCGGGGTTCGATGAGATGGATCGTCAGATTCTTCTAACCATCATCGACAAGTTTGCCGGAGGGCCAGTCGGGGTGGAATCCCTGGCAGCTGCCGTTCAGGAAGACAGGGGCACTCTCGAAGATGTCCATGAGCCGTATCTGATTCAGGCCGGTTTCCTTGAACGAACCGGCCGAGGCCGCCAAGCGACGAAGCTGGCCTTCGATCATTTCAAAAGGGCAACATCCCACCTGTTCTCGTGATGCGCCTGGCCCCTGTCAAGTCCTTCTGATAGCAGATTGAAATGGATAGGGATCGTCGTCGCAAGTTCGTGAAACATCGAGGGTCTCCTTGCATTGCCAGGAATAGTTCCTGTATCATTTCCCACTTAGCTTGTGCCATTCCAGCCGACCAGCCGACGGACGGGTGCCCGCCTCCTGGGCTGGTAAGAGGGGGTTTGCTATGTCCGGAGACTTTTCCGAGTACCGGAAAGCCATCGACCGCATTGATGACGAGATCTTGCGTCTACTGAATGAGCGCTCCAAAAGCGTCATTGAGATCGGTAAGCTCAAGAAACAGCGGGATGCGGAGGCCAATCTTCATACCTCGGCGCGGGAGGCGACGATCATCGAGCGCCTCATCGGGCAGAACTCCGGGCCATTTCCCTCCGAGGCGATTCGGTCTGTCTATCGAGAAATCATGTCCGCGTCCCTCTCTCTAGAGGGTCCTCAGAAGGTGGCCTATCTCGGCCCTATGGCTACGTTTACGCACATGGCCTCCATGCAGAAATTCGGGTCGTCCGCCCAGTACGTTCCAGTCAATAGCATCAAAGACGTGTTCAGTGAGGTCGAACGAGGGCGAGCCAATTTTGGCGTGGTCCCGATCGAGAATACAACAGAGGGAGTTGTCAACCACACGCTCGATATGTTCATTGATTCCAATCTGCTCATCTATGGTGAAGTGCTCCAGGAGGTGTCCCATCATTTGATGTCAAAGTCCGGCATGATGGAAGAGGTGAAGCACATCCACTCTCACCCCCATGCCATTGCCCAATGTAGAAATTGGTTGGAAACGAACTTTCCTCATGCGCCTGTCTCGGAGGTGGCAAGCACGGCACGCGCAGCGGAACAGTGTGCGGAAAATCCCTCTGTTGCTGCCATTGCATCGGAGTTAGCGGCCCAGCTGTACGGCTTACAGGTCATCAAGGCCCGCATTGAAGATAATGTGAACAACATGACCCGTTTTCTCATTTTGTCTCAGAAGCCGCCTGAACGTACGGGAAAAGATAAGACCTCACTCATGCTGTCGGTGAAAGACAAAGTCGGGGCTCTGTACGATCTCCTCCGGCCTTTTGCCTCTCACGGCCTGAGTATGACCAAGATTGAATCACGTCCTTCCAGGCGAAAGGCCTGGGAGTACATTTTCTTCGTTGATATCGAAGGGCATATTGAGGAAGAGCGGGTTAAGGCAACCATCGAAGAAATCACCGGCCGCTGTCTCTTCATGAAAGTGCTGGGTTCCTACCCGGCCCACAGTTGATGCTATGCCGCTGAACGTTCATCCAGATATCGCCTCGCTCAGTCCCTATGTTCCCGGGAAGCCGATCGAAGAACTCCAACGGGAATTAGGTCTTGCTCGTATTATAAAACTGGCGTCCAACGAGAATCCGTTGGGCTCTTCCCCGATGGCGCGCGCCACATTGAGCGAAGGGGCCGCAACGCTGCATCGGTATCCCGATGGCGGCGCGTTTCGCCTGCGGGAAGCTCTAGCGGATCGATGGAAGGTGACGCTGGATCAGGTTATTCTCGGAAACGGATCGGATGAAATCTTGGGCCTGCTCGCCCGGACGTTTCTGGCCCCGGGCGATGAAGCGATCATGGCTGATCAGACCTTCGTTATCTACAAAATGGAGGTCACGGCAGCCCATGGAAAGGCTATTATCGTCCCGTTGAAGCAGTGGCGACACGATCTCCTGGCGATGGCGGATGCCATTACCGACCGCACGAGGCTCCTGTTTCTCTGCAACCCTAATAATCCAACCGGGACGATGGTGTCAGCCGATGAGGTCGAACAGCTACTCACGCGCGTGCCGACACATGTCGTCGTGGTGTTCGACGAAGCCTATTTCGAGTATGTCCGGAGCCGGCAGTTTCCGGATGCCATGGCCTATGTGAGGCAGGGGCGGAACGTAATTGTGCTACGAACGTTTTCTAAAATCTATGGACTCGCTGGGTTGCGAATTGGGTACGGTGTGGCGACAGCGGAGATCACCAATTTCTTGAATCGAGTCCGCCCACCCTTCAACGCCAACAGCCTTGCGCAGCGCGCCGCCCTCGCCGCCCTCGGCGACGACGAACATGTAGCACAGAGCCGGGCGGTGAATGCAACCGGGATGGCGCAAATGGTCACGGGATTGACCGCGCTCGGGTTTGCGCCGATTCCGAGCGAAGCAAATTTCGTGTATGTCGATGTCGGACGAGACGGCCGCGCCTTGTTTGAGGCCTTGCTGAGGGAGGGCATTATCGTTCGTCACATCGAGGGGCGTATGGTTCGAGTGACTATCGGCCTGGAAGAGGAAAACAGGGAATTCTTGGCTGCGCTCAAGCGGGCGATCCATCCGCATTGAGTGCATGGTGAGGGCATTATGATCATTGTATTAAAGCCAGATGCAAGCGAACCGGAAGTCGACCACATTATCGACCGGCTTCGCGAATTGGGACTGAAGTCGCAACTATCGACCGGTCAGGAACGGACAATCATTGGAGTCATCGGCGACGATCGGGTCCTGCATAACCAACCGCTCACCGCATTACCGGGCGTTGAAAGTGTGCTGCCGATTCTTGCCCCATGGAAACTTGTGAGCCGGGAGTTTAAGCGTGAAGGCACGGTTATCGATGTGGGAGGCGTGAAGATCGGCGGGAACAAGCTGATCATCATGGCGGGACCCTGCGCGGTGGAGCGGCTGGAAATCACGGTCGGTATTGCCCACGATGTCAAATCGGCCGGAGCCAGTATTTTGCGCGGAGGCGCCTACAAGCCGCGCACGTCGCCTTACTCCTTTCAGGGATTAGGGCGTGAAGGATTAGACTATCTGGTTGAGGCAAAGAAGCAAACTGGGTTACCGGTGGTCAGCGAGATTCTGGATACCCGCGACATCGAATTGTTTCTCGAAAAAGCCGACATCATCCAGATTGGCGCCCGCAATATGCAGAACTTTGAACTTCTCAAGGAAGTTGGGGCATACGACAAGCCGGTGCTGCTGAAGCGCGGACTTTCGGCGACAATCAAGGAGTTCCTCCTGTCGGCAGAATACATCATGTCCCGCGGGAATCAGAATGTGATGTTATGCGAGCGAGGGATCAGGACTTTCGAGACGCAATATCGCAATACGCTCGATCTTGCTGCGGTTCCGACGTTGAAAGAACTGTCGCATTTGCCCGTCATCGTCGATCCCAGCCATGCCACTGGTAAGTGGAATCTGGTGGCGCCGATGTCGAAAGCGGCAGTGGCTGCGGGGGCTGACGGCCTTCTGATCGAAGTCCATTCAAATCCGGAATGTGCGCTGTGCGACGGTGAAGAATCCATTAAACCGAGCCAATTCAAGGAACTGATGAAGGACATGCGAAAGATCGCGGTGGCGGTCGGTCGAGAACTGTAATCATGGAGACTGTGCGTGAAGGACTCAGAATTGATGGATAGCCTCGGTCCAGTGTGAAGAATGGCGCTACATTTTACCCAAGTCACGATTATCGGAGTCGGGCTGATCGGTGGATCGCTCGGCATGATTCTTCGCCGAAAGGGGTTGGCGTCAGAGGTCGTCGGGGTTGGACGGCGTGTCGAAAATTTGAACACTGCGGTTGAGCTGGGCGCGATCGATCGATACGTCATCGATCCCAAAGACGGAGTGAGGGATGCCGACCTGGTCGTGCTGGCCACGCCGGTCGACACCTACGACCGGCATCTGACGGAGTGGGCCTCCTGCTTAAAACAAGGCGCGATTGTGACCGATGTTGGAAGCGTGAAGGGTCTTTTAGTGGAACAGGCTGAACGAGCCATGCCTGTCGGTGTCCATTTTGTCGGAGCCCATCCCATTGCCGGCAAGGAAAAGACGGGCGTGGCAGCCGGATCGGATCAGCTTTTTATGGGGGCGCGCTGCATCATCACTCCGACAAAGACGACAGATCCGCAGGCGCTTGAGCAGGTCCGAACGATGTGGCAGGAAACCGGCTCGGTGGTGCTCACGATGGATGCCCATCTCCATGACAAGATTCTTGGGGCGGTAAGTCACTTGCCTCACGTGGCGGCGTTTGCCTTGATCAATGCGCTGGCTGAGATTCGCGATCAACAGATTCCCTCCCTCGATCTGGCAAGCCACTCAGGCGGCGGGTTGCGGGATACGACCAGGATTGCGGCCAGTTCACCTGAAATGTGGCGTGATATTTTCCTCTGGAATCGCGACAATGTGATCACGTTCATTGAGGCGTATGAGCGCTCGCTGAGCCAATTGAAGCAGCTCATTCGAGTAGGCGATGCCGCAGGTATCGAGAAGGAGCTCGAACGAGCAAAGCAGGAACGGGAGAAACTTTCCACGCGACCGACCGTCTCCGTGTAGGACACCCTATGGCGTCGTTGACCATCACACCAGGCCAGCCGTTACAAGGAACGATTTCCGTCCCGGGCGATAAGTCGATCACCCATCGCGCCATCATTCTCACAGCCTTGGCGAACGGGATGAGTACAGTTGTACGCTATTGTCGAGGCGAAGATTGTCTCAATACGATGCGGGCGCTCCAAGGTCTCGGTGTGCGCATCGATGAATCAGTCGAGGCGCTACGTATCTATGGCAAGGGACTGTGGGGGCTGACCGAGGCGAGCGGGCCGATTGATTGTGGGAATTCCGGGACGGGCATGCGTCTCCTAACCGGCCTGCTGGCGGGGCAGGACTTTTTTACGGTGCTGACCGGCGACGAATCGATTCGGCGCCGCCCAATGGGGCGGATCGTTAAGCCGCTGCGTGACATGGGAGCAACCATCGCCGGACGCAAGGGCGGTGAACTTGCACCCTTAGCCGTGACGGGAAGTCGCCTCCGTGCGATTACCTATGCCTCACCGGTAGCGAGCGCGCAAATCAAGTCGGCATTGTTGCTTGCGGCCTTGTTTGCGGAAGGGACAACCAGGATCGCCGAGCCTCGCCTCTCGCGGGACCATACGGAACGGATGTTCCAGTTTTTCGGTATTTCGCTTCGACGGGAAGGGACCACTCTGCTAGTTGATGGACGGCCCTCGGTCGGATGGAACGCGATGCCTCAATTAGCCGTGCCTGGTGACTTTTCTGCCGCTGCGTTCTTCATCATCGGCGCGACCATTGTCCCTGGTTCGGATGTGACGATTCAACAGGTGGGGATCAACCCAACCAGGACGGGCTTGTTGGACGTGATGATGAGAATGGGTGCGGACATTCAACTGCTCAATCGCCATGAAGAGGCAGGAGAACCGGTTGCGGATATATGGGTGAAGTCGGCCAGGCTGCGCGGGGTGGCGATCGGACCTGACTTGATTCCGCAGACGATCGATGAATTTCCCATCCTCTGTGTCGCGGCCGCAGTGGCAGAGGGTGAGACGGTCATCTCCGGGGCCGAAGAATTGCGTGTCAAAGAGAGCGATCGGATTTCGACAGTATCGGCAGAGTTGCGTGCAATGGGGGCGGAGATCACGGAAAAACCGGACGGGATGGTTGTGCAAGGACTTGGAACGGCAGAAATAAGTGGTCGATTACAGGCTGCGCATGGCCACAGTCATGGAGATCACCGGGTGGCGATGTCACTAGCCATCGCAGGCTTGACCGCTTCGGCTCCCACTCTGATTGACGAGACGGCTTGTATTGAGACATCATTCCCGGACTTCCACCGCACACTCTTGGGATTATTGAGCGAACGCCGGTGACGGCTATTATGCAGGACCATGACATGGGATCTGTTCTACAAGAAAAACAAGCGACCAGGCTGATTGTCGCGATCGATGGTCCGGCCGGTGTCGGCAAGAGTACGGTGGCCAAATTGTTGGCCTCTCGATTGGGCTATCTGTACCTTGACACGGGGGCCCTCTATCGGGCGACGGCCTGGGCCGTCATTGAGTCTGGCCGGGACCCGGCGGATGTCGCGGCGGTCGCCGCTCTGCTACCCACGTTGTCGCTCCACATGCAGTTTCATCAGGGAGTCGCGACAGTATTTGTCAATGACAGGGACGTGAGCAGCGAACTTCGAACACCGATGGTGTCGGCAGCGGCATCGGTGGTCTCGGCCATTCCAGCGGTTCGGGCTTGGCTGTTGCCTATTCAACGGCAAATCGGACAAGGGGGGGCGGTGGTGGCCGAGGGCCGGGATATGGGAACGAAGGTGTTCCCCTCGGCAGACGTAAAGTTTTTTCTCGAAGCGGATCCGACCGTCAGAGCCCAACGCCGACATCGTGAACTCGTGGCGGCGGGACATTCCGGGGTACTTGAAGAGACGAGCGCCGAGTTAACAAGCCGTGATACGAGGGACCGTTCCCGCTCGATTGCGCCACTGGCCCCTGCTGAGGATGCCAGGTTTATCGACACGTCGAACCTGTCCGCTGCCGATGTCGTGGACCAGATGATGGCTGTGATTGCGGCCACATTGTGAGTTCGGTTGTTTACGGGATCGTATGGGTCCTCGCCCGGACCATCGGCTGGCTGTGTTTTCGCTATCGAGTCGTTGGGGCAGTTCCCCAGACCGGTGGGTTCATCGTGGCAGCGAATCATGCCAGTTATTTGGACATTCCCCTCTTGGGTTGTGGAATGCGGCGGCGGGCCTGGTTTTTAGGACGTAGCGATCTCTTTCCGGTCCCAGGCCTGAAGGCGATCTGCCAATGGCTGGGGTGGATTCCCCTGCGGATTGGCCGGTTGGACCGTGACGCGTTTGGTAAGGCAGTCACGTTGATCAAGGAAGGAAAGGTCGTGGTGATATTTCCTGAAGGCAGTCGCAGCTTGGACGGTCGGTTACAATCTCCCAAACCAGGGATCGGTATGATTGTGGCGCAAACCGGATGTGCTGTGGTTCCGGCCTATCTTAAGGGCACGTATGATGTGCTGCCATCGGGAACCATGTGGCCGCGCTTCCGTCCCGTGACTGTTTTCTTGGGAGAGGCCCTCACCTTTCCTCGGAATGGGGAGGGCGGAGATGCCAAGCAGTTTTATCAGGAGGTGAGCCGCACCGTGATGGATCGCATCGCCTCACTTGGTGCCGTGGAGTCTCCGACCCAGTCGTCCCGTGCCGGCATTCGCAAGGCTGAGTGAATGTCGGTGTATAACCATCAGCACCCGACTTCTGTCGGAAGAGTAGGATCTATACCATGAGTACGGTTTCGCCATCGAGTGACCAGCAATTAGACCGAGCTGCCTTAGCGGCTCTATACGAGGAGACATTCAAAAACCTCGAAGAGGGCACAATTACAGAGGGCCGGATCGTGGCCGTGACCAAAGACAAGGTGGTCGTGGACATCGGCTACAAGTCCGAAGGGATGATCCCGAACGATCAGTTCTCCACCGAGGAACTTCAGGCCATCAAGGTCGGCGATCGGCTTCAAGTCTATATCGAGGAGTGCGAAGACGACGACGGCAATCTGGTTCTCTCCAAAGAAAAAGCCGACAAGATGAAGATTTGGGAGGAGCTGGAACAGCTCTTCAATGACGGCAAAAGCATCGACGGCAAGATCGTGGCGCGAATTAAAGGCGGCATGATGGTCGATATCGGTGTGAAGGCGTTTTTACCGGGCTC
The DNA here is from genome assembly GCA_038200765.1 of Nitrospirales bacterium. GTDB lineage: Bacteria > Nitrospirota > Nitrospiria > Nitrospirales > Nitrospiraceae > Palsa-1315. Next base: position 8,804 of record JBBRRK010000116.1, read on the forward strand.
GCAGATTGATCTTCACCCCGTGCGGGATCTTGACGGGTTGGTCGGGCGGACGTTCCCGCTCAAGATCATCAAGATCAATCATCGGCGCGGCAACGTCGTGGTGTCCAGGCGCGTGCTCTTGGAAGAGACAAGGGATTCGAAACGGAAGACCACCCTCTCCACGTTGAAGGAAGGGCAATTGATTCAAGGCATCGTGAAGAACATCACGGATTACGGGGCATTCATCGATCTCGGCGGCATCGATGGGCTGCTCCACATCACGGACATGTCCTGGGGTCGTGTCGGCCATCCGTCGGAAATGTTCAACATCGGCGACAAGGCGGAAGTGATCGTCCTCAAGTACGATCGAGAGACCGGGCGCATTTCACTCGGCTTGAAACAGAAGAGCGCCGATCCCTGGACCGGTGTGGCCAGTAAGTACGCAATCGGTACCCGTGTCAAAGGTCGTGTGGTGAGCCTGACCGACTATGGGGCGTTTATCGAGCTCGAGCCAGGGGTCGAAGGACTCGTGCACGTCTCAGTGATGTCATGGACGCACGAGGTGCGCCATCCGTCACGCGTCGTGTCCATCGGGGATCAGGTTGAAGCGGCAGTGTTGAACGTGGATCAGGCCAGCAGAAAGATTTCGCTCGGCATGAAGCAAACCGCGCCGAACCCCTGGGACATGGTGGAAGGGAAGTACGCCATCGGCACGCACATCGAAGGGAAGGTGAAGAGTCTCACTGACTTTGGTGCGTTCGTCGGACTCGAAGAGGGCATCGATGGATTGATCCACATTTCAGACATGTCGTGGACAAAACATATCAAGCATCCCTCTGAACTCTTCAAGAAGGGGCAGAAGGTCGAGGCCGTGGTGTTGCGGATCGACAAGGAAAAGGAGCGGCTGTCGCTCGGGTATAAGCAGCTCAAGAGTGATCCCTGGAACGACGAGATTCCGAGCCGGTACGCGGTCGGGGATGTGGCCGTCGGGAAGGTCAGCAAGGTCGCCGACTTCGGTATCTTCGTCGAATTGGACGGGGGAGTTGAAGGGCTGATTCACATCAGCGAGGCTGGCCTCGACCCACAGGCCAAGCTTGAAGAAAAATTCAAGCTGCAGGATGAAGTGACGGCCAAGATCATCAAGGTCGATCGTGAAGAACGGAAGATCGCCCTCAGTCTGCGCGATCATCAAATGGATTCCGATCGCCGAACGGTCGATGAATACCATGCCACGCAAGGTGCGCTGGACCAAAGCCTGGGCCGCGCGGTGAAGCAGAGCCGGAAGCGAGAGCAAGCCGAGGACGATAAGTAGGTCCACTGCGTTCAATTTCAGTGTGAGCCGGGGGGCCTTCGTGTCCCCCGGCGTTGTGAGTGCACAGCGCCATGAGTGACGAAACAGCAGAAAAACCAGCCAAACGAGGGATCGTGCGCCGAGCGTTCTGGGCGCTCGGCATCGGACTGGGTCTACTCTTTCTGGTGAACCTGTTTTTCCCTGACCTCGACTTTTCGATGGAGGACCGAGTTGGATTGATTCGTATTGAAGGGGTCATTGTGGATGCACAATCCACGATCGGCGAATTGAAGCGTTTTGCCGAGAACCCTTACGTGAAAGCGATCGTTCTGCGAATCGACAGCCCTGGCGGCGGGGTTGTCCCGTCGCAAGAAATCCATGATGCGGTCCAGCGGGTTCGCAACAAGAGTAACAAGACGGTTATTACCTCAATGGGTACGGTGGCGGCGTCAGGAGGGTACTATATTGCGGTGGCAACCGATCGGATCATGGCCAATTCCGGGACGTTGACGGGGTCCATCGGGGTCATCATGGAGATGGCAAACGTCGAAGGACTACTCAAGAAGATCGGGGTTGAAGGTGTCGTGATCAAAAGTGGAAAATTCAAAGATGTGGGATCGCCGCTGCGGAAGATGAGCGATGAAGAGCACGCGTTGCTCCAATCCGTCATGGACGATGTTCACAATCAGTTTATCGAGGCGGTGGCGGAAGGGCGCGGGCTCGACCTCGCGGTTGTGCGGGCCTTGGCAGACGGTCGAATTTTCACGGGCCGTCAGGCCAAAGCGTCAAAGCTTGTGGATGAGCTCGGTGATCTCGCAGCCGCCATTCAGCTTGCGGCGGATGTGGCCGGCATCGAAGGTGAACCGAACGTCATTGAGCCGCGCCGACGATTTTCATTCAGAGAGTTAATCGAATCGCGACTGTCCGGGCTCTTCCCCAAGTTGGATTTTTACTCCGGAGTTGGACTCAAGTATCTCATGGTGTTCTAGCAGAATGCTGAAAAAGTCCACCAGCATCGGTCTCGCATCGCTCAGAGGCTCAACGAGGGTTTTCCGAAAATCGGAAGCACTGGAGGGGCTCTTCCGTTCGCCAAGACCTATTGCAAGGGCGAACGGCCCCACGAAGTGCGGTCCGTACCTCCTCGCCTCTTCGCTCGTTGCGGCCTTGCTGGATAGTCTTTTTGAGCATCCTGCTAGCAGGGTCGGATTGGCATAGAGGTCGATTCACCATCACGAAAGGGGAATCCAATATGACGAAGGCCCAAATCATCGAACGCGTGTCCGAACAGATCACGATCTTGACGAAGCGGCAGGCGGAAGTGGTCGTCAATACAATTTTCGACTGCGTGCGTGATTCATTGAAAAACGGCGATAAGACGGAGATTCGAGGGTTCGGCAGTTTTCGACTGCGGGCTCGTCGGATGAAAGAAGGGCGGAATCCCAAGACGGGCGCGACCGTGGCGGTCCCTGCCAAGAAGGTCCCGTTTTTCAAGGCCGGCAAGGAATTGAAGGAACTTCTGAACCAGTCATAGTAGGATGCTCATCATGAACACACCAGATTCTCATGATGCGGTCGGGATCGATGTCCGTTGGACGGAGGAGGCCTCCAAACGTCTCGAACGGGCGCCGCTATTTTTGCGCGGCATGGTTCGCCGTCTGGCTGAGAAAAAGGCTCGGGAACTTGGCTACGCGGAGATTACGGGGGACCTTCTGGATCAATTCAAGAATCAAATGATGGGCGGCGAATCCGACATTGCGGACGCGGCGGAGCACATGGCGCAAGGCCGTCTCCCCTGGACTGCCGCCGCCAAGGACCGGCTAGAGACGGTTCCTGAATTCATGCGCCACATGATCAAGCAAATTACCGAAGAGATCGCCAGGGAACGAGGCCATCTCGAGGTGAATGTCGAACTCTTTGAAAAGGTGGAAGCGCTGGGTGATCTCCGTGAAGCCTCAAGTCCTCCGTTGGAGTGGAGCGAAGGGGCGTTGGCCCAGCTTCAGGAGAAATTGAAACAGTCGCCGCCGATCGCCGTCGAATTTGTCACCGACATGCTCAAGCGGGACACCGAAGATTTGGCAAGAGAACAAGGCATGACACGGATCGACGAGTCGACGCTGCTTCAATTGTGGGACGCACCCAAGAAGCGAGTGACCTGGACCGATGACGCATGGAAGCGGCTGCAAACGTCTCCTGATTTTGTACGTAGCGGAATCCGTAAGGCCGCTGAGCGCAGGGCGCGGAAGCTCGGGCTCACGGAGGTTGATTCGGAACATCTGACGACTTTCAGGAATCAGGCCATGATGAAAGCCGTCAAACGGATTCGCTCATTTGGCTACAACGAGCTGACATTTGAAGCGTTCGATACGGCGATGGAGAAGACCAAGCGGTTGCAGGGAAATGAGCAGGCAGAAAAGCGCCTCCAGGAAATTCGCGAGCATTTTGCCGATCCGGACCTCAAGAAACCTGAAGGTGGGACCTTGGGTGCCGATTTGATGGACCGCTTTCG
>JBBRRK010000117.1:0-12540 GCA_038200765.1 Nitrospirales bacterium
GAACCACGTTCCATTCGAGGCGGCATAAATGGCGCGGCCACTCTGTACCAATCAACTGCTCAATTGACTGGAATGCAATCGGGACATTGCTGTTCTGCATACAGACAGACGGCATCATGGAGTCATCGTAACGGTCGACGATTGCCGGCCTCGGCGTTCAGATATTCCACAGTCTTGCCGTCTTCTAATTTGATGACCTGATTGCCGAGATGAAAATACCGGTCATCATGTGTGATCACAACCACCAACTTCCCGCGCTTGCATAGGTCCGGAAGTAATGTCTTGTAAAAGATTTCCTTATACTGCGGATCTTGATCCGCCGCCCATTCATCAAAGATATAAATAGGGCGGTCCTCCAAGTAGGCCGTGACAAGCGCCAACCGCTTTCGTTGCCCCTGCGAAAGGTCGAGGGTTGAGAACATGCGATCGTGCACCGTGACTTTCTGATCCATGTGCAGCAATCGCAAGTATTCGGGCGCGAGCCTCTCGGCCTGAGAGTCCGACTGGCCCAGGAGTTTCTTAAAGACGTAGAAGTCTGAAAATACGACCGAGAAGTGTTCCCGATACCACTCCTGATTGGCATCGGCGATCATCGTACCAGCCAGCGTCACATGCCCCTGTGAAGGCCGATACAGCCCCGCGAGGACTTTCACGAAGGTCGACTTCCCGCTCCCATTCCCACCGATGACAAATACCAGTTCGCCAGGATGCAGCTCGAGACTGATTGGACCAAGCGTGAAGGGCACGTCGACCCCTTGCTCCTCGCCGTACGAAAACACGACATCATTCCACTGCACAATAGGAGGGGTTCCACCCTCAAGGACTGCCACGTCTCTCGTCTGAGCATCCTCGGAACCGACGTCCAGAGATACGCCTAATCGTTCAATATTCTCCAATGCCACCTGGCCTCGCGCGATTGTTGGTAGCGAACCGATAATGCTCCAGATAGGACCCATCATGTAGAGGACAGCCACGATATATCCGGTGAGTGCCTCAGGGGACACCATCACAACAGAGGGAAACAGAAAGACAATGAAACCAATGAGCGAATAAAACGAGACCTGAGTCCAGACTTCCGCCAACGCTTGTCTCCGCGTCGCTTCTATATTCGCTTGCCGATACGATTCTGCCGCCCTTCGCACTTCCTGATTCACAAATTCCTGCCGCCGCGACTGATGCATCAACAACTCTTTCAGCCCATCCGTGAGGGAACGGAAATATTGAAACAACTCGGCCCGGGCCTCCCGGGCTGCAGAGATGACGTCGCGCGCGCTGGTATGCAGCCACTGATACCCCAGGGCGCCAACCACGGTGACTCCGACGACTCCCAGAAACACACCCCATGACAACCAAGCTAGGTAGATCCCGCAGCCCAGCACGACCGCCACATTCATGATCAACGAAGGAAAACATTGGATCGCCCAGGTGACCCAGCTGACGTCATCCGTCAGGGTGACGAGAATATTGGCGGCCCCCCGCTGCTCGGAACGACGCAATGGAGCCCGCACGATCTTCGAACAGAGCGATAAAGAGAGATCCAAAATCGTGTCTTGTGAGAATCGGACGAGCAGAAGCTGGGACCCCAGGTTCGACAGAAGCTTCCCGGCGACGATGGCGATAAACCCCAGGATCACGAGGGAGGAATGTTCGGAGGGATGATGAAGCACATGATTAATGAGCGCCAACACCCCGGCGCTCAAGAGACCTGACAAGACACCGACAGAGACCATGAGCCAGGCCATGGTTCTCGAACGCTGCACCACAAAGTGGAGAAATCGACTGAATGGCATCGCCGACCGACCTCACGTTCACGGAAGAGGGGAATGGGAATTACGCACTCATATCACTAGGGGGGCGGTCACCGGCGCTCTCGTTTTGGCTTTCAGCGGCAAGGAAGGCTTGAAGATGCCCAGACACTTCGCCGACATGGGGTGAAGTAAGCAGGAGCCCTGAGTCTCTGGCCCCCACCTGCACAGTCTGACTGCCTCCGCCACCCAGCTCTTCCCAGACAGACCTGGTATCCGTCACCGTCTCAGCCACGTTCCGTTTCGACGCCACGATATTGAGAATACGTCCGGGGTATTTGCGCATGGCGTAGCGAGCCACCGCTTGGCGCGTCGATTGCGTCACTCGTTCGACCTGAAACTCGACAAAGAGTTCATCCTTAACGGTTCTGTTTTGTAAAAAGGACATGAGCCTCTCACGTTTGCGCTGGACGAATGGCCTCCAGTCCTTGATCGACATGCGGAGGAGCACGTGAATATTTCCCATGGTCCTCCATACAATAAAGAGGGGCAGCCACAACTTCATCGGCCACGTATGACGATGCGGGCGATACGAAGTCGGATGCCATGTATCCATCATGACCAAGGTGACGGTTTCCCCCCGTTCACGTAATTGCTGGGCCATTTCATAGGCGATCAGCCCACCGGTACAGAGACCAAGAACGACATACGGCCCCTGTGGACGAAGTGTGCGGATCTCAGCAGTGTAATGGCTTGCCATCTCCGGCACCGAGGTAAACGGCGTCTCTTTTCCATCCAATCCTCGCGCCTGCAATCCATAGAACGGCTGATCCAAACCCAACAGTCTCGCCAACTGAGCAAAGACCAACACATTGCCCCCGACTCCCGGCACCATGAATATCGGGGTCGCGGTCCCACTTGGCTGAATCGCCACCAGCGATTGCCAGGGCGGCGTCCATTGCTCGCGTGAAAGTACCGACGCAAACTCTGCAATGGTCGGTGCTTGAAACAGCGTCGCGAGCGGAAGGCGTCGTCCATACACCTGTTCAAGAAGAAAGAAGAGTTGCGCCGCCATGAGGGATTGGCCACCGAGATCGAAGAAGTTGTCATGGATCCCGATCTTTGGGACTTCTAGCACCTGCTGCCACAAGGCCGTCAGTTGGACTTCCACCCGATCGCGCGGCCCAACGTGACCCAGCCCATCTGAGAGAGAGGGGACCGGAGCAGGTAATGCCCGCAGGTCGACCTTGTTATTGGCCGTCAAGGGCATCGACTCCAGAAACACAAAGAATGAAGGGGTCATATACTCAGGAAGCACCGTCCGCACAAACGCGCGAAGTTCTGTCGGGCTTGGCCTCGCCCCCTCCTGACAGACCAGATACGCAGCCAGCTGTTTGAAGCCTTGTTGATCCTCCCGCGTGGTCACCACAACCTGACGGGCTGCGGGATGGCGACTCAGCACCGCTTCGATCTCACCCAATTCGATTCTGAACCCTCTGATCTTGACTTGGTGATCCAACCGACCCACATGCACGATGCGTCCATCGGGGCGATAGCGAACCAGATCTCCTGTTCGATACAGCCTCGCAAGGGGCTCTGTCGAGAATGGGTGGGGAACGAACCGTTCCTGTGTTAACTCAGGACGCCGACGATATCCTCGGGCTAACCCATGGCCCCCAATATAGAGTTCCCCGGAGACTCCGACGGGAACCGGCTGCATGAACTGATCCAAGATATACAGATCCGTATTGGCAATCGGACGTCCAATGGTTATCTCCTGATCTGCCCGTTCGATTCTCTCGATCGTGGACCAAATTGTGGTTTCAGTCGGACCATACATATTCCACAAGGCGGCACTACGATCCAGCAATGCCGCCGCAAGGTTCAGCGGAAGGGCCTCCCCTCCGCAGAGCACCGTCAGCCTGTGACTGCCTAGCCATCCAGCCTCAATTAACATTCGCCACGTCGCAGGGGTCGCTTGCATGATCGTCGGCTGTACAGTCTCACAGACAGTCCGTAATTGCCGTCCATCCATCGCAACCGTGCGACTAACGATCTCGACACGAGCCCCGACCAACAACGGCACATATAGCTCCAGCCCGGCGATATCGAAGGACAGCGTCGTCACAGATACCATCACATCCTGAGCAGAACATCCCGGCTTCTGTCGCATCGAGCACAAGAAATTCACCAGTGCCCGGTGGGGAATTTCCACCCCCTTAGGCTGCCCAGTCGATCCTGAGGTATAGAGGATGTAGGCCAAGTCTTGAGAGGTCGCGGTCGGCGGAAGGTTATGGTCGACCTCCTGTGCAATCCGCTGCTGCTCCAGATCGAGGCACAGCATGCGGCAGGATCGAGCATCAAATCGGTTGGAGAGACCTTCGGACGTGAGCACGATCGCAACAGCTGCATCTTCTGCCATAAACCGAAGTCGATCTCGGGGATATTCAGGATCGAGGGGGACATAGGCCCCACCGGCTTTGAGCACGGCCAGGAGCGCAATGACCATCTCCAGTGACCGTTCGAGACAAATGCCCACCACAACGCCAGGTCGAACATCCAACGATCGGAGATAGCGTGCCAACTGGTTCGCCTGGGCGTTGAGATCACGGTACTGTACCGTGTCTTGCCCCATCGACAACGCGACGGCATCAGGCGTCCGTTCGACTTGTCCTTCAAACATTTGCGGAAAACATTCGGACTGAGGATAGTCTACCTGCGTTTGATTCCAGTCCTGCAACATCTGAGCACGCTCAGGCACCGTGAGCATGGAGAGATCAGAGAGTTTGGCGGTGGGATTTGCCAATGCGCTATGGAGCAGGACTTTGTACTGTCCCAGCATACGTTCAGCGGTCTGACGCTCGAAGAGATCGGTGTTGAATGTTAAATAGGCTTTGCGGGCAATCTCTATTCCAATCGTCAAACTTAAGTCAAACTGCGCGGCTCTTGTATCCACCTCAAACGGCACCCAACTCAAACCATGAACGTTGATCTCTCCAATGGGAGCATTCGCCATATTGAAGAGCACTTGCACCAGTGGGGCAGAACTATGGTCACGATGTGAGTGCATGGTCTCCACGAGCTTATCGAATGGGAAATCCTGATTGGCATAGGCCCCTAACGCCGTGTCGCGGACCCGCGCCAACATCTCGACGAACGTCGGGTTACCGGAGAGATCGGTGCGTAACACCAATGTATTGACAAACGAGCCAATGATCGATTCGACCGCGGATTGAGTCCGGTTGGCAATAGGAGAGCCCACGGCAATATCGCTCTGGCCTGAATATCGGCTCAACAGGATCTGAAAACAGGCCAACAGAGTCATGAACACCGTCGCATTGTGTTCTGCGCTGAACTGCTTCAGTCGTTCGATCAACGAGGCCGGCAACTCCAACATGCAATGTGAGCCGTTAAACGTTTGCACCACAGGGCGTGGAAAATCCGTCGGCAGGGAGAGCTTAGACAGTCCTGCCAGCTTCGTCTGCCAATACTCCGACTGTGTGGTGAGCCACTCGTCGGTGAGACAGCGCCGTTGCCATACCGCATAATCGCCATACTGAAGGGGTATCGGTTTGGCCAAAGGAACCTCTCCTCGGCAAAACGCGTTGTAGAATGACGCAAACTCACTCCCGATCACCCCAAACGACCACTGGTCTCCGATGATATGATGCATCGTCAGCACCAACACATGGTCCTCAGGCCCAACCTCAATCAATAAGAACCTTGCCAGAGGGCCCGTCTCAAGCTCGAATGGCTGGGTCGCTTCCTGCTCCACAAGCCGAGCCGCCTCCTGCCGTCGCTGGTCGTCTGACAACCGTGACAGAAGATCAACTTCGACCCAATGAGGAGGCCGGAAGGGGCTGATGATTTGGACCGGTCCCTCACCGGTCATCGCAAAGGTCGTCCGGAACGCCTCATGACGTCTACAGATGGTATCAATCGTACTCCGAAGGGCTGATTTATTGAGCGGGCCCATCTGTCGCGAGGCAAACGGCATGTTATACGCCGTGCCATGAGGGGCCAGCCGATACATCAGCCACATGCGTTGTTGAGAATAGGAAAGAGGCAGGGGCTGATCTCGAGACACCCGAACAATCGGTGGAATCACTGAAGCCTTCTGCTCCCCGCGCCGCAACCGCGTCACCTCTTCGGCCAACGCCACGATAGTCGGTTGCTCGAAAATCACCCGTAGCGAGACATCAACCTCAAAGACCTCGCGCATCCGGGAGACAAGTTGTGTGGCCAACAGAGAATGGCCTCCTTGCTCAAAGAAATTGTCATGGATGCCGACCTCTGGTACAGCAAGAACAGACTTCCACAGCTCAGCCAACGACTCCTCTGTCTGATTCCTCGGAGCAATCCTGGCTGCCGCTTGGCCTGCCGTCTCTTCAGGAACAGGAAGAGCACGTCGATTGACTTTTCCTGTCGCGCTGAGTGGCATCGCTTCCACCCACAGGATGACAGATGGCACCATATAGTGCGGTAATCGGGCCGCGAGATAACTCTGAATGTGGTCGAGCGTCGTTTGCAGCGATGGCTGGCCGGAGACATAGCCGACCAACCGTTGCTGCTCCGGTTTATCCTGTCGAAGCAGAACCGTGGCCTGATACACGCCAGGAAAGTTACTCAGCACATATTCGACTTCACCCAATTCAATTCGGTACCCACGCAGCTTGACCTGCTGATCCACGCGTCCAAGAAACTCCACATTGCCGTCCTCCCTGTACCGAGCCAGGTCACCGGTCCGATACAGCCTGGCGCCAGCCATGTAGGGATGCGCGAGAAACCGCTCTTGGGTCAACTGCGGCTGGTTCACATAGCCGCGGGCCAAACAATCCCCCGCCACATACAGCTCCCCTGGCACGCCGATGGGCACCGGCTCCAGGCCCGCATCCAGCACATAGAGCTGCATACGATCGATTGGTTTTCCGATCGGCACTCGAGCGCCTGTTTCCTGGCGTGTCGTTTGATACACGCTACACCAGACCGTGGCCTCCGTCGGACCATATTCGTTGTACAGCGTGGCAAACGGCAGGAGCTGGTAGTGCCTTCTGACGAGTTCAAGGGGAAGGCTCTCCCCAGCGGTCACAACGATGCGAAGTGATTCCAACTGGGCGCTCAACGCCTCACCGAGCACGGCATGGTAGAGAGAGGGTACCCACACGACATGGGAGATGCGGTGCTGTTCGATGAGCGCAGCAAGCTCTGTCAAATCACGATGGGCAGTCTCTGAGGGAATGACTAATTGTCCCCCTTGCAACAAGGTCCAGAAAATACCCGTCACCGACCCATCAAAGGCCATAGAGAAGGTCAACAAGAACCGGGACACCTGTTCCGGGTAATAATGAAGTCTGGCACGAAGAGAGGTCGCCAGATTGCGGTGTGTTACGGCTACACCTTTGGGCCTCCCGGTCGATCCCGAGGTATACATGATATAGGCCAGTTGATCAGGGAGAACGGGGTCTGCGAGATTCTCCTCCCCTCCGCTCACCGTGGATTCACAGAGGGACTCCACATCACAGACCTGGCCTCCATAACTATGTAAATGGCTGCGGAGGCGCCGCTGCGTCACCACGAGAGAAATATTCGCGTCATCCAACATGAGCCGGAGGCGGTGATCGGGGAAGGACGGATCCAGGGGAACATAGCCCCCCCCTGCCTTGAGAATACCCAGAAGACCTACGATACCGTCCACCGAGCGCTCAACACAGAGACCCACCGGAAGATCGGCACCGACCCCTAACTTCTGCAACGCACGGGCGACTCGGTTTGCACGTCGATTCAACTCCTGATAGCTGAGGGACTCCTCCCCACAGATGACGGCAATCGCGTCGGGAGTCCGCTCAACCTGCGCCTCGATAAGAGCATGGATACCGGCAGAAAATGGAACCGGATCATTGCTGCGGTTCCATTCCAACAGAATATGCCGACGCTCATCCGATGTGAGTAATGAGAGTGTGCCGAGACGGGCCGCAGGTTTCTTGACGAAGTCCCCCAGGAGCGTCTCGATCTGTCCCAACATGCGATTGACCGTCGAGTCATCAAAAATCGTGGAATTGTAGAGCAACGCCAGCTCCACACCTTGAGCCTTGTTCACCACCATCAACACTAGGTCGAACTCCGACGCAGTCGGCTCCCAGGGAAGATGGGTCGCCTCGAGGTCTCTGATTGTGAAGGCGGACAAGGGATCGTTTTCGCTGACAATCATCACGTTAAAGAGCGGGGACAGCGTCCCCTCACGTCGTAATGACAGCGCCTCGATCACTTCTTCAAACGGGAGTTCCTGATGATCATAGGCCTCTGCCACCACACGGCGTACCTGTTTCAACAAGTCTTGTCCGGTGAGTCTATCCGAGAGTTCAGCCCGCAACGCGACCGTGTTCACACAGTATCCGATCACCTCCTCGAGCTCTACACGGCGCCGGCCGGCCACCACTGATCCGACCACGACATCATCCTCGTGGGTGTAGCGATTCAGCCATGTCACAAAGACGGCATACAGCACCATGAAGGTCGTGACACCCTGCTGTTGACAGAAGATATCCACGGCATCAGCAAGTCCCGGAACGAGAGACCGTGACCGCACGCCTCCTTCAAATGTCCGCGGGCGCGGACGCGGACGGTCGGCCGGTAGCTCGACGGGCGGGCAGGTACCGCTTAACTGCCTCATCCAGTATTCTCGATGGACCTCACGCAGGCCTTGATTAAGCCTGGTTCGTTGCCAATTCGCGTAGTCCGCATACTGAACGTTCAGCGCGGATAGTCGAGCCCCGCGAATCTCACCGCCGGCTTCGTACAGAAGAGCCAATTCCTTACAGAAGACACGCAGAGACCAACCATCGGCTATGAGGCGATGGAATGTCAGCCCCATGACATGCTGATCTTGGCCGAGTGCCAGCAGCACGACCCTGAACAACGGCCCATGTCCGAGATCAAACGGTTGGCCGGCCTCCGCTCGTAGGAGCTGCTGGGCCTCTACTTCTTGCTCTGCCTGGTTCAGTGCCTGGAGAGCATGTTGCCCCATCGTGAAGACTACCTCACCGGATACCTCCGCAAATCCCTCGCCCCTTTCCGATCCGAAACGGGTCTGAAGAATCTCATGTCGCCGGAGAATCTCCTGCACCGACCGCTCCAACACCTTGAGGTTGACAGGGCCCCGTATACGCACACCCATGGAGATATGATTCATCGAACTCCCAGGATGAACCTGCTCCAAAAACCAGAGTCGCTGCTGCGAGAAACTAAGGGGCATTCTGCCTTGTCTTGATGCAGGGGAACGCGGTGCAAGGGGAACTTGCAGCCCGCCGCCGTCTGAGAATCCACGCCCCTCCACGGCAGTCTCCACCTTGTCCTCACGAGCGCTGAGTTCACTGACACGCGCGGCCAGCGCAGACAGTATAGGACTTTCAAAGACCACACTGAGAGGGAGTTCGACGTGGAACACATCGAGGATTCGTGCCACAACCTGCGCAGCAAGCAGAGAATTGCCTCCGAGCGCGAAGAAGTTTGCATGGTGTCGTGGTAGAGGCCCTCCCAGCACCTCCTGCCAAATATCAGCCAGCGTTTTTTCGACTGTCGTGTAGGGGGCCTCGTTCAGCGACTCAACGTGTTCCTCTTCCTCAGTTGTGCCCAGTGTACTCGCCCCAACCACGGCGAGGCGTCCGGACTCAAAGTCCGCTCTGCAGATATGCCGTTGAATTTTTCCGCTGGAGGTTCGTGAAATCGTGCCGGACTTAACCAACACCACGTTGTGGACTTCCAGTTCATACTCGTCGGCCAGCGCGCGACGGATACAGCACATCACCTCCGCCATATCTGATTCAGGCAATGTCTTTTCAATCTCATAGACCAGCACCACGCGCTCTCCGGTCTCGCTCTCAATCGAGAAGGCCGCGCCACATCCTCGCCGCAATCCCGGATGCGCGCGCTCGGCCGTCCACTCTAAATCATGGGGATAATAGTTCCGTCCCCTCACGATAATGAGATCCTTGAGCCGTCCGGTCAGAAACAGCTCTCCCCGGTGCATGAATCCGAGGTCTCCCGTCCGTAAATAGGGCCCCTCTCCTGACCCAGCGAGGGTGGCCTTAAACGTGGCGTTACTTTCCTCCAGTCTCCCCCAGTATCCAGCAGCGATCCCAGCTCCCATCAGCCACACCTCTCCCACGACGCCGGCCTGGCATACGCTCTGGGTCGTAGGACTCACGATCACGACACGAGTCTCTTCAAGTGGCTCCCCGCATCCGACCAATGTCCGAGTCCCTCTTTCTGACGAGGAAGACTCTTTGACAATCGAATCAGCCAACGCCTCTGCCTCTACCTTCAGGAACGTCGGCTCAGCCCCAGCCTGTTTCGTCGTCACCACCAGCGTGGCTTCAGCCAGTCCATACGCCGGCGTAAACGACGTCCGCCGGAAACCCTGTGGTCCAAAGGTTTCGATAAACTGCTCAACCGTATCCGCATGGATGGGCTCCGCGCCGCAACTTGCGACCGTCCACATACTCAAGTCAGCCTGCCACTCACGCTGTTGCCGGGCGGCCCGGAGACAAGACTCGTAGGAAAAATTTGGTCCACCGCTGTGCGTGATGGAAAATCGAGATATCGCTTCAAGCCAACGCAGCGGTCGCCTGAGAAACGTGATGGGTGACATCAGATAGGCAGGGATACCAGCATAGAACGGGGCGATGATTCCATGCAGCAATCCATAGTCATGGAAATACGGCAGCCAACAGAGCGACCGGCTGCGATCCGATACTCCTCCAGCCAGACTCAAGGCCTTGCAATGAGACAGCACGTTTCCATGACTGACCATGACGCCGCGAGGAGTGGCTGTCGACCCCGAGGTATATTGCAAATACGCAAGGGCGGTTTCGTTGAGAGCTGGAAACTCGACCGCATCGTCATGATCGTAGGGTTGATCGGTGGCCATCCATTCGATCTGGCTCCCATCCTTGGCGATCAAAAGCTCCGAAGAAACGGTCTCGATACTAGTGGTTGTGAGCACCAGCGACGCCTGCGCATCTTCGATAATGGCGCGAAGCCTCGGCAGGCTGTGCTTCCGCCTGACGGGATCCGGAGCCGGAGCAGGAACCGGCACCAGTCCAGCACACATACAGGCCCAGAACGCGCAGACGACATTGAGCCCCGGTGGGTAGAGAAGAAGGACTCTCGTTCCTGGTCGGATCCTGCGTGCTAGATAGCCGGCAAGTGAGCGCACCTTGTGTTCGAGCTCGCTATAGGTCAGCTGACTCTCAAGTTCGAGAGTGTCGCGAACGAAGGCATAGGCAAGATCTTCCGGCTTTCGACGGCAGGAAAACTCGAAGAGGTCAGCGAGATTCTGAATGGCCGGAGGTAGAGGCGTTCGCATCAATGGTTAGGATTACATATGTACGTTATTAGGACGAACATCCGCAGACATGTTCTCCAGAACGCGCCGCGAAACCCCTCGAAAGTGTTAAGGGTTATTATCGCAAATAAAAAAGAATAAGACCAGCATTCAGGCATGGTGAAGACTGATTCTCGCCTCATCACTCAACTCACACCCATAGACAGCGTAGTACGCCTACTGAGAACTTGGAAGAACATTTTGCTTTCCCACGATGCGCGCCTTCCGTCATGACGCTCCCCGCCGCAAGCAACGGGGAATGTTCACGTTCATGAACGCTTCTGCTCAACCGCTGCTCCGCTGCGTGTCCCGCATGAAGCGCGGGACGAAAAGAATGTATCAGGACCATCGCCGGTGAGATGGGCTTCATGAAGAACGCGCGTTCAGGCGATTTCGCGACGAACCATCATGAGTCATGATGGCGAGCCAATTGGTTCCACGGGAGAAGGAGACAGGTCCTCTGACGAATATCTTGCAACGGAGTAGGCGGAGGGCAACAGAGACTATGCCCCAGACAGGGCTTACTTTCCGCCCATGCCCCGCTTCTCGTTTTTTTTCTCATCGCCAGTCTTGCTGTTGGCCATACCCGATACGATGCGGTGGCTCCAGAAACTCCACTGTGATACCGATGCGCGGGCGAGGCTTTCTTGTCCTGGATTCGAGCAAGGAAGATGCCTCACGTCCGCCTGCTTGAAGTCCACCATGGCCAGGGTCGAGAAGGAATGAAGACGCCCATTCTCAAGGCTTATGGAGAGCCTTCGTTTAACCACGAAGAGAGCAATGACGGGTCAGTAATAGAGTCTTGTAGGTGAGGGACCTACGCAACGTCGTTATGCTCGTCGCATCAATCATGTCCTCATTGCCGGACGGCTCGGGTTCCTGACCCCAAAGAATGCAATTCGAAAAGTATCGAGGCAGTGGTGTGAATTCGTCGTGAACCGGATAACGTTGCGTCTTCGTGCCTCCCTCGATTGAGTGATGTGCTTCATTCAGACCGAATACTGATAGGCAGATTCACGACACATACGCCCCTTCCCTTTGTTCCAGCAATATCAACATTGCTACGGTCTGCTGCGCTGAACCTGCAAACGAAGGACCCATGATGGGGAGACCTTGAAAACCACCTGTTATCACCCGTCTGAAACCCCGCGGCAAATCATGGGGGGCTTTCGCCCAGTCTCAGCTATCTTGGGCAACAACGAAGAATACCGATTGAAAAATTACACTCTCCAGGGTAAGCTGCCCCTCCAGTTGATCGTAACAATAATATATTCACCCCTTACTTTACCCTGCCGTCTAGTGAGTTCTATCAAGCGGAGAGGTGCGAGAGTGGCCGAATCGGGCAGTCTCGAAAACTGCTGTCCTGGCAACGGGACCGTGGGTTCGATCCCCACCCTCTCCGCCAATTTTCAA
>JBBRRK010000118.1:0-12382 GCA_038200765.1 Nitrospirales bacterium
CGACGGGAGAGAACGGCGGTTCGGGTCGTTTAAGGCGAAGACGGAGGCCAGGGAGTTTTACGAAAAGGCGAAGCAGGAGCAAAAGCTTGGGCGTTTCTTTCCCGAGCGATACCAACAGGGCGGGTTTGCCAAGTTGGAAGATGTGCTGGAGGAATACCTCGCGGCGTTTACAGGGCGGTCGAAGCGAGACGAGGAACGCTTCAAGAAGCAATGGGTCGCACTGTTTCCGGGTGCACGGCTGAATGTGCTTACCCCACTTGTGTTGGAGAAGGCGCGAACGCAGTTGGCTGAAGAAGGCCGGACGCCTCAGACCGTGAACCGCTACATGGGGTTCCTTCGACGGGTGTTGAATAAGGCGGTCCGTGATGGGAGGCTGTTCGGCAATCCAGTGAGTCGCATTAAGATGTTCCGGGAGCCAGCAGGAAAGACGCGGTTTCTTTCGCCGGAGGAGGAGAAGACCCTGTGCAAGGCTCTCGGTGTCGAGCATGCTCGGTGGGTCCGGCTGGCGATTCTGACCGGCATGCGGCAAATGGAACAGTTTAGCTTGCGATGGGAGCAGGTGGATCTGAAGCGGGGCCTGATTACCTTGCCCACCACGAAGGCCGGTGATGTCCAGTACGTGAGACTCAATGAGGAGGCGAGAACGCTCTTGCATGAATTGGACGAGCAGGCCGCGAAGGCCCAGGCGGTTGCTGAGGCGCAAGCCATTGCGAATAAACGGGAGGGAGATGGCAAACGCTCGGCGTGGGTGTTTCCGAGTGAGAACCCGACCACGCACATTGACCCACGCAATTTCTACCGGCGGGTGTATCTGCCGAAAGTGAAAGAATTGGAACTGGATGGCGTGTCCTGGCACGCGCTTCGGCATACTTTCGCGTCTCGGTTGGCGATGTCGGGAGCCACTGAAGGCACCATTGCCACGCTCCTGCGACACAGCGGTACGGTCCTGGTGAGACGGTATGCTCATCTGAGTCCATCCCACTTACAGGACGAGATTGAGAAGGTGTCTGCATTTGGGAAGGTAGCAATGAATCGGACGATGAAGAACGAACCGCCTACCGTGGAAGCAAAGCCCGCAGAGGCTGAGGGGGAGGCGCAGCCCGTTGAGTTTTCAATCCCAACCGTGACCGGAACCGTGTCAGGCGGGAACAGACAATGAGCAGCCGAGCCGTAAGTTGCGGAAATATTTGGTGGCGGTGCCCCGGATTGAACGGGGGACCCGCGGCTTATGAGTCCGCTGCTCTACCAACTGAGCTACACCGCCAGAACCAGGTTTATTGCATACTTGCGAAGGCTGCGTCAATTGAATGGGCCTCATTTGTGCCCACGAGCTTCTGCGCGGCAGCCTTGAGGTCCGCCGGGCTCACAATGTGGTAGCGATCAAAGACCGCTCGGCTCTTGTACCCCGTCATCGACATCGCCACCCCTTCAGAGATCCCTCGGTTCACCATGTTGCGGACGGCAGAGCGCCGCATATCGTGCCGGAGCATCCCGGTGGCCCCAACGCCTTGCACGCGGTCGCCCAGCTTTTACGAAAGTTGCGGATTTGATTTCCGGCATGTGCCTCCGTCAGGTGTGGGAAGAGGTAGGGGACTACGCGGTTAAGCCGCCGAGACAGGGACCGGACGCGCTCGATTTGTGCCGCGAGGAGGGCGCGAAGCTCCGGTGTGAGATGGACTCCTCGCCCTTCGACGTTCTTTGTCGTGCATGGTTCAAGACGGAGCGTACCCCCGTCCAGATCCAACTGGTTGAGTCGAAGAGCCAGGACTTCACTCTGCATGCGCCAGAGCCGTACACGTAGGCAATGGTGATCGCGGCTTGTAGGTCCTGGCGCAAGCGCCGCCGCACGGCCTCAAACTGTGGGGGCTCAAAAAATCCAGCACGAGGTTTGGCCTCGGTCAATTTGTGAATGATCGGCATGTGGAGCAGCTTCTTGTTTTCGCAGGCGAACCCGATCATACGAATGAGCGTAGCGAGTTCGCGGTTAATCGTGCCATTGGCTCGGCCAGCCGCTTGTCGATGTTCCACGTAGCGAGCGGCCTGCGCCCCATCGAGATCGACCACGCGCCGCCCCGCAAAGCACTTTCCCAGCGGCGTCAAGCGTACCTCGGCTTCTTTTAGATCGCGGTCGCCTGAAGTGGCATAATGTTGCTTGAGATCCTCTGCAATCTCCTCATAGCGGATACGATCGTCCCGCTTGATGATAGGCTGACCCGTGACCGCCTTCCCCTCCCATCTTTCCGGCGACGGAGTCTTTGTCCGTGCCGGTGCTCTCTCGGACGGGTCGGCCATTCACGTAATACTTTATCCACCACACATTCCCGCGCTTATACATCATGCCCATGATTCACCGTCCTTTCTTGATTGTGGCGCGTTGCTGAAATTCCCGTTCCACGAGGCTGCGGATAAACCCGCTCGCCGTGGTACCGTGCTGGCGGAGCCTGTCGAGTTTGGCTTTGAGTTCTCGCGGAAGCTGAATGTTGAGGGCGTTGTACTTTGTCGGGCTTTCACATTCTTGAGGATGGTGGACACACTCTTTTGCGAAAGAGTTGCGGGCCCAGTGATGAGGTGATGAAATAGACCGTGACCGCACCAGCCGCGATGACCGCCAACCCGGTAAAGAGGCCTACCATGAGTCCCTCCCAGCCTGCAGCAGGCCGCACCTCCCTATAGGAGAGAGCGTTTCATTGACGGAGAGTCCGTGACCACCCGTTTCACAGAGTGTTGCAGCCGCGCCTGGGTGTCAGGCGCGATCACCACATTCTCCACTGCAAACTACTGCCCTCTCGACCACCGAACTACCGCAGCAGGCACCTCGATCCGTTGTTCATTTGGCAACGTGACAGTCAAAGAGAGCGTTTCTCCCGGAGATTTGGTGGTATTGAGGGTCAACTACGCGAAATGGCACGCCACATACTAGATTCAAACTCACCTCTTCATCTCGTCCCTAGCCTAGGAGATTCGTCGCCAAAACAAACTCGGAAATTTCCGACCTCTGGTCACAATTGCTTTGCAACAAGACTCCAGAGAGCGTATCGTTACATCTATATGTGTATTTCTAACCGAGGAGGCTTCCTATGGTATCAATTCCAAAAGTCGTCGGGCTCCTGTCGTGTGGATTCTTGCTGTGCCTGGGGTTGTCCACGGCGGCGCACGCCGGTCAGGCCGATGAGCCTGGAGCTAGCCGCCTAGAACGCGCCAAGACGATCAAGGGCGAACTGTTGCGCGTCGAATACGGGGAGTATGTCGTCAAGGGGCAGGACGGCAAGGAAGTACGTTTGACTACAGATAAAACGACTCAGACGATGGGACAATTGAAGAAGGGTGATCGGATTGAGGTGAAGGTGAACGATCAGAATCACGCGCTGTTGATCCGCTCGACCCAATAAAACCTCAGCGCATTCAGTACGAAGATGACAGACCGCTGGATTGTTACCCGAACATATTGGAGCATGTCACGCTGAACCCAAGCGCGTTGGCGTCGTGTGGCTCCAGTTTGTCCCTGCGATGTTGGCGGTTGCATTCGTGGCTTCTGGAGGAAAATGGAACTTTGATTGACTCCGGGCCTCCCTCAACGCCAGCGCACTTCATTGTGCCCGTCTTTGTGCCCGTGACCGGCTATATACCACCTCCCGCCACCCCCCGTCACCCAATGAGGCAAGAGAAAACCCCGTGTAACCGTTGAAGATTACAAGGGCCTTTCGTCGCGGTCAGGCTTATGAGTCCGCTGCTCTACCAACTGAGCTACACCGCCAGAACTGATGATACGTAACCGGGCGCTAGGATACAGGAATGGTTTGGAGAGTGTCTAGCCCGTATTGCTCTTGAATGTTCGTCGCGAACGCGTGCAGTCACGAAGCGAGACAGGCACTCGGAGGCGTGAAGCCCGGAGGCATACTCGCGCAGTAGGTCGAAGGGCTGACGGCAAGACTGCCTGTCACCGCAGCGTATCCACGGTTACAGCAGAAGCGTCTGAATCATGCGGGCGTGAGTGCGGCACCGGTCGTGTTGGCGCACTCTGTGGATTTTCAACGAAGACGATTCTTCTGAGTCTCCTCACAGGTTGGTTCTGCCCCATTGTTCCGGTAGACTCGGCGTATGACTCATCCACTTCCTCCCTCCTGTGAACGGGCAATCCTGGAACAGTTTCTCAAGGCGGAGGCTATGGCCTTGTGGGCCGTACGCTCCGCACAAGCGCAGGACGTTCCGCCTCCGGTGTTGCAGTTTTTGCGCCGTCATGAGGAAGAAGAGGCGCAGCATCTCATGCAGTTTGAACGGATGCTGGGAGTGAGTTCGCACGGCAAGACGGTCCTGCCTCGTATGCCCAGTCAATGGAGGGTCCTCGTGGTGCATCTCTATGGGTATGAAGCGTTGGGATTAGAGTTTGCCAGGTTGTTAGTCGGCGTACGGCCTGATCTAACGTCGATTTTAGAAGATGAAGAAGTGCATGTGGGTTTCTTCGAGCATGAAGTCCGTGCCATCCTTGTTCATGGAGGACCTGTTGCTGATGGCGCGCGACAGGCTGCACAGGCCTGGAGGAGGCGGCTACCTCGCACGGTCGATCGCTATCTTCATGATGAGAGTCTCGCGCCTTTTCGGGATGAACTGCGGCAGCATATTCTCGACGTGATCAATGCGCGTTTTCTTGCCGTTGGATTGTTGGCACGGCCTCATCCGCATGATGCATGAGGGCGTCTTCTGCACTCGTCTGCCTGTCTGTCTGTGCGTGCTCGCGGACAGATAGGTGGATCCCCGGCGCTTGCGTATGAAGCGGTATTCATGAAAAATCCGGGATAGAAGAGATGAGAGATGATGGATTGTGTGTTGTTGCGACATGGCATTGCGGTGGAGCGGGATGAATGGGAAGGGCTGGATGGGGATCGTCCTCTGACTGAGCAGGGTACAAAGCGCGTGGCGCAGGTGGCGGCTGGGCTGAATCGGCTCGACGTGCAGCCGACGCATGTCTTATCGAGTCCTTTGATTCGGGCGATCGAGACGGCGAAGATTGTGCACCGCTCGCTGCGAGTCCGCTCTGCGATGCACATCGTCGATGAACTCTTGCCGGACGCACCGCCCCATCGGCTCCTGTCGATCCTGCACAATGTTCCGCCGGAGTCCTGCGTGCTCTGTATCGGTCACGAACCACAGCTGGGGATGGTCGCAAGTGTCCTCCTGTCCGGTCGGGTCTCTGCCTCGTTCCCACTGAAGAAAGCCGGAGCCTGTCTGATCGAACTGTCGATCTCGGCGAAGCCAGGTCGAGGCGTTCTGCGTTGGTGGTTAACGCCTGGTCAGTTACGGGCTATGGGGAAGCGGGGCTAGGGAAGAAGTTCTGAGTTAGGAGTTCTGGGTTCTGAGCTGTCCGGAACTCACTCACAACTGCGTTCAGGGTGCATCGTCCTCGGGAGAGGAGGAGGAATCTGTGGGCGGTTTGCCAGAGATGTCTTTCTGCTTGAGCAATTTCGTGAGGTAGGTCCGTTGAAGACCGAGTTCTTCAGCGGCTTTGGTTTGGTTCCATCCATGTCTGCGCAACGTCTCTTCGAGGACCTTCCGGCTGTAGGCGTCCATGTGCGCATGGTAGTCACGAGGGGGAGATCCTGTCTCGGCCTCGGTCGACGAGGGGGACAGTAAATCTGCCAGACGCAGGTCCGCAGGCTCAAGGGTGTCCTCGGGACATAAGATGAGCGCACGTGTCAGCACATTGTCTAGTTCGCGGACGTTGCCAGGCCATCGATACTGTTGCAATGCTCGTAAGGCGCGGTCACTCAATGCGCAGGGGCCATGAATCCCCATTCTGAGCGCGCGCTTAAGAAAATGTTTGACGAGCGCTGGGATATCGTCTGTCCGTTCACGTAGTGGCGGGAGTGTCACAGTGATCACCGCGAGCCGGTAGTAGAGATCTTCACGAAACGTGCCTTGTTGGATCGCGCGCCGAATATCTTTATTCGTCGCTGCGATGAAACGCACATTGGTGCGAACCGACTGGGTTCCACCCACACGAAAGAACGTCTGATCTTGAAGGACCCGCAGCAGGCGGCTTTGTAACGGGAGCGGCATGTCTCCGATTTCATCAAGGAACACCGTTCCCCCTTCTGCCACTTCAATCTTGCCAGGTTCCCGTTTGACTGCTCCGGTGAAGGAGCCCTTTTCATGGCCGAACAGTTCGTTCTCGAGCAAATGCTCCGGTAGTGCCGCACAATTGACTGCGATAAAGGATTTCGAGCGGCGTGGACTCCACCGATGAATAGCACGGGCTACGACTTCCTTCCCCGTACCGGTTTCGCCGAGCAGGAGGACAGTTACGTCGGACGGTGCCGCTTGTTTGGCGATCGTGAGTTGCACGGCCATCTTGGCGTTGGACCCGACAAGGTGATCGTACCGATCATCGACTTCTTGACGGAGGACATCGACTTGACGGTGTAGCACCACGGTGTCCAGGGCTTTTTTGACCACGACGGTGAGGTGGTCGGCGCTGAAGGGTTTCGTCAGGAAATCAAATGCGCC
Source organism: Nitrospirales bacterium (assembly GCA_038200765.1). Lineage (GTDB taxonomy): Bacteria > Nitrospirota > Nitrospiria > Nitrospirales > Nitrospiraceae > Palsa-1315. Next base: position 6,502 of record JBBRRK010000118.1, read on the forward strand.
AAGCTGCATGGCTTGAACGGCGCGTTCGATCGTGCCGAATGCGGTCAGGATAATGATGAGCGGTGTGGTGTAGGGTGCGCTGGTGTCCTCTTCGGTACGCCGCTTGCCGTGTGAGGCGTGTCTCACCCGTTCCAGGACCTCAAGACCGGATAGGAACGGCAGCTCCAAATCCAAGAGCACGAGATCGACGTCTCCTTCTTCAATCAGACGTAACGCATCCTTGCCGTTCTCAGCTGTGACAGGCTCGTGCCCCATCCAGGTGATACGATTCTCGAGCCCAAGAATAATATCGCGGTCGTCGTCGACGATTAGGATTTTTGCGCGCATCGTGTTGGTGGAAACATGTGAATACCTGTGAGATTGTAGAGCATACACAGAGGAAAATACACTCTGCTCACTCGCTCACGCACCCCGCTACGAGGCCGGTTGCCCGATGTTTTCTTGCGAGGACACGATAGGCAATGTGAAATAAAAACGAGTGCCGACCCCGGCTGTGCTCTCCACCCAGATGGATCCTCCATGCATCGTGACCAGGCTTTTGGTAATGAAGAGCCCGAGCTGAGCCCCCTGAGCGGTGGGGATGGCAGATGGCACCTTGGAGAACTCCTTGAAGAGCTTTTCGATATGTTCCTGGTCAATCCCGCAGCCGGTATCGGCGACTGAGGTTTGGACAAAGCCCTCTGGGGTTGTCTGGAAATCGACGATGATGCGGCCGCCCGGCGGGGTAAACTTGCTCGCATTGCCGATGAGATTCCAGAGAATCTGTTCCAATTTATCGCGGTCCCCCCGGACCGCTGGGAGCCCTTCCGCATGCACGATTTCGAGTGTAATCGATTTTTCAGTTGTGATGGCGCGCACACTGTCGGCAACGAGGAGGGCCGTGGATTCGACGCTGACCGGCCTGAGGCAGAGCATGCCATTTTCGTTGTCCAGGCGAGACCAGTCGAGCAGTTGATTGATGATTCTGGTGAGCCGATTCAGATTATGGACGATGCGAGCGAGGTAGGTCAGTTGTTGTTCGCTCACCGGCCCGGCAATGCCATCGCGCATGTTGTCTGCAAAGCTGCGAATCACGGTCATGGGGGTGCGCAACTCATGCGACGCGACAGAAAGAAACAGCGATCGGCGCCGATCGTGTTCCTGCAGTTCCGTATTGGCGTTGGACAAGGCCTGCGTGCGTTCTACAATACGCTGTTCGAGGTGCTGCGTGAGTTCTTCGAGATGGGCATAGGCTCTGGCATTGTCGATAGCCGAGGCCACGTGGCCGGCGATCGTCAAGAGCGTATGGAGATCCTCCTCCGTGCAGGGTTGCGCGCCCCGGTCGGCAACGAGGTATCCGAGCGTCTGGTTCTGACTCTGGAGCGGCACCAAGACGCAGGACGTGACTCCGGCGCGGCGAGCCAATTCTAGTATCGGTGGTGACACGCGATCGGCCTCAGCCTGAAGGCTCAGGACGAGCATAGGTTTACCATGAATCAGCAGGTCCGCTTGGAGGCTGCCATCATCCTGGGTCGGCATTTCAAGATGGCGAGCGGTCTCCGCAATGTCCGGCGACACCCCCGCGATCTGGGCCACATACGCCGTGTCTCGTTCGCGATGCCGCAGTATCACACACATCCGCGTAAAGCCCAGGTTGGCGATTAGGAGCTGCAAAACGGTGTCGAGAATCTGGTTCAGGTCCAGCGTTCGGGCGATGGCCGCACTAACTTGATGTAACGTGGTCAATTGACCGACCTGGCGGCTGATGGTGGCCAGGTTCGCGGTAATGACGATGCTCCGCTGCTCCAGCGAGTGGGTCATGAGATTGAAGGTGCTCGTCAGTTGACCGATTTCGTCACGGGTGGAGGGGATGAGAGGGATAGGCGAACGGCCTTCAGTCACTTGTTGTGCGACACCCGCAAGGCTCCTCAATGGCTTTGTGATACGGAGGGAGAGCAAGTAGGCGCCAAACGCACTTGTGCCGATGATGAAGATGGTGAAGACGAAAATATTGCTCATCATCGCTGCGAGCCCATATTGCTGGTGTGCGTTGGTCAATCCTATTTGGACGACACCAGACACGAGTGCAGACTGTGTCGGGGATGAGCGAGTGGGTTCTCCCTCCTCCTCAAGGGAGATAGAAGGCAGCGACGTGCTTCCGTTTTCCGTTCGCAGCACCGGCATCGCAAAGTCGTACACGTGCTCCTCCCATGCAAATCGATCGTCAAGTGTGTGTGAGAGGGGCAGGCGTGTAATGTGGGGAGTCGTACTCGGCGATGTGAAGAGCGGTGTTGCAATCTGACTGTCCGGGTAGAGAGGATGATCCAAGGATCGCTCGAGGCTGGCAGAAGACTGGCGTGCTCCCTTCGTGTACTGCGCAAGCACTGTTCCGTCTGAGCGGGTGATCACGACATAGACCACATCCTGGACTGCCACGAGGCTGTCAATGAATTGTTGGAGCGTGGCACGATCCTCCGCCACCAGGCCCGCATACCGGAAACCGGCATTGTTCACGACACTCCTGAGGAGGATCGTTCCTAGTTGCTGGAGGTTGCTGGTCATCGCATCTCGCCTCTCTATGACGTAGTACCAGCTCAAGGTCGAACAGGCAATGATGAGAATGAGGCTGAAAAATAACACGAACTTGGTGCGCAGGCTGAGGAACCCGTGCGTGGGTAATGGCATAGGAGCCATGGGTTCCTCCGGCGGATCAGGAGCATTCACTTGCCGGTCCTTGTTAATAGGTTTCATCAATGAGACTCGTCAGCCCATTTGGAAACGTAATGCCGAGGTACTTCGCGGTCTTGAGATTGACGGTGATCTTGAATCGCTCGATCGGTATGGGGTTCAGCGGCAGCAAGCGTTCCCCGTCGAGAATGCGCTTCACGAGCAGTCCGGTCTCTCGTCCGACATCGCCGTAGACGACGGAGATGCTGACCAGCGCTCCCAGGCGTGTGAATTCCGGTGAGAACCCGATCACCGGTATCTGACGTGCGAGCGCCGATTCAAGGATGAAGCGTACGGATTCGTTCGTCAATACCGTAGAATCCGGTGTGAGCCAGAAGGCCTCAACATTCGAAAGAAGCTCGCGCAATTGCTCGGGTACGTCCTTCTCACTCTTGACGGGAAGTCCTTTCAATCGAAAGTTGGCGATGGTGGCCTGCTGCATCGCGTCCTCCACCCACGCAGAGGTCTTGGCGGGATCGTAGAGCGTCCCGAGCTGGTGAAGGGCCGGCAGGAACTTTCGAATGATCTTCAGCTGTTGATCGACGGGGACCTCCAAGAGCGTGCCGGTCATGTTGGCCCCTGTGAGCTGATGTTTCAATGGGTCCATGATCATCATATAGACGATCGGGACATCGATAATTTCTACTTTCGCTGCCAACGCGGCCTTGAGCCCCACGGCGACGACCAATGACGCATTCGAGGCCCGCACCTTGCGCGCGAGCTTTTTCCCCGTCTCGAGGTCGCCTTGCGCATCGTATTCGGTATAGGTCGCTCCAATCGGGCCTGTGGCCTTCAAGCCTGCAATAGCTTCGCGATAGGCCGCGATGTCGGAAGATCGCAGGATGGCAATGTCCATCGCGACGGATTCGGACACACAGAGGGTACAGAGGCCGAGCAAGACGACGAGTCCCATTACCGCCCAGGTGGCGAGGGAACACCCGTGCGTGCGTGCGTGAAACGTGAAGCGTGAAACGTTCGAAGCCGGAAACAAACGACGCCTCACGAGAGACGTTTCGCGGGTAGTGAGATCTTTTCCGATGAACGTGTTCATGATCCTGCTAGAGCCGTCGTGGCATGGACCGTTCCCAATATATGTATCGCTGTTCCGTCGCGATCTCGAATAATCTTACCAGCCCAGACACACCAGTGGACGCTCCCGTCCGGCCGCAGGACGCGATGTTCAAACGTCACATCGGTGCGTTGCGGCTCCATCGCGTGGCGCATGGCGAGCACCACACTTTCACGATCATCTGGGTGGACGAGCGCGAGCAATTCGGTCTGCGTGACGCGGACCGATCCAGGCGTCACGCCGAGCAACGTGCCGACCTCCGGCGACCAGTAGAGTTGACCGGTCTGAAGGTCCCAGTCCCAGAGCCGCATCGGCTCAGCTGTCAGGACCAGACGACGTCGCCTATCACTGGCAAAAAGCGCATCTTCAACGCGCTTCCGCTCGGTAATGTCGGTGGAGATGCCGCACGTCGCATAGGGTGTGCCGGTTTCGTCGCACAGCGGGAATTTGATCGAGATGTAGGTATGGAGGCCATCGGACTGGGGCGCGTATTCCTCATATTCCACCACAGCGTTCCGCTCCAATACCGTCACATCGTTGGCGCGAAACGCATCGGCGATGCCCTTGGGGAACATCTCGTGATCGGTATGACCGATAATCTGCTCCGTGGTGAGGTGAAAGAGCTGTTCGAACTGCCGATTGGTGAGCAGATACCGGCCATTCACGTTTTTCACGTAGATCACGGCGGTGGTGTTGTTGACGATACCGTGCAGGAGTTGCTCGTTCCGGCGAAGCATATGCTCCGCGCGTTTGCGATCCGTCACGTCTTGGAGGGAGCCGGCCATACGGGTCATCCGTCCGGTCTCGTCCCAGATGGCCTGGCCGCGGGCACGGAACCAGCCATACGCTCCTGCCTTGGTGAGGAGTCGGTATTCCACGTCATAGGGATCACGGCGCTCGATATGGGCGGTCAAGGCCGCGAGCACTCGCTCAGCATCTTCGGGATGCAGCCGGGACGCCCAGCTCTCCAAGACATCGGGAAATTCCTCGTCGGTATAACCCAGCATGGCTTTAACCCGAGGGGACCACCATACCGGTGTCGATGGAGAATTCCACGGTTCGTTGGAAAGGACCTGTTCATCCCAGAAGCCGTCATTGGAGCCTTGAATCACCAGCTCCAAGCGTTCTTCGCTTTGACTGAGGAGGCGTTTCGTCTGTTCGACCTTCACGGCGAGTTCTTTGACCCCTATGGCGCGACGGAGCGTGTGCCGAAGTTCATTCATGTCATAGGGTTTTGTGAGGTACGAAAATGCGCCCTCCGCCAGCGATCCCACGGTGCGATCACGCGAGATATGGGCGGTCACGATGACGACGGGGAGAGAGGGATTCAGGCGTTGGGTTTCGTGTAAGACCTCGATCCCATCGCCGTCCGGCAAGCCCAAGTCCAGTATGATGGCGTTGAAGCTATGGGCCCGAATGAGTTCGATGGCGTCGGCGACGGTGCCGGCAACGGTGACGGCGTAGCCATCATGGTGCAGCAAATCCTGTAACCCCATGACGAGGTCCGGGTTATCTTCCACGATAAGAACGGAATTGCGACTGGTTACAGTGCCCATTGTGACCTCAGATGCCGAGAGGTTCTGAGTTTTGAGTTCTGGCTTTCGGCTTAGAATCTACGGCCGAAGTAAACTTGCGGCCTGTGGTTAGGATGATACTGTTTAACATGTTCAGCAACCCTTCGCATTCTTTCAGTAGATCGGCAAGCTCTTGCTGATCGTGAGGCTGAGTTTCTCGAATAAGGCGTAACCAAGTACCCTGTTTCCCGAGCCTCCTTCGCGGCAATCGCCAGTTTGGCCACGAAATCCTTACGGCTGTGCCCATCCAAGGCCTCTTCAATGTTGGCTCCGACGGAGGTCCCTGAACGGAGTAGTTGTCTGGTCAGAACAAGGTTCACACGATCTTTCGGCTGTCGGCGAATGTATCCAACGAGCTGCACTGCGAAACGAAAACTCTTGTCCTGTACGATACTCTGAGAACGCCGGTGTTCCATGTCTTCCCTTCGATTTCTCGCTCAGAACCTAACTCAGAACTCACAACTCAGCACTCAGGACTGTTTTAAGTCAGTACCTCACCGTCAGCCAGCCCATCACTCGGCTGCCGATCGTA